>NZ_JBEYFB010000055.1:0-40300 GCF_040634135.1 Streptomyces sp. NPDC007164
GCGAGCGGACTTCTCACACCCTCGCCCGCCCCCCGCCCGCGGCTCTGTCGTACTCGGGTGTTGTTACGCGGTCAGGCAGACTTCCTGCTGTCCCGCGGGTGTACGGCGATGTTCATGGCTCCGGAGCGCAGAACCGCCAGCCTCTCGGCGAGCACTTCCTCAAGCTCCTCGCGTGTGCGCCGTTCCATGAGCATGTCCCAGTGCGTACGCGCAGGCTTGCCCTTCTTCTCCTCGGGGCCATCCCCGTCCACCAGGAGTGCCATGGCGCCGCACGCCTTGCACTCCCACTCCGGCGGAATTTCCGCCTCTACCGAGAACGGCATCTCAAATCGATGTCCGTTCTGGCATGCGTACTCCACCGCCTGGCGCGGGGCCAGATCGATGCCGCGGTCCGTCTCGTAGCTGGTAACCACGAGTCGCGTGCCGCGGAGAGCTCGCTCACTCATGAATCGTGCCTCCCGGGCTTGTCGCCCACAGGACAGGTGTCGCTGTCGTCGTCATCCGGTCAACGTCCGGTCGGCGGTAAAGATTCCCGTTGCCGGTCATGCGTCGCCCGTCGTGCCGCTGCTTTTTCAGGTTTCCCAGGGTTTCAAGTACCCAGCGATGCCCGGTTTGTCACATCTGGCGGAAGTTGTCACCCAACAGTTCGGCTTCTTCCGCTCGCAGTAACGGTCCTCCGGGCAGGCCAAAGGCGTACACTACCGGCCTTTCACTTCAACGTCTAAATCCGTTCCGGAACGGGATTGCCCGCGGCCGCCACGGCCCGCCGGACGGGCACCCTCGCGAGCAGTACGGAACCGACCACGAAGAAGATCACCAACGAGATGATCGCGTCCCGGTAGCTGCCGGTCAGCTGGTACGCGAGCCCGAACACCAGCGGCCCCAGCCAGCTCAGTCCACGGTCGCTCATCTCGTACGCGGAGAAGTACTCGGCCTCCTTGCCGCGCGGCACCAGATGGGAGAAGAGCGAGCGCGACAGCGCCTGGCTGCCGCCCAGCACCAGGCCGATCGCCGACGCCAGCGCGTAGAAGAAGACCGGCGCCCCGGAGGGGAGGAAATACCCGGCGACGAGGATCAGCGTCCAGACGACGAGCGAACCGAGGATCGTGCGCTTCGCGCCGTACACCCGGGCCAGCCGGCCCATCCCCAGGGCTCCGGCCACCGCGAGTATCTGCACCAGCAGCACCGCCGTGATCAGCGTCGTCTGGTCGAGGTCCAGCTCCTCCGAGCCGTACACCGAGGCCTGCGAGATCACCGTCTGCACGCCGTCGTTGTAGATCAGGTACGCCAGCAGGAAGGACAGCGTCAGTGGATGGCGGCGCATGTCGCGCAGGGTGGCCATCAGCTGCCGCCACCCCGAACCGACGGCCCCCTCGCCGTCCGGTGCCACGTTCCGGTCGCGCAGCCTGCGCAGCGGCACGATCGTGAAGGCACCCCACCACAGGCCCGCCGAGGCGAGACAGATCCGTACCGAGTCGGACTCGGACAGGCCGAAGGAGTCGTGGCCCGTGTACAGGACCAGGTTCAGGATCAGTACGAAGGCGCCCGAGGTGTATCCGAAGGCCCAGCCGCGCGAGGAGACCGCGTCCCGCTCCTCCGGTCCGGCGATCTGCGGCAGGTACGCGTTGTAGAGCACCATCGACACCGAGATCGCGGCGTTCGCCACGATCAGGAGGAAGGCGCCCAGCAGATAGCGGTCGCCGTCCAGGAAGAACATGCCCGCGGTCGCGACGGCTCCTGTGTAGGCGGCGGCCGCCAGCAGCGGCTTCTTGCGCCCCGTACGGTCCGCGGCGGCGCCCACGATCGGCATCAGGATCACCGCGACCACCACCGACACCGAGACCGCGTAGGCGAACAGCGATCCGGCGCGGACCGGGATGCCGAGCGGGTGCACGAAGCCGTCGGCGTCGGCGGCCGCCTTGGCCGTCGAGGTGAGATAGGGGCCGATGAAGACCGTCAGGACGCTCGTCGAATAGACGGAGCAGGCGAAGTCGTAGAAATACCAGCCGCGTTGTTCGCGTCTGCGGCTCGCGGCCTCGCCGGCATCCGCTGTCGGTTCCGTCGGCCCAGCGGTTTCCGCGGTCTCGGCGCTCAACCCGCACCCCCTCGTCTCTCCCCGTGAAGACGTCGCACGACCGGCATCAGGCCCAGGCTCCCCGCCCGCTCAACACCGTGCGCAGCGTCTCGATGTGATCGGTCATGATGCCATCCACACCGAGGTCGAGGAGCGCGGCCATCCGCTCCGGTTCGTTCACCGTCCAGACGTGCACCTGGAGCCCGCGCGAGTGGGCCTCGCGCACGAAGCGCCGGTCGACCACCCGGACGCCGTTCTGGCTCTCCGGCACCTGCGCGCAGACCGCGCCGGCCCGCAGCGCCGCCGGTATTCCATACGAGCGCAGCCGCAGGCCCAGCACGCCCCGGACGCCGTAGGAGGTGGCGAGCCGGGGGCCCGCCAGCCGGTGCGCCCTGGCGACCCGGGTCTCCGAGAAGGAGCCGACGCACACCCGGTCCCAGGCGTTCGTCCGGCTGATCAGCTCGACCAGCGGGACCAGGGCGGGCCCGGCCTTGATGTCGACGTTCCAGCGGGCACCGGGGAACGTCTCCAGCAGCTCCTCGAAGAGCGGCAGCGGTTCCCGGCCCGCCACCCGGGCCTGCCGCACCTCGCTCCACGGCAGCTCGGCTATCCGGCCGCGGGCGTCCGTCACCCGGTCCAGGGTGGCGTCGTGGAAGGCGACCAGACGGCCGTCCGACGTGGTGTGCACATCGGTCTCGAAGTAGCGGTACCCGGCGTCGGAGGCCCGGCGGAACGCGGCCGTGGTGTTCTCGATCCCGTCCGCCGCACCGCCGCGATGGGCGAAGGGGATCGTTGCGGGATGGTCCAGATAGGGGTGGCGTACTGAGGTCACTGCGGAAGTATGGCCTGCTCCGGTGTCCGGGCGGCGACGGTGGTACCGCCGTTGTCCGGCGCGGGCGCGACGTCGGCGCTCTCCCCGGCTGCGTCTTCGGCGCCGGTCCCGGTCCGGGTCTCCCTGACTTCGGCGTCGGCCCCGGCCTTCGTGACTTCGGCGTCGGCCCCGGCCTTCGTGACTTCGGCGTCGGCTCCGGTCTCCGTGACTTCGGCGTCGGTCCCCGCCTCCGTGGCCGGCTTCCCGCCGACCGCGAAGAAACGCAGGAAGAACTGGGCGAGCGGGCCGATGGCCAGTGCGTACACGACCGTGCCCGCCCCGAGGGAGCCGCCGAGTGCGAAGCCGGTCGCCACGACCGCCACCTCGATCAGCGTCCGCACCAGCCGGATGGAGCGGCCGGTACGCAGATGCAGCCCGGTCATGAGCCCGTCACGCGGACCGGGGCCGAACCGTGCCGCGATGTACAGCCCGGTGGCGACGCCGTTGACCAGGATCCCCGCGATCATCACGGCGATCCGGGCGGTGAGGCCGTGCACGTCGGGCACGAGGGCGAGCGTGCCGTCCATGGCTATGCCTATGGCGAAGACATTGGAGACCGTGCCGAGGCCCGGACGCTGCCTGATCGGGATCCACAGCAGAAGCACGGCGGCGCCGACGATGATCGCGACGACCCCGATGGACAGACCGGTGCGCTCGGCGAGCCCCTGATGCAGTACGCCCCAGGGTTCGAGCCCCAGACCGGCGCGGACCAGCAGCGCCGAACTCGCCCCGTAGAGCGCGAGACCGACGTACAGCTGGATCAGCCGTCGGGTGAGGTGCGCCCCGCGAGGGACGGCTGCGATGGACAAGGGGTGCCCCCTGGTGTGGTGGAAGTGGACTGCCGCATGTCACTCTGTGGCAGGGGATTGGCTGCCAACTATGGCCAATCCGAGGAAGGTGGACTGATTTCCATGGCTCAGTGGACTTCGGCAGTGGGCGCGGCCCAGCTCGCCCGGCAGCTCCGGGCCCAGCAGCCCCGGCCCGCCGGACCGGGTGCCCGCCGGCCGCCCGCCTATCGTGCGCTGGCCGACGGGGTCCGTCTGCTCGTCCTCGAAGGCCGGGTGCCCGTCGCCGCCAGGCTCCCCGCCGAACGTGAACTGGCGCTCGCCCTCTCCGTCAGCCGCACCACCGTCGCCGCCGCGTACGAGGCGCTGCGGACCGAGGGGTTCCTGGAGTCCCGCCGG
Organism: Streptomyces sp. NPDC007164; assembly: GCF_040634135.1. NCBI lineage: Bacteria > Bacillati > Actinomycetota > Actinomycetes > Kitasatosporales > Streptomycetaceae > Streptomyces > Streptomyces sp. NPDC007164. The sequence goes on from NZ_JBEYFB010000055.1 coordinate 4,130, forward strand.
GGAGCCGGCAGCTGGACCGCGGTGCCCGCCGGGAACCCGTTGCCCGCACGCGGCCTGGAGCCGCTGCCCCCGGAGTCGCTCGGCTCGATGATCGACCTGGGCTGCGCCTCGCTGCCCGCCCCCGAACCGTGGCTGACCCGGGCGGTCCAGGGCGCCATCGAGGAGCTCGCGCCGTACGCCCACACCCACGGCGACTACCCGGCGGGACTGCCCGCGTTGCGGCAGATGATCGCCGACCGCTACACCGGACGCGGCATCCCGACCATGCCCGAACAGATCATGGTCACCACCGGGGCGATGGGGGCGATCGACGCGATCTGCCACCTCTTCGCGGGCCGGGGCGAGCGGATCGCGGTGGAGTCCCCGAGCTACGCCAACATCCTGCAGCTGATGCGGGAAGCGGGCGCCCGGCTGGTGCCGGTGGCGATGGAGGAGGGGCTCGGCGGCTGGGACATGAACCGGTGGCGCCAGGTGCTCCGGGACGCGGCACCGCGGCTCGCCTATGTCGTCGCCGACTTCCACAATCCCACCGGCGCGCTGGCCGGCGAGGACCAGCGGCGCGAGCTGGTGGACGCGGCCCGCTCCGCCGGCACGGTCCTGGTCGTCGACGAGACCATGAACGAGCTCTGCCTCGACCCCGACGTACGGATGCCGCGCCGGGTCTGCGCCTTCGATCCGGCGGGCTCCACCGTGATCACCGTCGGATCGGCGAGCAAGGCATTCTGGGCGGGCATGCGGATCGGCTGGGTGCGCGCCGCCCCGGACGTGATCCGCAGTCTGGTGGCCGCCCGCGCCTACGCCGACATGGGCACGCCGGTCCTCGAACAGCTCGCCGTGAACTGGCTGATGCGCACCGGCGGCTGGGAGGAGGCCGTGCAGGTCCGGCGCGACCAGGCGCGGGAGAACCGGGACGCGCTCGTCGCCGCGGTCCGCCGGGAGCTGCCCGACTGGGAGTTCTCGGTGCCGTGCGGCGGCCTGACGCTCTGGGTGCGGACCGGCGGCCTCTCCGGCTCCCGGCTGGCGGTGGCCGGGGAGCGGGTCGGGGTCCGGGTTCCGTCCGGCCCCCGGTTCGGGGTCGACGGCGCCTTCGAGGGGTACGTACGGCTGCCGTTCACGGTCTCGGGTCCGGTCGCGGACGAGGCGGCGGTACGGCTCGCGGCGGCGGCGCAGCTGGTCGGCTCGGGGGCGGGCGCGGGGATCGAGGCGCCGCGTACGTTCGTCGCCTGATCCGGCGCCCGGCGGGACAGAAAGGGGTGCGGGGTGACCGGTCGGTCACCCCGCACCCCTTTGTGCCGCTCCGATCAGTCGCCGAGCGTCAGGCCCTCGACGGCCACGGCCGCGGTCACGGTGCGCGGCGGCGCCGGCTCGGGGACGCCCGTCCCGTCCGGCACGGCCGCCCCGACCGGTGCCTGCCGCTCGGGGAGCAGCCCGAGCACCGCCTGCCGCTGTGCCTCGCCGGTCGCCTCGTCGTACGGATCGGGCGTGGCCGGAACCTGGAGCCGGAGCACCGGAGCGGTGCCGAGCCGGGCGTAGCCGCGGCCGGGCGGGACGTCGGGGGCGGGGGTGGTGTGCGGCTCGGTGCCGAGGACCGACTCCGCATGTTCCCGGGAGCAGTGGCCGAGCACCACCCGGGCCCGGCAGTGCGTGCGTACGGTCTCGCCGAGGGTGTCCAGGCCGTCGAACTGGTCGGACAGGACGACGATGACATTGGCCGCCCGGCCGTGCCGCAGCGGCACCTGGAGCAGCTCCTGGGGATCCGCTCCGCCGTCGACGGCGGCCAGGTGGCCGAGGGCGCTGGGGCGGTCCAGCAGGATCCACAGCGGGCGCTTGGTGTCCTGCGGCACGGGATGGCCGGACTGCCGGGCCCGGTTCGTGGCGATCAGCCGCCGCTCCGTCTCGTGGGCGGCCCACTCCAGGGTGGCCAGTGCGCCGGCCGGCCCGCACTCCACGGCCAGCACGCCGTCGCGCCCGGTCAGGAACGCGTACTCGCCGGTTCCGCTGCCGTCGACGATCAGGATGTCGCCGTGCTGGAGCGCCTGGAGGGCGATGGAGCGCAGCAGGGTGGTGGTGCCGCTGCCGGGCTGCCCGATCACCAGCAGATGGGGTTCGGTGGAGCGGGCGCCGGTCCGCCAGACGACCGGGGAGGCGTCGCGGGTGGCGTCGCCGTCGTGCACCGGGACCGTGCGCTGCACCGCGTCGCCGTCGGTGAAGCCCAGTACGGTCTCGCCGGGGGCGGTGACGAACCGCTGGGCGCCGATCGAGGTGGGCAGGGCGCCGAGGACGCTCATGACGAGCTGGTTGCCCTCCTCGTCCCAGGCGAAGTGGTACTCGCGGCCGCGTCCGGACTTGGCGTGCAGCAGCTGCTCGATCCGGGCCCGGGAGGCGGCCTCGCTGTCGGTGAAATAGGCGGGATATGTCACCTGGAGGCGGGTCAGCCGCCCGTCGGCGTCGAATTCGTAGCCGCTGAAGGCCTTCTCCCAGTCGCCGCCGTGGCAGAACAGCGGACCTGGGTCGTCGGCCACCGAGAAGTACGGCACGAGCGCCTCGTACAGGGACCGCAGCCGCGCGGTCTCCGCCTCGTCCGGGCCGGTCTTCACCGGGGTCCGCTCCCGCCCCGCCCAGGCGGCGGCGCCCATCACCGTGACCAGGGCGATCAGGCCCCCGTACGGCATGAGTGCGAACGCGAGGACGCAGGCCGCGACGATGAACAGCGCGGGGCCACGCCTGTCCTTGGGCGTCGCGGCCCACTTCTGCCGTCCGGCTGCGGCCAGCAGCCGCAGACCACGGGTGATCGTGATCAGCGGATGGAGGACGTCCGTGGCGTTGTCGGCGGCCGTGCGCGCGAACTCGCGACTGCGAGTGATCGAAGCGCTGCCGCTGCTCAGAATGCGGGGGAGTGGTCGCCGGGCCACGTCGGTCTCCTGAAGGGGTGGGAGCGGTCGCGGAGGGTCAGAACTTGATCCCGCCCAGGAGGCCGGCGAGACTCGCGCCGCCTGCGGTGATGCTCGGTGCGATGGCGGTGCCTGCCAGATAGAAGCCGAACAGGGCGGTGACGAGGGCGTGCGAGGCCTTGAGGCCGTCCTTCCTGAAGAACAGGAAGACGATGATGCCGAGGATGACGACGCCTGACATGGACAGGATCATGAGTGGTTCTCCTGGTTGGGGGGACGGTCACCATGAGTCCTTCCAGGTTCACCGGAAGTATCCATACGATAAAAGCTGCATTCGGGTGAAAAGTCATTATTTTCACTTGAATGGCCGCCCGTGCGGTCCCGGTGGGGCGGTACATCCGGTGTCGCGTACTGTTCCGGCGCACCATTCGTGATCCTCTGCCACGGGTGGACCGGGTCATGTGCCCGGCCGGGCAGTACCCTGTCGATTCACTCGTACGGCCCCCACGGCGTACGCCCCGGCAGGTCGACAGCGGTGAAACCGGTTGATGGAAGGCGGTCCGTCCGATGAGCGAAACACCCGATCCCGAGGTGGTCGAGCTGGCGACGAAGGTCTTCGACCTCGCTCGCCGCGGTGAGACCGAGGCGCTCGCCGCGTACGTCGACGCGGGTGTCCCCGCGAACCTCACCAACGACCGGGGCGATTCGCTGCTGATGCTCGCCGCGTACCACGGTCACGCCGCCGCGGTCACGGCGCTCGTCGGCCGGGGCGCCGACCCGGACCGGGCCAACGACCGCGGCCAGACGCCGCTCGCCGGGGCCGTTTTCAAGGGCGAGGACGGGGTCGTCGAGGCGCTGCTCTCCGCGGGGGCCGATCCGGCCGCCGGAACGCCCTCCGCCGTCGACACGGCCCGCATGTTCGGCAAGGCCGACCTGCTGGAACTCTTCGGTTCCCGCTGACCGGGTACGCCGTAAATGTGGTCGCGGTGGCGAAATGGCTGGGTCATCATGACGTCGCGGGCCCGGCTCCGGGCCACCGACGAGAGGCAGAGGAAGATGGTCTACACCAAGCAGAAGACGGCGGTCGGCCGATCATGTTGCTGCGCGGCGTAGTGCCCACCCGGCACTTGGAACTGCACAGTCCCGGTTGCGTCGACAGCTTGATGTGAGGCTTTTTCCATGTTTGATCCGTTCATAGCGCCGAGCGGCACCCTGCTCGGCCTGCTGCAGAGGGGCCGTGGCGACGGCACGCTCCACGCGCTCGCCGCACCACGCCCCGAGGCCCTGGCGGCTCTCAACCACTGTGTCCTGAGCGATCCGCGTCACGACTGGCAGGTGGAGAACCGCTCCCTCTACTACGCACGCCTCTATCTCGACCTCGACGGCGGCATCGAAGAGATCGAACGGCACCTGTGCGATCCCGACGACCACCTCGACACCGACGACTCGCGCACCGGGCTGGCCCTCGCCGTGCTCGGCCACCTCGCCTCGTACGGACGCGGCGACGCCCTGGCCCTGCTGCGGCGGTATGCCGCGACCGGCGCCAACTGGGCCTGGGCCCTCGACGAACTCGCCCTGCGCGACGACGACGCGGGACTCCGCTCCCTCGCCGTACCCGTGCTCGGCCGTTTCCCGGCCACCGAGGAGGGCGCGGCAGAGCTGGCCGCCGCCGTACGGGACGCCTACGAGCCCCGCCCCTGGCGGCTCTGGGCGGACGACCCGCGCGACGAGGTCGGCACCAGGATCCGAGCCGCCTCGGAACAGGGCTCGTTCGACCGCTGGCAGCGCCAGATGCGCCCCGGCGGCCCCCGCCCGGGGTGGAGCGTCCAGGCGGTCTTCGACTGGGCCCAACAGGGGCTCGAACGCGGCAGCACCCTCCATGTGCCGGCCGCCCGCTGTCTCACCGCCGTCGCGGGCCCCGAGGACCGGCCCACGATCGTCGAGGCCGCCCGCAGCGGCCCCGACGGCGCACGCTGCGCCGCCCTGCACTACCTGGCCGAGGCCAGGGACCCGGCCGTGCTCGACCTGATCGAGGCCGCAGCCGTCAGCGCCTCGCGCACCGTCGCCGACGCGGCCGTCGCCGCCTTCGAGCGGATGTGCGGCGACGCGGCGGTGGACCGCGCCAGGAACTGGGCCCGGCGGCCCGACGCGCTCGGCGCCTCGGCGGCCGGGGTGCTCGCCTGCCGTGGCGGCGCCCAGGACGCCTCCCTGGTCCTCGGCGCACTCCGCGAGGCCGTACGGGGCGACGGACCGGACGCACCACGGCTGTGGACCCTCGTCGACGGCGCGGGACGGCTGGGCATCGGCTGTGCCGCTCCCGTACTGCGGCACATCTACCGGGAGACGTCCTCGTCGCATCTGCGCGGCCGGGCGGCCCGCGCCCTGGCCGCCACCGACCCCTCCTTCGCCACCGGCTTCGCCGTCGAGTGCCTGTGGGACTGCGAGGAGACCACCCGCGAGGTCGCCGCACTCCACGCGGAGACCGGCGACATCAGGGTCGCCGAACGGCTCCGCCGCCTCGCCGCCGACCCGGCCGAGGAGGCCGAGGTGCAGACGGCGGTACGCAGCAGGATCGGGCCCGACACCCCGGCGGCCTGACCCGGACGGTACAGCGACGCGCGTCGGGGGCGCGCGGCGCGAACGGGCGGGCGGGGCCACGCGTCCCGGCTCAAACGCTCATGGGACGTTCCCTGGGCGGAAAGATCCAAGTCGGCCCGGTCACGCCCGGCGTGGCGACAACACGAGCATGCGTGTCGTCATCGTCACCGAATCCTTCCCGCCCGATGTCAACGGCGTGGCCCACTGCACCCTGCAGACGGCCCGTCATCTCGTCGCCCGCGGCCACGAGCCGCTCGTCATGGCCCCGGCCCCGGCCGGTACGACGACCGCGTCCCGCCGCGACCCCTCCGACACCACCGAAGCCGATGCCCCCTGCCCCGTGGTGCGCGTCCCGTCCCTCCCGCTGCCCGGCTACCCACAGGTCCGGATCGCGCTCCCCGGCAGGCGGCTGACCGCCGCACTCACCGCCCACCGCGCCGAACTCGTCCATCTCGCCGGGCCGTTCGTGCTCGGCGCACGGGGTATGGCCGCCGCCGCCCGGCTCGGGCTGCCGGCCGTGGCCGTCTACCAGACCGATCTGGCCGGCTACGCACGCACCTACCTGGGCACCGGCGAGAACACCGCCTGGCGCCGGATGCGCGCCGTGCACAGCGCAGCCGACCGCACCCTCGCCCCGTCCACCGCCGCCCTGCGCGACCTCGTCGGACACGGCGTGCCCCGGGTGCGGCTCTGGCCACGAGGCGTCGACACCGCACGGTTCCGGCCCGCGCTGCGGGACGAGCCGCTGCGCCACCGGCTCGCGCCCGGCGGCGAGACGATCGTCGGATACGTCGGGCGGCTCGCCCCCGAGAAGCACGTCGAACTCCTCGCCGGGGCCTGCGCGATGCCCGGCGTCCGGGTCGTGGTCGTCGGGGACGGACCCAGCGAAGCCTCGCTGCGGACCGCCCTGCCCGGCGCGGTCTTCCTCGGCCGCCGGACCGGCGACGACCTCGCCCGGGTCTTCGCCTCACTGGACGTGTTCGTGCACACCGGACCGTACGAGACGTTCTGCCAGACGGTGCAGGAGGCCATGGCCTGCGCACTGCCGGTGGTCGTCCCGGCGGCGGGCGGACCGCTCGACCTCGTCGACCACGGGCGCACCGGGCTGCTCGTCCCCCCGCTCGACGCCCGCGCCGTGGCGGACGCGGTCGGCGCACTCGCGGCCGACCCCGCACGCGCCGCCGCCTACGGCGCCACCGGCCGGGCCACGGTCGAGGGACGGACCTGGCAGGCGGTGGGCGATCAACTCCTGGACCACTACGACGAGGTGCTCCGCGACCGCACGGCGGTGGCGGCATGAACGGCCGCGGAGAGCGAATGGTCATCGTCCGGCTGGCGAACTTCATCACCCCGTCGTCCGGCGGGCTGCGCACCGCCCTGCACGAACTCGGCCGCGGCTACCTCGCCGCCGGCCACGAACCCGTACTCGTCGTCCCCGGCAGCGGACCCGGCGACGAGCGTACGGAACAGGGGCGGGTGATCACGCTCCCCGGACCGGTCCTGCCGGGCAGCGGCGGCTACCGCGTACTGGCCGGCCGGAACCGGCTCCGCCCCCTCCTGGAGACGTTGCGGCCCGACCGGCTGGAGGTCTCCGACCGGACCACGCTGCGCTGGACCGGCGAATGGGCGCGCCGTGCCAGGGTGCCCGCCGTGATGGTCTCCCACGAGACCGCCGACGGAGTGCTGCGCACCTGGGGCCTCCCGGCCGGTGCGGCCGGGCGCGCCGCCGACCGCCTCAACGCCCGCAGCGCCCACGCCTACACCCGGATCGTCTGCACCACGCAATGGGCGGAACGTGAGTTCCGGCGCATCGGCGCCCGCAATGTGGTGCGGGCACCGCTCGGCGTGGACCTGCGGCGCTGCCGTCCGCAACGCCGCAGCACGGTGCTGCGCGTCAGGCACCTGCACGGCCGGGACATGCTGATCCTGCTGTGTTCACGGCTCTCGGTCGAGAAGCGCCCCGGCCGGGCCCTGGAGACCCTCGCCGCGCTGCGGTGTCGGGGTGTGCGGGCGGCGCTGGTCGTCGCGGGCGACGGACCGCTGCGTGCGGGCCTGGAGGCCAGGGCGCGGGCACAGCGGCTGCCGGTCGAATTCCTGGGCCATGTGCGGGACCGGGAGACCCTGGCCGATCTGCAGGCGGCGGCCGACATCTGCCTGGCGCCCGGTCCCGCCGAGACGTTCGGCCTGTCGGCCCTGGAGGCACTGGCGTGCGGAACCCCGGTGGTGGTGAGCGCGAGCTTCGCGCTCCCGGAGGTGATCGGCGGCGCCGGAGCGGCCGCCGAGGACACCGGCGAGGCGTTCGCCGCCGCCGTACGCGAACTGCTCGGCCGCCCGGCGGACGAGCGCCGCGCCGCCGCCGGAGCACGCGCCGAACTCTTCGGCTGGGACCGCTCGGTGGCCGCCTTCCTGGCCGCCCACGAGGTGCCGGACCGGGGCGGGATCCGCGAGGTGCGGGCATGACGGGCGGGGCGAGTACGCAGGGAGAGGCGGGTGTGCCGGGCGGGGCGGAGGAGGAAGGCGTGGCGGGTGTGCCGGGTGGGGCGGAGGAGGAAGGCGTGGCGGGTGTGCCGGGTGGGGCGGAGGAGGAAGGCGTGGCGGGTCTGCCGGGAGAGGCAGGCCTGGTGGGCCGGCCGGGGGACACTGGCACGGCGGGTGTGCCGGACCGGGGCGGGCTCGACGGCCGCCCCGGTGCCGCGCGGCGCCCGCGAGTTGTGCGCGACGGGACCACCGGACCCGTCCCCGGTGCGGTTCGCCGCGCTGGGGGACTCGTTCACCGAAGGGGTCGGCGACCCCGTCCCCGGTGGCCTGCGGGGCTGGGCGGCGCTGCTCGCGGAGGGGGTCGCGGACGGACGGCGGGGCGTGGAGTTCCGCAACTTCGCCGTGAGCGGTGCGCAGTCCGGTGACGTCCGGGACCGGCAGGCGGCGGCCGCAGCCGCGTTCCGGCCGCACCTCGCCTCCGTCGTCGTCGGCGTCAACGACACCCTGCGCCGCACCTTCGACCTGCTGCTCCTCGCCCGGCGCCTGGACGAGGTCTGCGCACTGCCGGCCGGGGGCGGCGCCGTGCTCCTGACCGTCTGCCTGCCCGGCCCCGGCGCGGTGCTCGGGCTCCCCGCACCGCTGGGCAGACCCCTGGCCCGGCGACAGGCCGCGGTGAACGCCGTGGTCCACGCCCTGTCCGAACGCTACGGCGCAGTCCATCTGCACATGGCGGACCGGGCCTGGGTCGAGGACCGCTCGCTGTGGAGCCCCGACCGGCTCCACCCGGCCGAACGCGGACACCGTACGGGTCGCGGCGGGCTTCCACCGGCTGCTGGCCGCCCGGGGGCTGGCGCTCGGCGCCGCCCCCGGGCTCGACCCCCGCCGACCGCTCCCGGGCCGCCTCGACTTCTGGCTCCGGCTGGTCACCGCGGGCACCAGCCGGCTGGCCCGCCGGAGCACCGATCTGCTGCCCCAACTGCTCTGCCCGGCCGGAGCGGAGCTGCGGCACGGGGCGTGCGGCACCGGCGCCCGCCTCGCCCGACGGGCCGAGGAGGCCCTGCGGCGCGCACTGGCCGCCGTACAGCCGGCCGCCGTGCAGCACTCGGCCACCGTACAGCCGGCCGACGCCCGGACGGTGGGGGCACGGGCCGCGCCGTCCGGGCCGTCGGCCGCGCCGCGGGTCAGTATGGAGGGATGACGGGACGCTGGGAGTTCTGGATCGACCGGGGCGGGACGTTCACCGATGTCGTGGGCCGGGATCCGGACGGGCACCTGGTCACCCGCAAGCTGCTTTCCCACGACCCGGACCGCTACCGCGACGCCGCCGTGGCCGGAATCCGGGCGCTGCTCGGCCTCGGCCCCGCCGACCCGGTCCCCGCCGACCGGGTCGCCGCGGTGCGGATCGGTACCACGGTCGCCACCAACGCCCTGCTGGAGCGGCGCGGCGAGCCGACCGTCCTGGTCATCACGGAGGGCTTCCGGGACGCCCTGCGCATCGCGTACCAGAACCGGCCCAGGCTCTTCGACCGCCGCATCCTGCTGCCCGAGGCCGTCTACGAGCGGGTGATCGAGGTCCCCGAGCGCGTCGACGCCCGGGGCCGGGTCGTCACACCGCTGGACCGGGAGGCGGTCACCGAGCGGCTGCGCGCCGCCCACGCCGACGGACTGCGCAGCGCGGCCGTCGTCCTGATGCACGGCTACCGCCACCCCGCACACGAGAGCGCCGTGGCCGACGCCGCCCGCGCGGCGGGCTTCACCCAGGTCAGCTGCTCGCACGAGGTGAGCCCGCTGATCAAGCTGGTGCCGCGCGGCGACACCACCGTCGTCGACGCCTATCTCTCGCCGATCCTGCGCCGGTACGTCGACGAGATCGCCGGTGAACTGAAGGGCATCCGGCTGATGTTCATGCAGTCCAACGGCGGACTGCGCGAAGCCTCCCACTTCCGGGGCAAGGACGCGGTGCTCTCCGGCCCCGCCGGCGGCGTGGTGGGCATGGCCCGCACCTCCGAACAGGCCGGATTCGACCGGGTCATCGGCTTCGACATGGGCGGCACGTCCACGGACGTCTCGCACTACGCGGGCGGGTTCGAACGCGAACTCGGCACCCAGGTCGCCGGGGTACGGATGCGCGCCCCGATGATGAGCATCCACACCGTCGCGGCCGGCGGCGGCTCGGTCCTGCACTTCGACGGCCGGCGCTACCGGGTCGGCCCCGACTCCGCGGGCGCGATCCCAGGCCCGGCCTGCTACCGCCGCGGCGGCCCGCTGACCGTCACCGACGCCAATGTGATGCTCGGCCGGATCCAGCCCGCGCACTTCCCGGCCGTGTTCGGACCGGACGGAGACCTCCCGCTCGACGCGGACCTGGTCCGCGAACGCTTCGACGCGCTCGCCGACGACGTGGCGCGCGCCACCGGAACCCGGCGCACGGCCGCCGGGACCGCCGCCGGCTTCCTGGAGATCGCCGTGCTCAACATGGCGAACGCGGTCAAGAAGATCTCCGTGCAGCGGGGGCACGACATCACCCGCTACGCCCTGACCGGCTTCGGCGGCGCCGGCGGCCAGCACGTCTGCGCCGTCGCCGACTCCCTGGGCATCGACACGGTTCTCGTACCGCCGCTGGCGGGTGTGCTGTCCGCGTACGGAATCGGCCTCGCCGACGCCACCGCGATGCGCGAGCAGTCGGTGGAGGCGGAACTGGACGAGGCGACCCGGACCGCGGTCGGTGAACTCTGCGACGAACTGGCCGCCCGGACCCGCGCCGAACTGCGCGCCGACGCCGTCCCCGACAGCGCGATCAGCACACACGCCCGGGTACTGCTGCGCTACGCCGGTACGGATTCCGGCCTGCCCGTCGACCTGGACACCCCATCCGCCATGACCTCGGCGTTCACCGCCGAGCACCGCGCACGGTACGCGTTCACCATGGACAAACCCCTGGTCGTCGAGGCGGTCTCGGTCGAGGCGACCGGAACGGCGGGCCGGCACCGGCCACTCCGGGCCGACCGCACACCCCGCCCCGGCACCCGGCCCCGACCGCACGACACCGTACGGATGTTCGCCGACGGCCGATGGCAGGACACCGCGCTCCACCGCCGCACGGACCTCCGGCCCGCGGACACCGTGACCGGCCCCGCCGTGATCGCCGAGGCGGACGCCACCACCGTCGTCGACCCCGGCTGGCAGGCCGTGCTCGACGACACCGGCCATCTGGTGCTCACCAGGGTCCGCCCGCGCCCGGACCGTACCGCCGTCGGCACCCGCGTCGACCCCGTCATGCTGGAGGTCTTCAACAACCTCTTCATGTCGATCGCCGAGCAGATGGGCGTGCGCCTGGAGAACACGGCGCACTCCGTCAACATCAAGGAGCGGCTCGACTTCTCCTGCGCGCTCTTCGACGCGGACGGCAATCTGATCGCCAACGCCCCGCACATCCCCGTCCACCTCGGCTCGATGGGGGAGTCCATCAAGGAGGTGCTGCGGCGCAACGGTGACACGATGCGGCCCGGCGACGTGTACGCCATCAACGATCCGTACCACGGCGGAACCCACCTGCCCGACGTGACCGTGGTGACACCGGTGTTCGACACGACCGGCGGTGAACGTCCGCGGCTGCGCTTCCTCGTGGCGTCGCGCGGACACCACGCCGAGATCGGCGGCATCACCCCCGGCTCCATGCCGGCCTTCAGCCGCACCATCCACGAGGAGGGGGTGCTGTTCGACAACCGGCTGCTGGTGCGCGACGGCAGGTTCCGCGAGGACGAGACGCGCGAACTTCTCACCACGGCCGCGTACCCCTCCCGCGACCCGGAGGCCAACCTTGCCGACCTGCGCGCCCAGATCGCCGCGAACGAGAAGGGCATCGCCGAACTCCGGCGCATGACCGAACAGTTCGGGACCGACGCCGTGGACGCCTACATGCGGCACGTACAGGACAACGCCGAGGAGTCCGTCCGCCGGATCATCGCCGAACTGCACGACGGCGCCTACCGCTACGAGACCGACAACGGCGCGGTCATCGAGGTCGCCCTCACCGTGGACCGGGCCGCCCGCGGCGCGGTCGTCGACTTCACCGGCACCTCACCCCAGCAGCCGGGCAACTTCAACGCGCCGAAATCCGTGGTCATGGCGGCCGTGCTCTACGTCTTCCGGACCCTGGTCGACGACGACATCCCCCTCAACAGCGGCTGCCTGAAACCCGTGGAGGTCCGCATCCCGGAAGGCTCCATGCTGGCGCCCGTCCACCCCGCGGCCACCGTCGCGGGAAACGTCGAGACGTCCCAGGCCGTCACCGGCGCCCTTTACGCGGCCCTCGGCATCCAGGCCGAGGGCTCGGGCACCATGAACAACCTCACCTTCGGCAACGAACGGGTCCAGTACTACGAGACCGTGGCGAGCGGCTCCGGCGCGGGCGACGGTTTCGACGGCGCCGACGCCGTACAGACCCACATGACCAACTCCCGCCTCACCGACCCCGAAGTCCTCGAATGGCGCTACCCCGTCCTGCTGGAGAGCTTCCGGGTACGCGACGGCAGCGGCGGCGACGGACGCTGGCACGGCGGCCGCGGCGTGGAGCGGCGCATCCGCTTCCTGGAACCCGTCACCGTCGCGCTCCTCTCCGGCCACCGCCGGGTCCGCCCGTACGGAATGGCGGGTGGCGGACCCGGCGCACCGGGCGACCAGCACATCGAGCACCCGGACGGCCGGGCACCCACCCCGCTGCGCGGCTGCGACACGGCCGAGCTGGAACCCGGGGACGTACTGGTGCTCCGGACACCGGGCGGCGGGGGCTACGGAACCCCGGAGCCGGACCACGACGACCGTACGGAACGCACCGGCTGACGCGGGCCCCCGCCCTGATCGAACGGCGGGCCTCAACGACGGCCTCAACGACGGCCTCAACGACGGCCTCAACGGCGGGCCTCAACGACGGGCCTCAATTGCAGGCCTCAACGGCGGGCCCCGGGGGTCGCTTCTGCGCCGTTTCGACCGTTGTCACTCCGAGGACCTAATCTGTGCAGCGTGACTTCGCCTGCCTACACGGACAACGCTGCGCCCCAGCTCAGCGCGGGGCCGCGGCCCGCCCCGGGCCCGGCCGCCGACGAGGGGCTCTCGCGGCGGCTGCGGGCGCTCGCCTGCACGGCGCCGCTGCACGATCTCGATGTGCGCAAGGCGAATCTGGCCGGTGAGTACACGGTCTACGCGATGGCCGAGGTCGCGCTCGCCGCGATCGACCTCGTCACCCTCAACATGGACTTCGACACGGGTGCCGACCACGACCAGATAGTGACCAGACTGCTGCCCCGGGTCGCCGCCCAGGCCCCGCGCCGCCCCGTGGCCGAGCACGAACGGGTCGCCCGCTGGGTGCTGGAGAACCTGATCAACGTCGGCAGCGTGGACCGCGGATTCCGCGCCGTGTACGGCACCTTCGGCCCCGACGGGGTGTACGTCCGCCGCGACTACGACTTCAAGCTGATCGAAGAGGTCCCGGGATACGGCGGCACCGTCTACCTCCGGGCCACCGACGAAGCGGTCAACGTCCTGGTGGGCGCCCTCGACACGGACGTGACCAGCGCCCAGATCGCCGCCGAGGTCAAGCTGGAGGTCCTCATCAGCCGGGGCCGCCTCGCGGACGCCCAGCTCGCCGCCGAACAGGCCCGCTACCGCACCGTCCAGTACGCGGAGACCCTCCGCAAGACCCTGGAGGCCACCCGGCGCAACGTCCGCGCCGTCGACTGGCTCAACGCGGTGCCCGACATGATCGCCGAAGCCCTGGACCACGTGGCAGACCGCTACCGCCACGAGAACGCGATCCTCACCAACATCCGCAAGGCCCGTGACGAGGCGGAGGAGCCCGAGCACAAGCGCCGCGCCGCCGAGCTCGTGGACATCGTCAAGGACTGCATCCGCCGCCACACCCAGCTCCAGTCACGTCTGCTGGAGGCCGGGCCGCTGTTCCGCGCCGAGCAGGACCGGCAGGCGTTCGCCACCCCCACGGCCCGCACCGGCCTCGACCTGTACGGCCAGCTGGTCGCCCCGCTGCTGCCGCTCCCCGTCGAACAGGCGATCCGCGTCACCGACGCCTTCTTCGCCCACGGCACCGGACTGCGCACCCCCACGTCGGTACGGGTGGGCGACCTGGTCGACATGCTGCTCACCCCGCCCATGGAGCGGGAACACCTGGGCGCCGAGATGCCCGAACCCGACCTGATCGCCACCCCCGACGACAGCAGGTTCAGCGAGGAGCAGCTCGCGAGCGCCATGGAGCTCCTGGACCTGGAGCACGACGCCCCGCGCCGGCTCTCGGGCCTGCTCACCGAGGCCCGGCGCGGCGGCGATCCCGATCTGGCCTATCTCGTCGCCCTCCTCGCGGTGCACGCCGCGAGCCCGCCCGTCGGCACCGCCTACCGCCAGGGCGAGCAGCGGCTGCTGTTCTCCGTCGACGACGGCACACAGCTCGACGACCCGGAGTTCGGCGGCGCCGACCTGATCGTCGGCACGGCCCTGCTGGACGCGGCCGGAATGGCCGCGGACCGCACGGAGGCGTCATGACCGACGCCGCCCGCACCGCGCCGTGGACGCCGACCGGCACGGCCCGTACCGCGCGGCGGGCATCGACCCACTCGGCCCGCACCGCACGGCGGACACCGACCCGCCCGGCCCCCGCCGGGACACCTGCCACGGCCCCGGACCGGACCGCGCCGCCCGGGACGGCCCCCGCCAGAGCCGCCGCCCACCCCGTACCGAAGAGTTTCCGCAGCAAGGAGCGACCGTCGTGAGCGACCACCGCGCACAGCACGCCGACGCGTGGAGTGAGCCGACCGCCGCGTACGCGACCGAGGACACCGGCCCCGCCGACCCGGCGGCTCCCGCGGCCACGCCGTCCGTCACCCCGGCCGACGCGGCCGATGCCGCCCGGCTCGTCGCCTTCGGCCTGCAGCCCAAGCTGCTGCCCGCCCGCGACGCCGAATACGCCGACCTGCTCCGCCGCTACCGGGAGGAGACCGCGTTCGCCCGGCTCGCCGACGCCGTGGCGACCGGACTCGGCCTGGTCGTCCTGGAGGTGTCCACCCGGGCCGGCATGGCCGTCACCGCAGGTGAGGACTCGGTATTCGCCGTCCGCATGGGCGACTACGCCCGCCGCGCCTCCTCCGACTCCGCCGACCGCTTCCTGCACGGGCTCGCGCACCTCGCGGTCGCCGCGATGGCCTTCCCCCGCCCCGAGGACCTCGCCGACGACGCCTACATCGGCCGGATCACGGTCAACGGCGTCGACTCGTTCGTACGCCAGGCATGCCACCGCCTGGAGGAGCGCGCCGAGGAGCACGGGGACAACACCGACCCGGCCACCGACGCCCCCGGACTCGAAGCGGCCTGGCGGATCTACGCCCGGCGCAGCTCCACCGGAGCCACGAAGGACGCCCGCCGCCTGGCCGGCTCCACCACCGGCATCGTCGGCAAGGCCGTCGCCTTCCTCACCGACTCCGGCTTCCTCCAGCGCACCGGCGACGACGCCGGCGGAGCCTTCCGCACCACCGCCCGCTACCAGCTCCAGGTCCGCGACATGGCCGGCAGCGCCGCCATGGCCGAACTGCTCGAACTCGGAGTCGTACCGGTCACCGACGGCACGGCGACGCTGCTGCCGCCGCCCGACGCCGACGACCTGGAGCTGGCCGCCGACGCCGGTCTGCCCTTCCACGCCTGACCGGCCCGCCCCACCACCGCCTTCTCCCTCCCGCTGCCTGAACGACGAGAGTCCGCCGCCATGTACGAGCTGTCCCGGGTCCGCCTCTACTCCATCGGGCCTGCCGGTGCGCGCTACGCCGACACCGTGCTCGACCTGCGCTCAGTGGGCGAGCCCGTGCCCAACCCCGCGCCCGCCCAGGCGGAGTTCTTCGAGGAGGAGCCGGTCGGCCCGCCGCGCCGCCCCGCCCCCGCCGGCGTGCTCTTCCTGGAGAACGGCGGGGGCAAGTCGGTACTGCTGAAGCTGATCTTCTCGGTGATGCTGCCCGGACACCGCAACACCCTCGGCGGCGCCAGCTCCGGTGTGCTGCGCAAATTCCTGCTCGCCGACGACTGCGGGCATGTCGCCCTGGAATGGCAGCACACCCTCACCGGCGAGTGCGTGGTCGTCGGCAAGGTCAGCGAATGGCGCGGCCGGCAGGTCTCCAACGACCCCCGGAAGTTCGCCGAGGCCTGGTACTCCTTCCGGCCCGGCCCCGGCCTCAGCCTGGACTCCCTGCCGGTCGCCGAGGCCACCTCCGTACGCCGCCCAGCCGAAGGCGTCTCCGGCGCGCAGGGCAGACGGCGCACCATGAAGGGCTTCCGCGACGCCCTGACCGAGGCGGGCAAGTTCTACCAGCACCTCGATGTGCACTGGGAAGAGATCCACGACCGCTGGAACGAACACCTCGGAGACCTCGGGCTCGACCCCGAACTCTTCCGCTACCAGCGCGAGATGAACGCCGACGAGGGCGAGGCGGCGGGCCTCTTCGCGGTCAAGAAGGACTCCGACTTCACCGACCTGCTGCTCCGTGCCGTCACCGACACCCGCGACACCGACGGCCTCGCCGACCTGGTGAGCGGCTTCGGTAACAAGCTGGGCCGCCGCGCCGAACTGACCGCCGAGCGCGACTTCACGGCCGGCTCGGCCGATCTCCTCGGCCGGATCGTGGAGGCCGCCGGCACCCGTTCCCGCGCCCGGGACATCCATGCGGGCGCCGAACGCCGCACCCGTACGCTCGCCCGCAGGCTCTCCGCCCGCGCCCGCGAGGAACGCGGCCGGACCGCCGAACTGGCCCAGCAGGTGACGGGCGCCGCGCACACCGTCACCTCGGCCGAACAGGCCCGCGGCCGCAGCGCGTCGATCGCCGCCGAACTGGCCTACCGGCATGCCTCCCTGGCCCTGACCGCGGCGGAGAAGGGCGCCGCCGCCCAGCGCCGCGAACTGGTCGACGCACGCACCCTGCACTCCGCCTGGCAGGCCGCCGAGGCCGTACTGCGCCACCGCGCCGCCGCCGACCGCTCCGCCCGGGTGGCCGTCGCCATCCGCGAGGCGGAGCGGGACGCCGCGCCCGCGCTCGCCGCCCGCGCCAAGGCCGCCGCCGACCTCGTACAGGCACTGCACACCGCCGCCGAGGCCGGCGAGACCGTGGCCAACGAGGAGGAGGAGCGCTCCGACACCCTCCAGAGCGCGGGCGAGACCGCCCACCGGGACGCCACCACCGCCGCCACCGAGGCCCAGCGCGCCCGCAGCGAGGCCGGACACCTGCGCCAGCGCCTCGCCGAGGTCGAGCAGGAGACCGCGGAAGCGGTACGGGCCGGCTGGCTCGACGACACCGCGCCGGACGCCGACCCGGCCCGCGCCGCCCTCGCCGCCAGCGACGCGGAGCAGTCCGCCGTCGCCGCGTGGGACACCGCCAGGCAGGCCGCCCGCTCGGCGGCCGACGTGGCCAGGGAAGCCGCGGCCGCCGAGAGCCGTGCCGAACTCGCGGCGGCGCGGGCCGCCGACGCCGCACAGGCCGCGGAACAGTCGTACGAGGCCGAGCTCAGGACCACCGAGTCGATCGCCGCCGACCACCGGCTGGCCGACCTGCTGGGCCTGCCCACCGCCCACGGCACCGGCGTGCCCCGCCCCCGCAGCGGCGCGGCCGGAACGGACCGGGACGGCGCCGAGGACACCGGGACCGACGCCGACAACGGCCCGGCCACCCCCGACCTACGGGCCACAGCGGAAGCAGGTGGCCGGCCGGGCGAGGCCGGCGGGCCCGTCCAGGCGGCCCACGGCGCACACACCGTCACGGCCGAACAGGCCACCGCCCCCGAACAGCCGCTCACCGCCCAGGAACTCGACCGCAGCGCCGACGAACTGCGTGAGCTGCTCGACCAGTCCATCGCCTCCGCCGAGCGCCGCCTCTTCGAACTGCGCACGGCGGCCGCCGACGACTCCCGCATCCTCGGCGCCCTCGGCGACGGCGGACTGCTGCCGCCCGGCCCCGACGTCCTCGCCACCGTCGAGTACCTCGGGGAGCACGGCATCCCCGCGCTGCCCGGCTGGCGCTACCTCGCCCAGGCCGTCGACCCCGCCGACCACGCGGCCGTCCTCGCCGCCCGCCCCGAGCTCGTCGACGGCGTGGTCATCACCGACCCCGACTCGCACGCCCGCGCCCGCGAGGCCCTCAGCGGCGCCGCACTGCTGCCGCGCTCCGCGGTCGCCGTCGGCACCGCCGCCGCGCTGCTCGCCCCCGTCCCCGCCGCCGGCACCGGTTCGGCGGCGAACACCGAAGGAGTGTTCCTCGTCCCGCCGAACCCGGCGATGCACGACGAACTCGCCGCCGACGAAGAGCGCCAGGCGCTCAGGAGCCGGACCGCCACCCGCGACGAGGACATCCGCACCCTCGCGGCCCGCCTCACCGCCGACCGTTCGCTGGCCGCCCGCATCGGTTCCTGGCGGGCCGACTGCCCGCCCGGAATGCTCGCCGAGCTCGCCGGGGCCGCGGACACCGCCCGCACGGCGGCGGAGACCGCCGAGGCCGAGCTCGCCGAGGCCCGTACGGTGCGCGCCGAGGCGGACGAGGCCGCCGCGGACACCGCCCGCGTCCGTGAGGAGCGCCAGGAGGCCGCCCAGCGGGCCCGCCGCGCCGCCGACGCCCTCGCGGGGCTCGCGTACCGGCTCCGCGAACGCGCGGGCTGGCAGGTGAAGCTCCGCGAACTCGTCGACGAGGCGGCCGAGTCCGAGGCCCGTGCCACCGTCTGCCTGGAGCGGGCCCGCGCCGCCGACGAGGACCGCAGGGCCGCCCAGCGCGCCGCCGACGACGCCCGCCGCACCGCCCGCGCCCTGCGTGCCGAACGGGCGGAGATCGCCGGCGCCCCCGAGCACCTCCCGGAGCCCGGGGACGACGGCCCGCGCCCCGCACTCCCCGCGCTGCGCGAGGCGTACCGGGCGGCGTCCCAGCTGTACGAGAAGGTCGGCGTGGGCGCCGATCTGCGCGCCGAGCAGGCCCGCGCGGAGAGCGACGAGAGCGCCGCCCTCGCCGAGCTGGACCGGCTCACCAACAAGGTCCGCACCCGCGCCGCCCAGCTCCTCGAAGGCACCGACGGCGCGGACGGCCCCTCCCGGCAGGCGGCCGCCGCACGGGCCGAGTCCCTGGTCCAGCTCCTGGAGACCAGGGCCTCCACCGCGAGCGAGCAGCTGGGCCGGCTCCGCGGCGAGGCCGAGCGACTGGCCCCGGCCGACGGCGAGTCCCGCCACACCGAACTTCCCGAAGAGCTGGTCCCCGCCGACGCCGAGCGGGCCCAGGCCCTCCTGCGCACCGCCACGGCCGAACTGGCCGCCGCCACCGCCACCCTGGACACCGCCCGCGCCGCCCACGCCGAGCTGCTGCACGCCCACCGCACCGCCGAGGACTCGGCAGGCGGCTTCGACGAGACGGCCGCCCTCCTGCGCGACCTGCTCCGGGACCACGGCGCGGACGACGACACCGAGGCCCCCGAGCCGTATCCGGGCAGCCTCGACGAGGCCCGGCAGTCCGCGGCCGAGTCCCGCCGCTCCCTGCGCGGCTGCGCCACCGAGCTGTCCGCCGCCGAGAGCGCCGTACGCGAAGCGAGCGACGTCCTCGTCCGGCACGCCAACTCCACGCGCTACGAACAGGTCCGCACCCCCGCCCGTCAGCAGATCCGCGAGCTGCCGGCCGCCGCGCTGCCCGAGCACGCCGAGAAGTGGGCCGCGGCCTTCGCGCCCCGGCTGAGGGTGCTCACCGACGAGCTGGCCCAGCTGGAGCGCAACCGCGATTCCATCGTCGACCGGCTCCGCGGCCTGGTGGAGTCCGCGCTCACCACCCTGCGCTCCGCCCAGCGGCTCTCCCAGCTCCCGGAGGGCCTGGGGGAGTGGTCGGGCCAGGAATTCCTCCGCATCCGCTTCGAGGAACCCGACCAGGCGACCCTCACCGAACGGCTCGGAGAGGTCGTCGACGAGGCGACCCGCGCCGCGCTGAAGAAGAACTCCGACCTGCGCAGGGACGGCATGTCCCTGCTGCTGCGCGGTGTGCAGGCGGCGCTGGAGCCCAAGGGCATCGCCGTGGAGATCCTCAAGCCGGACGCGGTGCTGCGCGCCGAGCGTGTCCCGGTCGGACAGATGGGCGACGTCTTCTCCGGCGGCCAGCTGCTCACCGCAGCCATCGCGCTGTACTGCACGATGGCCGCGCTGCGCAGCAACGACCGGGGCCGTGACCGGCACCAGCACCGGCACGCGGGCACGCTCTTCCTGGACAACCCCATCGGCCGCGCCAACGCCACCTATCTGCTGGAGCTCCAGCGCGCGGTGTCGGACGCCCTGGGCGTACAACTCCTCTACACGACCGGACTGTTCGACACCACGGCGCTCGCCGAATTCCCGTTGGTCATCCGGCTGCGCAACGACGCGGATCTTCGTGCCGGGCTGAAGTACATCAGCGTGGAGGAGCATCTGCGCCCCGGACTGCCGCAGCAGGACCCGAACGGTGAGACGGTGCACGGCGAGATCACCGCCACCCGCATGTTCAAGCGCGCCGTCACATCCCCCGGCACCGCCCCGGCTCCCGCCGACGAATAGGCGCGGGAGCGCGCGGAAACCCGCGAGAACACACGGCGCGACGGCACTCGGATCCGGGGGCACCGGGCCCGGGGGCGCCCAGGCCCGACGGCGGCTCAGGCCCGCGAGAGGCCTTCCGCGCCCCGGCGGCGTATCCGCGCCTCGTCCCGCTGCGCGGTCCGTGCCGCCCGCCGCGCCCTGCGGCGCTCACGGCGCAACTGCCGCGCCGAACTGCTCGGCACCGAAACCACGCCGTTGCGCTGGTTCCAGACCTGCCGGGTCACCCACACATCCAGCACCGACCAGGTCGCGACCACGGTACTGCCCACACTGCTCAGCACCATCGGGAAAGCCGGCCAGGACCCGGTCAGCGTGCACAGGAACGCCACCATCGCCTGGATGATCGTCAGCGACATGATGAGAACGGCACGCACGGCGGACCTGCGGACCGGGTCCGGCATCCGCCGCCGTGTCGCGGGCTCTTCCACCCACAGCTGCTGGCGCGGGATCTTCGCCCCGCCCACCGCTGCCGAGTTCGCCGGCGCGGCCGGTGCCGACGGCACCGCGCCCCGACGCTGTTCCGTCTTCAAGGCTCTCAACTCCCCACCACTGTCCGACTTCAGGGTTGCTGCCCGGCATGCGCCGTTTCTACGCGGGCTGATCGGACCGTCCTGCCTCACGACCCCTGCCCCGCGTCGCCCACCCCGCGGATCGCGCACGGCGACCCACCACCATGATCCCGCCTGACCGGCCCCGGCTCTCCCCGTGTTACCCCTGCCTCGTACAGAGAGACGAGTGAACGGCCGTGAAGATTCCCCCGAACCGTCGCGAAGCGAAGGAATCCAGCCAACTGCCCTACCGAACAGAATGAAGCCCTGCCAGGTCTCTTCTGCCGCTTTCGCGAATTTCATTGCCCGGAATACCAGGACAACCCATGACCAACACCGGACAGCGCGGCCGAAAATCGTCCGGACGTCCCTTCGAGTTGCTACTCCGTCAGTAGTAGGCTCGCGCCGTTTATTGACGGAACACGACCCCCGCCCCCGCGGGGTCGAGCTGGGGGAGTCCATGCGCTTTCGCGGAAAGTCCATCCGCAGGAAGATCGTGGCGTTGCTGCTGGTGCCGCTCATCTCCCTCACCGCGCTCTGGGGATTCGCCACATTCCTGACGGGACGCGAGGCCGGTCACCTGCTGAGCGCCGGCACCCTGGTGGAGAAGGTCGGCCATCCGCTGGAGGACACCGTCCGGGCCATCCAGAACGAGCGCCGCCAGACCCTGGTCTTCCTCGCCGACCCCAGGGCCTCCAACGCCCTCCCGCTCCTGCAGCGCCAACGGGCGGCCACCGACCGCGTCCTTGCCGGTGTCAAGGACAGCGCCCGGCAGCAGGACATCCGCGACGCGCTGAGCTCCGACGACGACACTCAGCTGAATTCGATCCTCGGCACGGTCGAGGGCCTCGGCGCGCTCCGCGAATCGGTCGACCGGCGCACCATCGACCGCTCCAAGGCGATGGAGTTCTACGGTCGCCTCATAGATCCCTGCTATCGCTTCCTGACCGGACTCCGCACGATGGAGAACGTGTCGATGGACAAGCAGGTCCGCGCACTGGTCGGCATCTCACGAGCCCGCGAAATGCTCTCCCGCGAAGACGCCCTGGTCGCCTCGTCACTCATCGCCGGACGGCTCACCGCCGCCGAACTGCGCCAGATATCCGATCTCGTGGCCAATCGAAAGCTGCTCTACGAGATCAACGTGGACGCGCTTCCCGCCGCGGAGCGCCAGCGCGTGGAGCGGTACTGGGCGAGTCCGGACAGCGAACCGCTGCGGACGGCGGAGAAGACCCTCATCGAGGGCGGCCCCACCCAGGACCCGCGCGCCGTCGACGCCGAACGCTGGCAGGAGGCCGCCCCGCCGGTCCTGGAGCGGCTGGCCAACGACTCCACGGAGATGAACAACCGCTTCCAGGACCGCGGCAAGCCCGCCGGATACAGCGTCCTGATCAAGGCCGGCATCGCGGGCGTCCTCGGCTTCCTCGCCCTGATCGCCTCGGTGTTCGTCTCCGTACGCATCGGCCGTGAACTGATCCGGGACCTCTCCCGGCTCCGCAAGGACGCCCACGAGGTCTCCGGCGTACGGCTGCCGAGCGTGATGCGCCGGCTCGCCGCCGGAGAGCAGGTCGACGTCGAGACGGAAGCCCCGCACCTCCAGTACGAGCGGGACGAGATCGGCCAGGTCGGCCAGGCCCTCAACACCCTGCAACGCGCGGCCGTCGAGGCCGCCGTCAAGCAGGCGGACATGCGGCGCGGCGTCTCCGAGGTCTTCGTCAATCTCGCCCGCCGCAACCAGGTGCTGCTGCACCGGCAGCTGACGCTCCTGGACACCATGGAGCGCCGCACCGAGAACACCGACGAACTCGCGGACCTCTTCCGCCTCGACCACCTGACCACCCGCATGCGACGCCACGCCGAGGGCCTGGTGATCCTCTCCGGCGCGGCCCCGTCCCGCCAGTGGCGCAAGCCGATCCAGCTGATGGACGTGGTGCGGGCGGCGGTCGCCGAGGTCGAGGACTACGAACGGATCGAGGTCCGCCGACTGGCCCGGATCGGGGTGGGCGGCCCCGCCGTCGCCGACCTCACCCACCTGATCGCCGAACTCCTGGAGAACGCGACCGTGTTCTCGCCCCCGCACACAGCGGTCCAGGTGCTCGGCGAACGCGTCGCCAACGGCTTCACGCTCGAAATCCACGACCGCGGCCTCGGCATGACGCCCGACGTCCTCCTGGACGCCAACCTCAGGCTCGCCGAGACCCCCGAGTTCGAGCTGTCCGACACCGACCGGCTCGGCCTGTTCGTGGTCAGCCGTCTCGCCCAGCGCCAGAACGTCCGCGTCTCGCTGCAGATCTCTCCGTACGGTGGCACGACCGCCGTCGTCTTCATCCCGGCGGCGCTGCTCACCGACGCCCCGGACACCCACGGCACCGGGTTCCGCCTCGACCGCCGGGCCGAGCGGGCGATCGGCAGCGGTGGCCGGGCGGCCGGTGACGCCTCCGGGAGCGGCCAGGACCGCAGGGACGGCGCGGCCGACCGCCGGGCGGGCGGCAGGCCCTCCGGCCTCGCCCCCGTTCCGACCGGCCTGGTCGACCCGGCCCTCCTGGACGGGCCCGTCGAGCTCGAAGGACCCGTCGGAGCCCTGGGCTTCGAGGGCGACACCGTGCTCGACCCGCTGCTCGAACCCCTGCTGGGCGGCGCCTCCGACCTCGACGACACCGAGAGCGAACGCGGCGGCATCTTCCGCTCCCGCGACCTCCGGCGCGACGCCGACCGCGAACAGCACCAGCAGGCGACGGACCAGGACGCGGAGTCGCAGGCCGGCGTACGGCCGATACGCCCGGGCGGTCCGGTGCCGCTGCCCCGCCGCAAACCGCCGACCCTGGTCGCCGACAACGGCCGCCGGGTCGACGAGGCTGGCCGCGCCCACCCCACGGCCGCCGAGCGGGACGCCCCGCAGGGCCCCGCCGGCCCGGGCGGGTCCGGCACCGGCCCCACGCCCACCGAACCCCGGCAGCCCACCGGCTTCCGGAGACCCACCGAGCCCGCCACACCCGAGCAGTCCGCCTCCCCCGGGGCCCCGAGCACCCGGGAGACCATCGGCGGTCTGCCCCGCCGCATCCGGCAGGCCAGCCTCGCCCCGCAATTGCGCGAGGACTCGGCCGTCCGCGATCCCGAGCCGGCCCGTACGGAACCGGACCAGGACTTCGAACGTGATGCGGAAGAGGTGCGCAGCCGCATGGCTTCGCTCCAACGCGGCTGGCAGCGCGGCCGTCGGCAGAACGCCGAGGACGTGACCGGCCCCGGTGAAACAGCACAAGGAACCACTCCGGGAGGGGACGGTCGATGACCGCACCGAACGTCGCAGCAACCAACGCCGCACGCCAGGGCTCCGGCCAGCTCAACTGGCTCCTCGACGAACTCGTCGAACGCGTCGCCAGCATCCACAAGGCGCTGGTGCTCTCCAGTGACGGCCTCGCCACCGGCACGTCGAAGGACCTGACCCGCGAGGACAGCGAACACCTGGCGGCCGTGGCCTCCGGATTTCACAGCCTCGCCAAGGGCGTCGGGCGGCACTTCGACGCGGGCCGGGTCCGCCAGACCGTCGTCGAACTCGACGAGGCGTTCCTCTTCGTCACGGCGGCCGGTGACGGCAGCTGTCTCGCGGTGCTGGCCGACGCCGACTCGGACGTCGGCCAGGTCGCGTACGAGATGACGCTGATGGTCAAGCGCGTCGGCGCCCATCTGGCCAACGCACCCCGGACGACCGGTCTGTCCGCCGGGGGGTGAGTGGACGGTGAGCGCTGACTCCTCCAGATCTCCGGCAACGCCCACCGACCCGCAGGCCTCGCGCTGGTACGACGCCGATGCGGGACCGGTGGTCCGTCCGTACGCGATGACCCGGGGCCGAACCAGCAGCGCCTCCCGCCATCGTCTCGACCTGATCGCGATCGTCGTCCCCGAACTCGAGGCGGACGATCCCGGCAGGGACCAGACGCTCTCCCCGGAACACGTGGAGATCGTCGAACTCTGCAGTGGCATGCCCCAGTCGATCGCCGAGCTCGCGGCCGGCCTGGACCTCCCCGTCGGGGTGGTCCGGGTCCTGGTCGGCGACCTCGTCGAGGACGAGCTGGTACACGTAACCCGTCCCGTTCCGCCGGCCGAGCTGCCGGACGTGAACATTCTTCGCGAGGTGATCAATGGCCTTCGGGCGCTCTAGCCGCAAGAAGCGGCCCGTTGAGCCCGTTACCCTGAAAATCCTGGTGGCGGGCGGATTCGGAGTGGGCAAGACGACTCTGGTGGGCGCGGTCAGCGAGATCAGGCCGCTGCGCACGGAGGAACGACTCAGCGAGGCGGGCCGTCCGGTGGACGACCTGGCGGGCGTGGAGGCGAAGACCACCACCACGGTGGCCATGGACTTCGGCCGGATCACCCTGCGCGAGGACCTGGTGCTGTACCTCTTCGGCACCCCGGGGCAGGACCGCTTCTGGTTCCTGTGGGACGAACTGGCCCAGGGCTCGCTCGGCGCCGTCGTGCTCGCGGACACCCGGCGGCTGGAGGACTGCTTCGCGGCGGTCGACTACTTCGAACGCCGGGCCATTCCGTTCACCGTCGCCGTCAACTGCTTCGAGGGGGCCGACGAGTTCCCCGTCGAGACGGTGCAGGCGGCGCTGGACCTGGACCCGGAGGTGCCCGTGCTCATGTGCGACGCGCGCGACCGCGGCTCCGTACGGGACGTACTGGTGGGCGTCGTCGAGCATGCCGTGGCCCGCGAGGAACGCGTCCGCGAGCCCGTCGTCACGTAACGGCCGTTCCGTGCGCGACACGGCCCGTGCCCCCGCCGACCGGGGTACGGGCCGCGCGTCGTCGTGTCACTGGGCGATGAGTTTTCTCCCGCCGCGACGGACCGTCAACACTCCTGGCAGCACCCGTTGTCGGCCAGCCACCCGGCGGCGATCGCGGCCAGCTCCCGGTCGCGTCCCGCCAGCATCATCCGGATCATCTGCACATCGCCGCGAAGCGACCAGGCGGGATGCCCGAAGGTGGCCGGATTGTTCTTCTCGATCAGGAAATGCGCGGGCCAGGCGGTCCCGTACCCGATCAACGGCAACGCGGCCAGGTACCGCTTGCGCCCCCGTGCCAGCCCGTAGGCGCTGACCGCGAGCCCGGTCAGGGTGCCGGTCAGATGGACCCACCGGGTCGCGGCCCTGGAGTGCATCGCCACGTAGTAGGGCCAGAACTCCTCGTACGAATCGAACGTCTGCTGTGACATACGGGCACCGTAGTAGTTCGGACCGCAACCGGAAACGGCCGATCCGCGTCGGAGAAGAAGAAGCGGACGGCCGGGGCCCACGGGGGTGGTCCCGGCCGTCCGCCTCTTCGCACCCGTGTCAGTGGCCCGCGACGGAGCGCCGGGCCACCGGGAAGTCGAAATAGGTGTCCGGGAACAGTTCGGGCTTGAAGGTGTAGTGCCACCATTCCTCGGCCAGATTCACGAAGCCGGCGTCCGTGAGCGTCCTCTTCAGGAATTGCCGATGGGTGCGCTGCTCGCCCCGGATGCGCGGGTCATTGGTGTGGGAGAGCGTGTCGAAGCAGTCGAAACCGGTGCCCATGTCCACGGAGTTGTCCGGGAACCGCTCGGCCGCGGGTGCGTAGCAGGGCACCTGCGGGTCACCCGGCCGGTACGGCGGGGTCGGCGCGGCAGGCAGCCTCACCAGCGTCAGATCGACCGTGCTGCCGCGGCTGTGCCCGGACTTCTCCGCGATGTAGCCGTCCGAGAACAGCCGCGTCTTGTCGACCCGGGGGTAGAACTCTCCCTTCATGGCCTCGTCGTCGAGGTCCTTCGCCCAGCGCACGAAGTGGTCCACGGCCCGCTGCGGCCGGTAGCAGTCGTACACCTTCAGCGAGTAGCCCCGGCGCAGCAGCCGGGTCTGCGCGTGGTGCAGCGCCCGGGCCGCGGGCCGGGTCAGGATGCAGAGCGGATCGCGGTAGCCGTCGACCGGTACGCCCATGAAGTCGTGGGCGGTGGGGTAGCGCATCTCCTGGATGATCGTCGGATCCACCGAACTCAGCGCCACGAACTCCTCCGGCGCCTTCGGTTCGGGCCTCGCACCGGCGGCCGGGGCGGCGGCGGTGACGGCGAGCAGGGCGGCGGCGGTGGCCGCCAGGACACGGAGAGCGGAAGCAAGACCTGTCATGAGCACATAATCCAGCAGTACGGGGGAGTCCGCCGGAGGATCCGGTACAGTCCGCGCGTGTCCGCACCCAGGAGCAACCCCGAGAAACCGGCCAAGGACTCGCACTGCGGCAGCTGCGGAGCGCCCTGGACCACAACCGTCACCTGGCCCCGCACCTGCACGGCCTGCGGCAGCACCGCCTACCGCAACCCACTGCCGGTCGCCGTGGCCCTTCTCCCCGTCACCGACCGGGACGGCACCGGTCTCGTGGTGATCACCCGCACCATCCCGCCCCACCCCGGCGCCCTCGCCCTCCCCGGCGGCCACATCGACCACGACGAGGACTGGAAACACGCCGTCGTACGGGAACTGGGCGAGGAGACCGGCATCACGGCCGACGAACGGGACGTCCGCCTCGCCGACGCCCTCAGCGCCCCGGACGGCCACCTGCTCCTCTTCGGCCTCCTCCCACAACGCCCGGCGACCGCGCTCCCGCCCTCCCGGCCCACCGACGAGACGGCCGGCTTCCGACTGCTCCGGACACCCGCCGAGCTGGCCTTCCCCCTGCACACCCGCGCCGTCCGCACCTGGTTCGACGGCGGCTACCGCTGACCGGAAGCAGGCACCGCGCGCCCGGCCGAGAGCCGGGCCCCGAGAAGCGCACCCCCGCCGGAGGGGCGCTCCCCCGACGGGCCGCTACAGACCACGCACCCGCACCGGAAGGGCCACCGCCCCCTCCTTACCCTCCCGGCCCTCCCGTTCGACCACGACCCGCCCGTCCACCAACCGCGACGTGTACCGCTCGACCTCCGCCCGCTCCCAGCCGTCACCGGCGTCCCGGACCACCGGCCCGCTCCCGCTGCGCCCCGCCGCCGGAGCCCACACCTCCAGCTCCACACCACCGTCCGCACCCCGCACCGGCAGCACCGAACCCGCCCGCGCCAGCACCGGCACCCGCGACAGCGGCGCATCGAGCAACACCTGCCCCGGCCCCTCGTACACCTCACCGGTCGCCGTGTCGTACCAACGCCCCCGCGGCAACCGCACCGCCCGGCGATCCGCGCCGGGCTCCAGCACCGGAGCCACCAGCAGCGCGTCGCCCAGCAGAAACGCGTCCTCGCACTCCCGCAGCGCCCGGTCCCCGGGCGCACGCCACCACAGCGGCCGCACGTACGGGGCGCCGGTCAGCCCGGCCAGCCGCGACAGCGTCACGAAGTACGGGTGCAGCCGCTCCCGCTCCACCAGCGCCGCCCGCGCGTGCTCCAGCACCTGGGGCCCGAACTCCCACGGCTCCCGCCGCCCCGCGTCGATCGCCGCATGGGTACGGAACAACGGCAGATACGCACCCAGCTGGAACCACCGCAGATACAGCTCCGGCGATGGCGACCCGTCGAAACCGCCCACATCGGGCCCCGAGTACGGCACCCCGCACAGCCCCAGCCCCAGCACCAGCGCCAACGAGGCCCGCAGCCCCGGCCAGCCGGTCTCCACATCACCGGACCAGGTCCCCCCGTAACGCTGCATCCCCGCCCAGCCGGATCGCGAGAACAGGAACGGACGCTCCTCGGGCCGCAGCCGGCGCAGCCCCTCGTACCCGGCCCGCGCCATGGCCAGCGCGTAGACGTTGTGGGCCTCGCGGTGATCACCGCCGCGGCCCTCCAGCGAGTGCCGCGCCGACCGGGGCAGCGACGGATCACCGAACGCGGCGAACGACACCGGCTCGTTCATGTCGTGCCACACACCCGAGAACCCCTGCGCCAGCCGCTCCTCGTACAGACCGCCCCACCACTCCCGCACCCGCGGATCGGTGAAGTCCGGGAACACGCACTCGCCCGGCCACACCTCCCCGCGCACCACCCGCCCCCGCGCGTCCCGGACGAAAGCGCCGCGTTCCCCGACCGCCGCCCCCGCGTCGAACACCGCGTCCCCCGGCTCCGCCGCCACCGCGGGATCGACGATCGACACCAGCCGCACACCGTCCTCCCGCAACTCCTTCGCCAGGCCCGGCAGATCGGGGAAACGCTCCCGGTCGACGGTGAACACCCGGTGCTCGTCGTAGTGGTCGATGTCCAGATGCAGTACGGACAGCGGCAGCCCGCGCTCCCGGTACCCGGCGACCACCCGCCGCACCTCCCGCTCGCTCCCGAACCCCCACCGGGCGTGCTGCGGACCCAGCGCCCAGGACGGCGGCACCGCCGGAGCACCCGTCAGAGCCGTCCAGCCCTGCAGCACCCGGGCCGGCGTACCCGCCACCACCCAGCAGCGCAACGGCCCCCCGTCCATCCGCACCTCGCACGCCCCGGGCCGGTCGTGCCCCGAGCCCGCCCCCTCCTCGCCCTCCCGCAGCGTCACCCGCCCCGACCAGGTGTTGTCGTGGAACACCAGATGCGTCCCCGCGTCACAGACCACGAGCTGCACCGGCATCGTCAGATACAGCGGATCGTCACCCGGACCGAAACGCCCACCCGGATCGGTGTTCCACAGGCCGTACACACCGTCCCGCAGCCGTGGTCCCGAGGCCCGGCCCCCGAGCCCGAAGAACCGCGCGTCCGCCGGAACCTCGGAACGCTGCACCCACCGGGCACCACCCCCCGCCACCGGCTCCCACCAGCGCGGCGGCAGCTCGCGCCGGAGCACCACCCCGCCCGGCGTACGCAGCTCCACGGCCCCGTGCCGCGACACCGCGACGGTCAGCCGCTCCGACACCACCTGCCAGCCGCCGTCCTTGTCCGGCTCCAGCACTGCCCGCGGATCCGGCTCGGGCGCCGCACCGGGCAGCGCGTACGACGGCAACGGCTCCGCCCCGTCCCAGCCCCAGAACACCGCACCGCCCACCGCCACCCGCACCCGCAACTCCGAACGGGCGAACCGCACCACACCCCCGCCCGGCTCCGGCGCCGCCCCCACCACGAGGCCGGGCACCCGCGCCCGCTCCGCACCACGCCGGGGCAGCGCCCGCGCATCCGCACTGCGGCGCCGCCAGGACGAGCGCACCGAGCGCAGTCCCCGCACCGAACCGACCATCTTCACCGAGCGCACCAGGTCACGACCGTCCATGCAGCTCAGCCTGCCATCCGGCGGGGCGGAGGAGGGCTTCGTTCAACTTCCGTTCACCCGTGGCCGGACCACATGTCCGGACACCCGGGCATGGGTGGTGAACCCTGGTGCGAAAGACGATCACATGGCATCGTCCGTAAAAGCCGCCTCACGCGCACACCCCAGCACGTGTGCGCGGGCCCACGCCCATCCCGCGTACCCGGACAGTCAGGGAGCCGCCCCATGACCGCAGCAGCCAACGAAGCTCCCCTCTGGCAGCCCGGCCCCGACCGCATCGCGGCCGCCGCCGTCACCCGCTTCCAGAGCTGGGCGGCCCAGCGCTACGGAGCCCCGGCCGAGGGCGGCTACCCGGCGCTGCACCAGTGGTCCGTCGACGAACTCGACACCTTCTGGCAGGCCGTCGCCGACTGGTTCGACGTACGGTTCTCCACCCCGTACGAGACCGTCATCGCCGACCGCACCATGCCCGGCGCCCAGTGGTTCCCCGGCGCCACCCTCAACTACGCCGAGCACGCGCTGCGCACCGCCGAGGACCCCCTGCGCGCGGACGCCCCCGCCCTGCTCCACGTCGACGAGACCCACACCCAGATCCCCGTCTCCTGGTCCGAACTCCGCCGCCGCGTCGGCTCGCTCGCCGCCGAACTCCGCACCCTCGGCGTCACCCCCGGCGACCGCGTCAGCGGCTACCTCCCCAACATCCCCGAGGCCGTCGTCGCCCTCCTCGCCACCGCCGCCGTCGGCGGCGTCTGGACGTCCTGCGCCCCGGACTTCGGCGCCCGCAGCGTCCTCGACCGCTTCCAGCAGGTCGAACCCGTGGTCCTCTTCACGGTCGACGGCTACCGCTACGGCGGCAAGGAACACCACCGCGCAGAAACCGTCGCGGAACTGCGCCGCGAACTCCCCACCCTGCGCGCTGTCGTCCACATCCCGCTGCTGGGCACCGAGGCCCCCGAGGGCGCCCTCGAATGGTCCGCCCTCACGTCCGCCGACACCGAGCCGGTCTTCGAACAGGTCCCCTTCGACCACCCGCTCTGGGTGCTCTACTCCTCCGGCACCACCGGGCTCCCCAAGGCGATCGTCCAGTCCCAGGGCGGCATCCTGCTGGAACACTTCAAGCAGATCGGCCTGCACTGCGACCTCGGCCCCGAGGACCGCTTCTTCTGGTACACCTCCACCGGCTGGATGATGTGGAACTTCCTCGTCTCCGGCCTCCTCACCGGAACCACCCTCGTGCTCTACGACGGAAGCCCCGGATACCCCGACGTCAGCGCCCAGTGGCGCGTCGCCGAACAGACCGGGGCGACCCTCTTCGGTACCTCGGCCGCCTATGTCATGGCCTGCCGCAAGGCCGGCATCCACCCGGGCCGCGACCTC
The DNA here is from genome assembly GCF_040634135.1 of Streptomyces sp. NPDC007164. Classification (NCBI taxonomy): domain Bacteria; kingdom Bacillati; phylum Actinomycetota; class Actinomycetes; order Kitasatosporales; family Streptomycetaceae; genus Streptomyces; species Streptomyces sp. NPDC007164. The sequence goes on from NZ_JBEYFB010000055.1 coordinate 35,820, forward strand.
GACCTCTCGCGCGTCCAGTGCGTCGCCACCACCGGCTCCCCGCTCCCGCCCGACGGCTTCCGCTGGCTCCACGACGAGGTCGCCGCCGACCTGTGGATCGCCTCTGTCAGCGGCGGCACCGACGTCTGCAGCTGTTTCGCCGGCGCGGTCCCCACCCTCCCCGTACACATCGGCGAACTCCAGGCCGCCTGCCTCGGCACCGACCTCCGCTCCTGGGACCCCGCGGGCGAACCGCTCATCGGCGAGGTCGGCGAGCTCGTCGTCACCGCGCCCATGCCGTCCATGCCCATCCGGTTCTGGAACGACCCCGACGGCAGCCGGTACCACGACAGCTACTTCGACATGTACCCCGGCGTCTGGCGCCACGGCGACTGGATCACCCTCACCGAACACGGCTCGGTCATCATCCACGGCCGCTCCGACTCCACCCTCAACCGCCAGGGCGTACGGATGGGCTCCGCCGACATCTACGAGGCGGTGGAACGGCTCCCCGAGATCCGCGAATCCCTCGTCATCGGCCTCGAAGAGCCCGACGGCGGCTACTGGATGCCGCTCTTCGTCCACCTCGCCGACGGTGCGCGGCTCGACGACGCGCTGCGCGACAGCATCAAGCGGACCATCCGGGAGAACCTCTCCCCGCGCCACGTCCCGGACGAGGTCATCGAGGTCCCCGGCATCCCGCACACCCTCACCGGCAAGCGCATCGAGGTCCCGGTCAAACGCCTGCTGCAGGGCACGGCCCTGTCCAAGGCGGTCAACCCCGGCTCGATCGACAACCTCGAACTCCTCCACTTCTACGAGGACCTCGCCCGCAAGCGTCACTGACCGTCTCCGACCGTCCCGTTGTCAGTGCCCCTGATTACTCTGAGTGAGCAATGATCGACAGCGCACTTGGGGGAGTCATGGCGCACATCAGGAACACCGGGGACAGCAGGCACGGCGGATACCGCCGGTCCGGCACAACCATGCGACGCACGCTGCGCCGCGAAGCACCCAGCACCATCGGCCTCCTGGCCGACGAGCAGGACTTCGCGGCGATGCGGCGCTACCGCACCTTCGCCTTCGACAACCACACCGTCTATCTCCAGCAGGTCGAATCACTGCTGAAGTCCCTCTCCGCACAGGGCATGCACGCCACGGTCGCGCTCTTCGACCCGGAGGAGTACGCGGAATACTGCGCCGAGTCGGGACTCGCTCCCGACGCCCAGGCCAGCCGCAGCCGCTTCACCGCCGAAATCGCCGCCACCGGTGCCACCGTCGCGTACACCGGACAACCCATCGACACCCTGATCCCACTCCTGGTCAACCGGGCCGTCCGCCGGGCCACCTGGGAGTACGCCACGATGATCCTGGCCGGCCTCGGCGAATGCGCGGACTGCGGCAAGGACGTCGGCCACGCCGCCTTCGACCGGGCCTCGCACCTGCTGCTCCGCATGCTGGAGACGGCCGGCCCGGGCACCCACCACCTGGTCTGCAGCACCCCCACCGACAACGAGAACCTGCTCGCCGTCCTGCACACCGAACGGGACAGCACCGGCCCGGCCCGGCTCGAAACGGAGGAGGGGGCGGAGTTTGTCACGGTGCTCGCCGTGGGCATCGCCCTCGAAAAGCCCGGGGGAGTCGTACTCCGAACGAGCCGCCCCGGCGCCCAGGACCGGGTGCACGGCTGGCGACTGACCCGCGGCGACCTGGCCCCGCTCAGCGCCGGTGAGGTCTTCAGCGCCTACTGCACCGACGCCGACACCGGAGAACCGGTCGCCCCGGAGTCACACGTGGAGTACTGCGCAGGCTTCGACCTCGGCGCGGACGCACCCGAATCGCACCACTGACAGGCCGAAGGGGCTCCCCGCCACCATCGGCGGAGAGCCCCTTCACCACAGCACGCCGCGGGACTACTCGCCCGACAGCACCACCTGAGCCGCGACCCGCGCCTCCTCGGCGGAGTCCGCCGCACGAGCGGCGGAAGCGGCACGCTCGCACTGCGCGAGCGTGTACTTCGCCAGCGTGGCGCGGACATAAGGGATGGACGCGGCGCCCATCGACAGCGACGTCACACCCAGCCCCGTCAGGACACAGGCCAGCAGCGGATCGGAGGCGGCCTCGCCACAGACACCACAGCTCTTGCCCTCGGCCCGGGCCGCCTCGGCCGACAGCGCCACCAGATCGAGCAGCGCGGGCTGCCACGGGTCCTGCAACCGCGACACCGCACCCACCTGACGGTCGGCGGCGAAGGTGTACTGCGCCAGGTCGTTGGTCCCCAGCGAGAGGAACTCCACCTCCCGCAGGATCGAACGCGCCCGCAGCGCGGCGGACGGAATCTCCACCATCGCACCGAACTTCGCCTGCAGACCGGTCTGACGGCAGGCGTCGGCGAAGGCCTTGGCATCCGCACGGTCCGCCACCATCGGCGCCATGACCTCAAGGTGGACCGGCAGCCCCTGCGCCGCCTTCGACAGCGCGGTCAACTGGGTACGCAGCACATCGGGGTGGTCCAGCAGACTGCGCAGCCCGCGCACACCCAGCGCCGGGTTCGGCTCGTCCGCCGGAGTCAGGAACTCCAGCGGCTTGTCGGCCCCGGCATCCAGCACCCGTACGACGACCCGCCCCTCGGGGAACGCCTCCAGCACCGCCCGGTACGCCGCGACCTGCTTCTCCTCGGACGGCGCCTGCTTGCTGTCGTCGAGGAACAGGAACTCGGTACGGAACAGCCCCACGCCCTCCGCACCGGCCTCGACCGCCGCCGGTACGTCGCCGGGCCCGCCGACGTTGGCGAGCAGCGGGACCTTGTGACCGTCGGAGGTCGCACCCGGACCGGACGAGGCCGACAGCGCGGCCTTGCGCGCGGCGGCGGCACTCTCCATCTCCGCACGCTTCTCGGCGCTCGGCTCGACGAAGATTTCACCGGTGCTGCCGTCCACGGCGATGACCGTGCCCTCGGCCAGCTCACCGGCACCGGGGAGCGCCACCACGGCGGGCACCCCGAGCGCCCGGGCGAGAATCGCGCTGTGACTGGTCGGCCCGCCCTCCTCGGTCACGAAGCCGAGCACCAGAGCCGGGTCGAGCAGCGCGGTGTCGGCGGGCGCCAGGTCCCGCGCGATCAGTACGTAGGGCTCGTCGCTGTCCGGCACACCGGGCATCGGCACCCCGAGCAGCCGGGCCACGATCCGGTTGCGTACGTCGTCGAGGTCGGCGACGCGCCCCGCCAGGTACTCCCCGGCATTGGCGAGCAGCGCCCGGTACGCGGCGAACGCGTCGTAGACACCCCGCTCGGCGGTGCTGCCGACGGCGATACGCCGTTCCACGTCGGCCATCAGCTCCGGGTCCTGGGCCATCATGGCCTGGGCCTCGAGCACGTGCTGAGCCTCGCCACCGGCCAGGTTGCCGCGCGCGATCAGATCGGCCGCCACGGCTTCCACGGCCTGCCGGGCGCGCCCCTGTTCGCGCTCGGCCTCCTCGGCGGGGATCTGCTTGGCCGGCGGTTCGAGCACCGCCGTACCCATATGACGCACCTCGCCGATCGCCACCCCGTGGCTCACGCCGACGCCTCGCAGCGTTGTCTCCATTTCACCCGTCTCCGGTCGTGCGGCGGCCGGTGCCCCCGCGGTGGATATCCAGTCGGCTGTCATCGAGCCGGATCCGTCACTGCCAGCCGAACAAGGTGTCGCCGACCTTCACGTCGCCGTCCTCGCGTACGTCGGAGAGGGATTCGGCGGTGGCTTCCAGCGCGACGACCGGGCACACGGGCGACTTGCCGGCCGCCTCGACGGCCGCGGGGTCCCAGCGCACGACGCCCTGGCCACGGGTGACCGTGTCACCCTTGTTCACGAGCAGCTCGAATCCCTCGCCGTTGAGCTGAACGGTGTCGATGCCGAGGTGCGTGAGCACCCCGTGCCCGGACTCGTCCACGACGACGAAGGCGTGCGGGTGCAGGGAGACAATGATGCCGTCGACCGGCGACACCGCCTCCGACGGCTCACGCACGGGATCGATGGCGGTTCCAGGACCCACCATCGCGCCGGAGAAGACCGGATCCGGTACCGCAGCGAGCCCGGTGGCACGTCCGGCAAGAGGGGACGTCACAGTGGTCATGGGGAGCCTCCCAGGGGTGGAGCTTGATCGGCGCCGTCACAGCCTGTGGGCGACGGCGTGCTGTTCAGCAGCGTAAGTCATAAGAAGTCCCGGTTCCGCCGGAGTACTAGCGGTTCACGGCCTTAGGGGCACACCGGAAACGATTTGCCTCGACTCTCGGTGACCTGTACTGTCGTACTCCTGCCTGACCCCAACGCGACTTTGAGTCGGGGGTCGGCGGCGACTTTTAAGCCCTGACTCTAACCCGGACTCGGCACCTGCATGCCTGCAGGAGTTGGTCAAGGAAAGCGAAAAGGACTGATAGAGTCGGACTCGCCGGAAAGGGAAACGCGAAAGCGAAGAACTGGAAAGCGAAAAGCAGGATCCCGCTTCGACCGGGAATCGGACACGAA
>NZ_JBEYFB010000056.1:0-40265 GCF_040634135.1 Streptomyces sp. NPDC007164
GAGCGGTCCACACCGTAGAGCAGTCCGAGGACAGCGTGCGGCAGATCGTGCCGCAGATGAATGAGGGTCGCCGTCAACCGGTCGATGAACACCAGTTGATGCCGGGCGCCCGCACCAGCTGCCCGCCGCCGGGACCCGCCACGTGCCGCGTGACGGCGGCCTTCGACACCGGCCAGCCACGGTTCGGCCAACTCCTGGACCAGGCAGGCGAGATGACGCCGAGAGATCCCCGTGAACACTCGACGCGAGAGAACCGACCGCTTGACCATGATCGCCACACCCGGATCATGCCACCAGTCAGCAACGACGCCTCACCCGCTATCACGCACCAACTCGTAAGTGGACGTTAAGTTCGTTTCTGGTAGCGGCCTCGTCCGGGCTGGGTGAGGAAGCCTTGGCGAGTGAGGCGTCCGAGGCGGCTGCGGGTGATGTTGACGGACGCTTCGTCGGTGGGCATGCCGAGGAGTTCGTGCAGCTCACGGGCTCGAAATACCTGGTCGGGGTGCTGGTTGAAGGCATTCACGATGGCCTGGTAGGCGGTGTTCGTCTCGGGTGGATCGGGGTCGCCTCCAGCGGGTCCGAGTTCGGCGATGACTTTGGCGGTGGTGGCCAGGTCCGCGAGTCGCGCTTCGGCCTCGGCCAGGGCGGCGGTCAAGTTCCGTATCTGGTCGCGTAGTTCAACAGCCCGGGTGGTGGTCTCGCCGTGCTGGGCCTGGAGGGCTGCCAGGAACTCGGTGACGTTCACGCGGCCAGCCCGAGGGTGTCGCGCCAGGCGGGACTCGGTGTGGTGAGACGGCGGGCCATGTTCGCGATCGAGGCCCAGCAGACGCGGGAGGCGGAGGTGTCGGGCCGGTGGTCGTACTCGCGGACGAGGCGGCGGTGCAGCATCAACGTGCCGTTGACCTGCTCCACGATCCACCGCTTGGGCTGCGGAATGAAGCCTTTGCCCTGGTCAGCCCGGTTGCGGCGGACGATCTCGACGTCGATGTCCAGCAGGGCGCCGTGGATGAGGACCTCGTCCTTGAAGCCCTGGTCCACCAGGACCTTCTCCAGGCGGTTGCCGCACCGCTCGGCGGCCTGGTCGAGCAGGGTGGTGCCGGCGGCGTTGTCGTGGGCGGAGGCGGCCAGCACGACGACGCCGATGATTAGCCCCAGGACGTCGACGGCCAGTCCCCGCTTGCGGCCCGACACCTTCTTGTGCGCGTCCAGTCCCGTCGTGGCCTTCGGGACACCCGCCGCGGCGCGGACGGACTGGGTGTCGATGATCACGAGGGACGGGTCCTCTAATCGCCGGGCCCTCTCCCTCACCTGGCAGCGCAGGAGTTCCTGGATCCGCTGGTCGAGCCCGCCCTGGCGCCACAGCGTGAAGTAGTAGAACACCGCCGACCAGGCCGGCAGGTCGTGGGGCAGATAGCGCCACTGGCAGCCCGTCCGGTTCTGGTAGAAGATCGCGTTCACGACTTCCCGCAGGTCGCAGGCCCCGGCATCACCAGTCGCCGACCGTGCCACCCGGTCCTGCTTCCAGGCCGTGATCATCGGCTGGATCAACACCCACTGCTCGTCCGATATGTCGCTGGGATACGGCTCTCGCTCCATGGCCCGCATCACAGCATGAACATGCCCATCAGGGGGTCAGCACGGAGATCAGTACCACGATCGAGCGATCACGAACTGAGGAAGATCGGACTTAACGTCCACTCAGCAGCCCGACGCAGACAACCGGCTCGATGCCGCACGCGCGCTTGGACACCTTGTTCTCCGCCCCTCAACTGGTCAGATCGACTGGCGCGCCTTTGAGACAGAGACCGATAGGTTCGCCGCTACCTTTCTGATGCCCCGCACGGGGCTCTTGGCCCACATGCTCCGCAACGCAACCCCCGAGAGAATCGCAGCGGCCAAAGGCCTCTGGGGTGTCCCCGCCACGGCGCTGGCCCATCGCCTGCATGGGCTGGGCCTGACACAAGAGTGGAACTTCCGCCGAGCTCTCGCCCAGGTCAAACAGACTTCGCTCAGCCGTCAAGATCACGCCACGTCGGAGACAAGCGCTCTACTGCCGAATGTGTTCAAGGCCCTCCAGGCACAAGGGCTCACCCCGCACGATGTCGCCGAGCACCTCTGCCTCCCGATGTGGGAGCTGAACAACTACATGCCCGGATTCGATCTGCCGGCCTTCGCTCCTCCCTCCGCAGGAGCAATTCGCAGCCAATCGGCAACATAGAGCCGGACAGTCGCCCTCCCCCCTGAGCGACAACGTCTTCCCGGACCTCCGAGGTCACGCCGTTCGCTGCATCTTGCGTATTCACAGGTCAACGACACACCGCATCGACAACCTAGCCTCGGTCTTGCATGACGGCTCGTCAGCTTGGCTGACGGGCCGTTTCTGCTTGTGCGGGTCGGGTCTTCTGCCGATAGATGTGGCGAGGGCCCGGCTGTCGCGTCGGGTGGGCGCCGGATTCCACGGCTCCGGAAGTGGTCGACTGCTCGTCGGGATGGGGCGATGTCGCTGGTCAGCCGGGGTTCGGCAGGGTGTGTAGGCGCGTGAACGCGCTGGTGATCACGTCGGTCCAGGGCCAGTGGCGGGCCAGGCGGAGGTAGCTGCGGCGGCCGGTGGTGACGACTTGGGCGGCGGCGGAGAACAGCCGCAGCCGCAGGCGCTTGGGTTCCCACCGGCGAGCGGACCCGGTCAGCGCGAGCTGGACGATCTCCAGCCAGACCTGGTTCTGGGCGGCGTCGTGGAGCGGCAGGTTGCGCAGGCCGGTGTCGCGGGCGGCGCGGACGCGGTCCTCGGCGCGGGCCCGCTGGCGGTGCCGCAGCTCCAGGGCGGCGATCGGCGTGTGCTTGGTGTTGGTGGTGAAGCAGGTCAGCCGCATGCCGTCGGCGTCGGTGAAGCGCAACTGGGCGCCAGGGTGCGGTCGTTCCTTGCGGACGATCAGCCGCATCCCCGTCGGCCAGCCACTGAGGACGTCGCCAGCGAGCTCGGCAACCCAGGCGCCCTCGCGGATCTCGCCGCCGGGTTCGACGGCCGGGGTCCAGGCCGGGGCCGGGATCTTCAGCACGGCGGCGTGGATGGCATCGGTGATGGTCATCCCGACCGAGTAGGACAGCCATCGTCCGCGTGCGGTCAGCCAGTTGAGGAAGTCGTGGGTGCCGCCGGCGGAGTCGGTGCGGATCAGGGTGCGGCGTCCGCGCCGGTACTTCTTCGGCAGCTGGGCCAGGGCCACGCGGGCGGCCTCGATGTGGTCGGCGGCGGTATTGCTGCCCGCGTTGCCCGGCCGCAGCAGGCCGGCGACCGGTTCTCCGGAGCCGCCGGGGCCGTGGTCGACGAACGCGAACAGCGGGTGGTGGCCGAACGTCTTCTTCCAGGTCTTGGCGGCGTGCTCCTTCTCGGAGTGCGCGAGGACCAGCACTCCGTCGATGTCCACGATCACCTCGCCGCCCGCGTCCGGGGCCGCCTCGCCGGCCAACTTCCAGACCCGACAGCGGACGTCGGCTCGTGCCCGGCGGATCGCCGCCAGTGCACGGGGTCCGGCCGAGGCGAGGGTGTCGACCAGACGGGAGACCGTCGGGTCGGAGGCCACCGGTCCGAACACGGCGGGCTCGGCCCGCAGCATCGCGACATCGGACAGGCAGTCCCCGCCCAGGGCCACCGCAAGCGCGACGTCCAGCAGGATCTTGCCCGGGTCATGGACCGCGCGCGCCTTGCGCCACGGCCCCAGAGCCGTCGACATCGCCACCTCGAGCCCACTCTTGCGGGCGGTCTCGACCAGCAGCACGGCGCCGGACTGCGAAACCACCCCGCGACCACCGCCCTCGACGCGGACACGCGGGTACGACCCGCTACGCTTACTCACCTGGAAAGTGCCTCCGACCGGGGCGGGAACAGGGACCTAGACAATCCTCATTCTCGCTGGTCAGAGGCCCTTTCTGCTTTTCTGACCACCTGTCGGACAGCTGGCCTTATGAAAGCCCGAGGCTAGAACCGGACGGGACAATGGGACTCGTAGATGCTTGGGCCTGGACAGCGTCAGCGCCACCTCGGGTGCTGCCGGAAAATTGATCGTCAGGGCGGACCAGGCCGCCTACCGTTCCGCCATGCAGATCGTTGTGACGCTGGACTGTGTCGACACGGAAGCGCAAGCGGCCTTCTGGCTCGCCGCGCTCGCCCCACTGGACTACCGGCGCGGCTTCCACGGACCGCCCTACCTGAGCCTGGTCGCGCCCGCTCCTGCACCAACCCTTCTCCTACAGCACGTGCCAGAACTCAAACAGGGCAAGAACCGCATGCACCTTGACCTCGACTTTGGCACAGCGGACTTAGCGTCCGAGGTCAGTCGCCTCGAACGACTCGGCGCTGCGCAGCTCTCCGAAGAACTCAGTGAACACGGCTTTCGCTGGATCGTCGTTGCCGACCCGGAGGGCAACGAGTTCTGCGTATTCAATCCTCCGAACAGCACCAACGTTCCGGAATAGTTGCGAGGTCGGGCTGAGCTCCCACCACGCCCGTTGATCCGTCGGTGACTCGCCCTTGCCGGGCCGTCTGGACCTCCATCGAAGGTGCCCGCCCTCCCAGACACTCACGAACGGAAACCGCCGACAACGAAGGCTGGGACGTCTGCACACGCGTCAACCTGGACGACAACGTCTCCTGGGATTTCGTGAGCTGCCGTGTTCACCGTGATTTGTCTATCCCCTGGTCACCGACGTGCCTGGCGAGAAGGTCGAATGGGACGGGACACCGTTGATCGATTGCCAGGGATGGTTGATCAAAGCTGCTTTGTGTCAGCGAAGAGCGACCACTTGATCGCGTGTGTCAGCGAAGGCTGACCGTTGTGAAGTGTTGCCCTGCTGATGGCTGGTCTGTCTCGGTGCCGGTTGACTGCCATCAGTGATGGGGCGTACTGGCCGGAGCCGCCGGAGTGCCCGGGCAGGTACGGAGCGACAGAGTCGGTGAACGTGCTCACTCGGATGGCAGGTGCGAATCCCAGGCTCTCCACCTACGGTCGTGGAGTCGGCGTCACGTCACTGATCAGGAGCTGGCTCCTGCAGGGAAGAGGGCGTCGAGCCGGGGTGTCCCGGTTCTCACCGTGGCCTCTACGGTGTCGATCTCTTCTTCGGGCTTCGCCCATGTCTCCTGAACGGCTTCCAGGGCCTCGTAGAACGCCTCCCCGCAGTCGTCCTCCTGACCCGTCAACTCGTCGAATACCTCCTGGGCCACGTAGTCGAGCTCCTCCCATTCCGGCCACTCGTCGTCACACCACTCCCGCGTGTGCCGCCCCACCAGGGCCCGCACCTCAGCAACGCCGGCAAGGACATCCGGCTCAGCAAGCACCGCTTGGTACGTTTCCTGCCCCTGGGCCACCAGCCAGAGCGCGAAGTATTCGAAGCCGTCGTCGGAGCACAAGCCGCCCTCGATCCGGGCCGCCGCCCGCCACAGTGCGTCCGTGGCGACCGCCTCGCACACGGCCTCCAGACGTGCCTGAAACTCCACTCCCTCCGCGGCCGGCCGACGCCGCAACTCCCGGCGCAGCCACTCCAGCCGTTCGTGCCGGTCACCGGGGCGACGGCTCAGCTCGTCCATGAGCGCCCAGAAGGTCTTGTCGTCCATGCCGCACAGGATCGCAGCCACCACTGACATGCCCGAGAACCCCTTGCGTCAACAGCAGTAGCGGCCGCCCTGCCACCCTGCGCACCCTCGGGAACGGCCCGCCTGGCGCGTCACGTGTACGCCGAAAGATGAGTGTCTGCACGATCAGCCGCTCGGCTGCTCGGTCTTCTTCGGCTGCTCAGGCCAGCCGCGGGACAACCGGTAGCACTTGCGCGAGCACCAGCGCCGGGTCCAGCCATCCTTGCACTGGCCACAGGCCACCGGCTTGAAGAAGATGCATGGGTCAGCGCCGCCAGACGACCATGTGCGGCAATGGCAGCGATCGTTTTGCCGGTGTTGGCCGGGCCGGTGACGATGAGGCCCCGGCGGGCGCTGATGGCGCCGCGGTTGAGGATGACCAGGCAGCGTCCCGCAAGTGACTGTGTGCCGGACTGTTGAGGTGGCGACCACCTGCGGCCGGCATGGTGGTCGAACCGGTCCTCGTCGTACTGGTATCCGTCCTCTTTGGTCAGAGCGTCGTACTCGTCCTGCGTCACCATGGCCATCGGCTCGCTGATCGCCCCCGCGACGGACTCGCGCCAGCCGGGCAGGCCGTCAGGTAGCGGCCGAAATCGCCGTCCGGCTTGATCTGCCGGCGGCGTGCTCACGGCCGTCTCCAGGGGTCCTCAAGCAGGTCGGAGATGCCCAGCGGGACCACTTCGGCCATCGTTTCCTCGGCCTCCGCCGGCAGCTCCGGCGAGGGTTGCGTCTCCGGTCGCGGCGGAGGAATGGCTGCTGCCGGTGCAGTGGCCCTGGTCCGGGCCGCGACGCGGCGGTCCGCCTTGGACGGCTTGGCCTTCCGCGCGACCACAGGTTCTCGTGCTCCGGGTGACGGCCTCGGTGGTCGGTGCTGCGGCCGGTGCAGCCGGGGAGGAGCTGAGCGAACATCGTGGCGACGGAGCCGAGCATCTTCTCGATGTGGCCCTTTTCGACAGGCGCCCCCTTGTGCGCGGGCTGGAAGTCGATCTCCAGGAACCGGCAGGAGGCCGGAAGTTGCGCGAGACGAACACCTTGCCGTGATCGCAGACGATCATCTCCGGGACGGCCACCGGCTTGGCGGCCGCGTGCTCCAGACGCTCATCGAGGGTCGGCATCCGGGCATGCGGCAGTACCGAGCGGTACATCTTCAGCGCGTCGGCCCAGCCCGGTCTCATCGGCTCCGGGGTGACCGTGCGGGCCAGCAGCCCGCCGGCGCCGACGGACTTCGTCGTGGGCCTGAGCACCGCTGCGGCCAGTGTCCTGGTGGCGACATCGAACATGCCGTTGTGGCGGCAGCTCTGGACTGACCGTTGACCGATGCTCAGGCTCCTCCGAAATGGATTGATCACGACTGTGTCGACAGGCGAGACTTGCCGTCGTGCCTGCCAACGCTCAGGACCTTGTCCTGGAACGCTTTCGCTGGATCGATGGACACGCGGACGTCTGGGCGGTCTTCAGGGATCCTGTGACGCTCGCGGCCGTGGTTCGAGGTCTGGCGGAGCCGTTCAAGGACGAGGGGATCACTGCAGTCTGTGGTGTCGAGTCCCGAGGCTTCCTCCTCGGCGGTGCAGCTGCCGTTGCACTCGGCGTTGGCTTCATCCCGGTGCGTAAAGCGGAAGGACTCTTTCCAGGCGACAAGCTTGTGCGTGAGGCGTCCCCTGACTATCGGAAACTGCGTCACAGGCTCCGACTCCAGCGTGACTCCGTGGCGTTGGGGGACCGAGTGCTGCTTGTGGACGACTGGATCGAGACCGGTAGCCAGGCTGCGGCGGTGAAGGACATGGTGGTCGAGTGCGGCGGTGACTGGGCTGGGTGTGCCGTCATCGTGGACCAGCTCGATGCGGAAGCTCTCCGGGTGAAGGTCGGCCCCGTCCGAGGGCTGCTCTTCGCGAAGGAACTGCCGGGGGGCGGGTGAGCGTCCCCGACTGCATGGTGTGCTGTGGTCAGCGACCTCGTGACCGGTCTGAGCACAGCCCTCGCCGGTCAGATTCTCAGGTTCTCAGCGGGGGTTCCTGCGCATGCACCATGTACGGGGGCCGTTGTCGGGGAGCGGGACATCGGCAGTGACCTTGAAGCCGAGGCGTTCGTAGAACCGCACGTTCGCCTCGCTGGAGGTCTCCAGGAACGCCGGACACCCAGTACGCGCGGCCTCCTGGATGCCAGGAATCAGTACGGCGCTGCCGAGGCCCTTCCCCTGGGCCTCAGGGGCGGTAGCCACGGTCTCCAGAAACCACCCCGGCTCCTAGGGCCGGTACGGGGCCATGGCCGCGTCCGCCATCTCAGAAACGGCGGCCCGGTCGCCGCTGAGCTCGGCGAGGAGCGGCCCGAGTTCGACGAAGGCAGGTGAGGGATCTGGCCGGGAACGGCCCAGACGGCCACGGCGCGGCCTTCGTCGGCGACCCGGACGCGGCCGTACACCATGCCGATACGGGTCAGGCACAGCTTCTGGTAACGCCGGATCCGCTCCTCATGACCATCCGCCGCGATCACGTGCCGCGTGTAGGGGTAGTCGGCGAAGGCCCGGGCGAGAGTATCGACCGCAGTGGGGACGTCGGTATCGATGATGGAACGTACGGAAGGGACGTTCTGGTGCTGTGGCATGTCCACCAAACGATCTCGGCAGCAGGCTACTCCCTCGACAACGCGTTTGACCGGGAGTCCATGCCCTGCACAACTGCCGCCCCCCGAGAAGCGATGACCTTCCGCCCGGTGCCCCGTCGCCACTCCTGTCGGCAAACGATCGTTTGACGACAGGTGACCGGCGCGTCCGAACACACCGGCAGGTGCCCGCCACCTCCCCCGCCCACCTGTACGCCGAATGATCAATCTGCGGTGGCACAGACTGGCGTTGATCATCCTTCAGTAACAATCGATCAACGATCACTGTCACAGGTCAACGGTGTCCTGTGTCGCCGGACTCCAACCGCCTGCCAGCGATTCCCAATGTCGTTGGGTGCGGCTCTTCTGAAGTGAAGACCGGTCAGGCGGTCAGTCTGAATCCGGCCTGGTGGGAGTGGGTGTGGAGCTGTTCGTGTTCGCGGGCGGTGTGGAATGTCCAGTAGGTGTCGAGGTCATTGTTGGCGGTCAGGGTGCGGAGGCGGAGGACGGCTTCGGCTCCGTCGAGGCCCCAGCGGGCTCCTGTGATGTCGAGGCGGTCTGCGATGAGGTGGCGGCAGGCGCCTTCGATCGCGCCGGTGCGAGGCGTCCACGCCTTCCCTGAGCTGCGGTTTCCTCTGCTTTGCGGCGGGTGGCTCCGCGCAGGGCCTCGGGCCGCATGACGATTCCCTTGCCGTCGAACTGCAGGACCAGCAGCGTCTCGCGGCCGCAGGGAACAGGAGTACGGTCGCGGTAGAAGGCGTCGATGTCGCAGGCGGCGGCGATGACGAGTTCGGCGAGGCGACGTCTGCCGCGACAGTCGCATCCTCGCAGGTCAGGATGCCTTTTCTGCTACCAGGCCGTCAGGCCGGACAATTCCACTGAATGGTCAGGGTCAACGAACCCAATCCCTAGGTTGCCCAGCGCCTCTACTATCTTGGGACCGACCAGCCAACGAAAAGGCCAGGAGACTCTATTGTCCTCCGAACCGTCATCTCCAAGTACTGGCACGGGTCCGGCTCCTGACTCAGGCGCCGGACCAGTACCCGCGCGCCGTCGGCGATCGCGCATGCGCCGGGCGTGGGCGTGGTTCGGCGGCTTGACCGAGGCTGGCAAAGTCGCTCTTGTCGCCGCTTTGATCACGACCGTCGGTGGTGGGGTGTTCGGCCTGGTCAACGCCCTCCCTTCTGTGCTGGGTGGCAACGCTTCCGAGCACGCAACTGATGGCCAACCAGATCCCAGGCTCTATCCCGACTGCAATGTCGGCGACAATAGTCTCCTGACCTGCACAAACACGGCAGGGATCTGGGCGTACAAGGATCGTGACGTCAACAGTGGCACCACGAGGCTCCGTGACAGTAGTACGTTCAGGTGCTGGGTGAAGGACAAGAATGTTGTCTGGTACTGGATGGATACGCACGCGGGCGAGTACGGCAATGTTCCAGCGTCTAATCTGACGCGCGGGAAAGTCGTCCCCGGCGTGGGCGAGTGCTGAAGTTTCCCGCCAAGTAGCCGAGGGGATTCTCACCCCTCGGCCCTCACAGATCCGTACGTGACGATCTCTCGTCATACGGCTCTTGTCGTTCTGGTCGCCAGACGCGGGGGCATGGGCAGGGCTGCCGCAAAGTCGCATTCATGAGGAAACCTGCTGGTCAGTGGGTACTCCGAAGAGGTCGAGTGGGGCCTTGTGCGGTGCCAGTGCGAGGCGTCGTTGCGCGTCGGCGATGGAACTGCCGGTCCAGCGAAGAAAATTGGGTGCGGCTCTTCTGAAGTGAAGACCGGTCAGGCGCTCAGTCTGAATCCGGCCTGGTGGGAGTGGGTGTGGAGCTGTTCGTGTTCGCGGGCGGTGTGGAATGTCCAGTAGGTGTCGAGGTCATTGTTGGCGGTCAGGGTGCGGAGGCGGAGGACGGCTTCGGCTCCGTCGAGGCCCCAGCGGGCTCCTGTGATGTCGAGGCGGTCTGCGATGAGGTGGCGGCAGGCGCCTTCGATCGCGCCGGTGGCGATGGGCCGGCCGGATGCGAGTGCGGTGTCGTAGTGGAGCTGGTCGAGATGGCCGGTCAGGTAGCGGTAGCAGGTGGCGACGGCCGCGCGGCGTGAGGTCGGCAGCTGTTCGCGGTCCGCCTGGCCGAGCATCTCGTCGGCCGCGCGGGCCGCCTGGCCTGCGAGGATCGTGGTCAGATGGGTGGCGGCCCAGGACTCGGCATCGCGGCTGCCCGCCGGGTGGAAGGCGTGCGCGGCCTTCCATACGTATTCCGCGACATGAACGAAGTCGATCAGGATGCTGATCTCGATGTCGCGGCGTGCGGCTTCGGCGTGGATGAGGTCGAGCTGGTGGCCGGGGCCGTCAGAATCCCCACCACCCGACGTTCCGCACCCGCGAACGGCGACGCCTCCACCGCCGTCGGCGGCTCACCCCCGGGCCGGTCCAAAACGCCGGCCGGCATCCTCGCCAGGAGCTCACCGGCCGTCTCACGGTGATCACGAGCCGCGACAACCTCTCCCGCTCCACAGCCAGCCGTTCAGCCAACTCCGCCGCCTGTAACTCGAGTTCCTCCACCCGGGCCTGGGCCTCAGCCTCCTCGGCATCGATCAACTCGAACAGCGAACCCACCGGCACCGCCCCCTCTCGTCACGAGAAGACCTGCCCATTTCCATACCAACTCACGTCTCCGCAGGTCAGGGCTTCCCTTTGAAAGCCGCACCCGACGCCCCTGGGTGGGCCAACCATACGAAGGGCTCCCCCGGTCCCGCAGAACAACCTAGGGAACCTTGACGAACGCAGGTTTCTGCCATCCACTTTGATCGAGCGGGTCCGAGAGAGGCTCAGGCAAGCGCCGGATTGTCAGTCCAGGGCTCCGGCGAAGGTCGTGCGATTGGCCGAGGTGTAGGCATGCTCCCGCTCGGACCATCGGACGCGCCCGGCAATCTCATGGTCGTCGGCAACGTGCGGGGACGGCCGCGCGAGGTGGCCGCGCCACCACCGGGCATTGCGCATCTGGCGGTCGAGCGCGGCATCGATGAGGCGGGAGCGGGAAGCGGCGTCGAGCCCGTATGCGTCGGCGAGGATGCGTACCTGTGCTGCCTGGATGGCGGGTGGCGGAGCGTCGGGCTTGGAAGAGATGCACCAGGTCCACGCCATGTAGCCGAGGTCTTCCAGCGGATCGCCGGGGGCGGCGGTGTCGAAGTCGATGAAGGCGACCGGGACGTCGTCTGTGAAGACCGTGTTGTTCGGCCCCGGGTCGTGATGGCAGACCACGGGGTGCCGACCGGCCAGGCGGCTCGCGCGGGTGGCGTCGTGGAAGGCGCGGAGCAGGGAGCCGGCGGCAGCCACCTGGGGGTCCGTCCAGGGCTGGAAGCGGGCGGGCACCCGGCCGGGAAGGTAGCTGAGGATCTCGCGGCCGGCCCTGTCGTACCCGAGATGACGTGGAGCGCCGGTGAAGCCCTGCCGTCGGACATCATCGAGCAGTTCAACGACGAACGCGGACGACGCCTTGACCGGCCGCCGGACGGTATCGCCGACCCTGACGACGCCTGAAGTGATGCGTCCGCCGGACAACGGCACTTCGTTTTCCATTTCTACATCCTGCACGCGCGGGCTATTGATCGATCTTCAGTGGCAAATTGGTCAAGGCAGGTGTCACAGGACACACGGCTGCTCCTTGTCATCCGATCGATTCGTTCCCTCACGCCGGAGACAATGCGGCCGGGCCGGCCGGAGGCACTGCGGAGGTACCGGTCGGTGCTGCCGCACCGGCAACTGCGGCCCTGGATGACCGGCTGAAGCACGCGGCGGCGCGGCCGGTGATCGTTCCGGAGACAATCGTCCGCGACTGCGGCAAGGTCTTCATCTCGCACGATTTCGGCGCCTCCTGCCGCTTCTTGGGCATCGCGCCGCAGCCGACGCACGAGGCGTCGCGCCCCCGGCCGGCGCATCGGCGACAAGTGACCCACCCCAGTGCGGGCAGCGAGCCGATCTCCGAGCTCCCCTTCCAGGTCCGGCCGATCGCAGTTGAAGGGTGCCGTCCCCTTCATCGCCCGCCTCGCCCGCGTCAACTACCTGCCACCTGCCTGCCTGCGACGTTTCCTCGCAGGCAGGCCCGGATGTCGCGGTCGTCCGTCATCGGCGCGGATCGCCGCCGTCACCGGCCGCGATTCCGGACTGCTGCGGGAACACCCGATACGGTCAAGTGCAGGGCATGAGGATCGGGTTTCCTGGTCTCCCGCACGTTGGGCGTTCTGCCCCGCTACTGCTCGACTCGATGCCGCGTCCCCGAAAAGCATCGGGCACGGAACCCTGCCGAATCTGCCGACAACCGACGAAGACCCGGTTCGGTCAACGTCACCGAATCCGTTCCTCCGCCTGCCACAGAGTGGCCTGCACCGAACGTCGTTGCCGCAACGAGGGCGCCCCTGAGCAGCGGGACTTCCACGCCTGCGCCGTTTGCGAAGGCCCCCCGCCGCCCAACTCCCAATCCCTGGCGCACTTGCTCGGAGACATGCGCACTGGACCTGCCGCTGGTGCTCGCGAAAGTGTTACCGCTCGTCCCGCGGCCGGCCTGAGCGGCCGAAGAAGGCCTAGTACCAAGGGCGGGCGTCATGCGTGGGCAGCGGGCGCAGCTTCGGCCAGCGTTCGAGCAGGCGGCCGGCCAGGGCGGAGCTGAGGCGGCTGACGGCGTGCAGGTGATCGTGGTCGCGGGTCATGTCGGCGACCACGCCCAGGCGGTGGACGAGCCGCTCACGAGCGGAGACGTAGCCCCACTCGAAGTCCTCGGCGGGCACCCGGGCGAGCTGATCGACCGTCCCGCGGTGGGCCCGCTCGACGAGCGCGTCGCCCTGGATCAGCCAGCCTGCGCAGGCGTCGGCGAGGTCACCCGGCACGTCCTTCCCGGTCAGGCCGCGCCAGGTACTCCGGTAGATGTTCTCGACCTCCGTGAGCGGGGCCGCGGTGACCGACATGGCGCACCAGCAGCTGGGGAAGCCGATGCGGAAGTAGGCGAGTTCGACCAGGCCGTTGCCGAGCGAGGCCCGCTCGAAGTCGACGAAACGGACGCCTTCGGTAGTACGCATATCGTTGCCGGGGCACGGGTCGCCGTGCAGCAGCGCATGGTGCGGGGCGGGGTCCAACCGCTCCAGGAGGCCGGCGAGTTCATCGGGAACCGTGGACGGTACGGGCACGTCGAGCGCCCTGGCCAGGGTGAGGAAGGACTCCGCGTCGGTGGCCGTGGGCCCCGACCAGACCGGCAGCGCGCCCGCGTCGGCGGGCCCGGTCAGGGCGTGCAGCCGGGCGAGCGACTCGGCGTACCCCGGCATCCAGTCGTCCGTCTTGCCGAGGTCGTCCAAGTGCTCAAGGACCAACACCCGCGAGGACGGGTCCGTGGCGAGGACCGCGGGGGCCACGGCGGGCCCGGAGGCCCGCCCCGCCAGGCGCAGCCCGGCGACCTCCCGCGCGAAGCGCGTGTTCGCGTCGGCGCCCGTGTCCCCGCCGTCGGTGATCTGCTTGACGATCACCAGCCGCCGGTCGGCCAGCCGCACCCGCCACACGCGCGACCGCGGACTGCTGTCCAGGAGTCTGGTCTGCTTGGGGGTGCCCACGGTGGAGAGCAGCGCCTCATTGAACGGAACACGGTTCAGCATTCCGAAGAGCGTAGCCGTAGCTTCGCGCGCTCGCGAGCGTCCAAGCAGCCGACCGCCGAGCGCGGCCCCAATCAACCTTCACCGAGACAGACCGTCAAGCATCAACCTTCGCCGAGACGGACGTGGATCGGCGCAGATTGCTTAAGATCGCATCAGTACGGGCCAGGGATTCGAGCGGGCCGACCGCCCGGATCCGATCCTCACGGCCAACGTCCGGTGCCCGGCGCCGTACAGCCGGGCACGCTCCGACCGACCGAAGCGGGGCCGGTGGTGGCCGGGCACCGCTACCTGGACGCCGTGTATCTCGAACGCACTCTGTTTGATCCCTTCGCCGATCGGCAGTGGTGTGCTGACCTCTGGTGACGTCACCGCCCCACAGCGGGCGGGGATGCCCTGTGAGGTTCGTGGTCCGAACTCTTCGGCGCCTCCAGGTCGGCAGCGGACCGGAGGCCTCAAGCAATAGCGGCAGCGATCTCGAAGCTGAGCTGGGAACCCAGCTCCTCGAAACCCAATGCGGCGGCGACCCGCCGGGAGGCAGCAGGGCGCGCCCGCCACTGCGGTAGCAGTCCGGCGGAGAGGGCATGAACGACCGCTGCTGAGCCGGTCACCCGCGCCAGTCCCTGCCCTCGCGCTTCCGGCGCGGTCAGTACGCTGATATGGGCCGTCCGCCTCGGCCAGGCACAATAGCCCGCAGCAGCGACCACCCGACCGTGGTCACGCAGCACGAACGTGGGTGACGTGATCTCGTCCAGCGCGGCCTCGCCGGCATCCTCAGGACCAGCCGTATGCTCCAGGATCCGCAAATCCGGGTGATCCGAGGGGAGTTGCTCCATCACCATGGCGTCGGCCGGCACCGGCCGAAACCCCGCCGGAGACACATATGACAGCATTGCCGGCCCGAGCATCTGCCCCACCGGCAGGGCCTGCCGGACCACGTCTCCGTCCACGACGGCCGACACCGGCAGTTGTCCCAATGCGTCGCGAACGATCGCGGCGGCTCTCTCACTCGGCGCGGTAGCGATGGCGGATCCGCCCAGCGCCACCACCCCGACCCAGCCGACCGGGCACAGCCCGGGTCGCGGGGAGACCGCCACGTTCACACCACCCGGTGGGGCGAACGACACAGGTATGCGGGCCAGTTCCTCCCAGAGCCGACGTGCCCGGGGTACCAACGCGTCCACCCTCATGGATCCGAGCACCTCTCCCTCTTCCGGCTTCAGCAGCAGGTACTCACGCCAAGGAGCGCGTGAGCCAGACCAGTTCGCCACGGTCATCCGTTGAAACGCGATCGCGCTCGAAACCCAGCTTTTCGAGGACGCGGAAAGACGGCGCGTTCCAGGAACGCACGGTCGCCCAGAGCCGCTGCCGACCAGTCGCGATCGCGGCGTCGATCACGGCGGTGGCCGCCTCGGTGGCATAGCCCTGCCCGCGCACTCGCCGGAACAATTCGTACGCGATCTCGGGCTCTTCAACGGAAGCCCGCCCGACAGTGAGTCCGCAATAGCCGATGAAATCACCCACATCGTGACGGTTGATGACCAGCAGAGCGAGCCCCGTCCTTGCAGGCGTGGAGAGCTGGGCCTCAATCACTCGCCGGTTGGCTTCGATCGACGGCATTCCATTGCCCCGCTCAGCGGCGAGCGCACGATGGTCGTCGGCATCGGACATCGTCCACGGACGCATCGTCAGCCTGGTGGTCTCAAGGTGACTCCTCCCCCTCGTGAACGAGGGGGCTTCTCGCTATGCCTGGTTGGCGTCGCGACGGACCAGCCCGGCCCGTAGAACGTTCAGGGCGCCCACCGTGTCGGCGTGCGCGGTGTGGCCGCACGAGACGCAGTGGAACTTCTCCTGCGTGGGCCGGTTCTCCTTGGCGGTGTGCCCGCATTCGGGGCACCGCCGGGAGGTGTTGCGGGGGTCCACGGCCTCCACTTCCCGCCCGGCACTCTCAGCCTTTGCGTTCAGGATCGCGAGGAACACCCCCCAGCCGGCATCAGCGATCGAGCGGTTCAGCCCGGCCTTGGACGAGGCCCCGTTGGGCAGGAAGGTGCCCGGCTGGTCAGGGTCGGGCTTCGGCGCGGGGGCCTTGCTCATGTTACGGATCTTGAGGTCTTCGTGCGCGATGAAGTCGTGCTCACGGACCAGGCCGAGCGCGGTCTTGTGCGCGTGGTCGAGCCGCTGACACCGTACCTTGCCGTGCAGAGACGCGACCTTCTCCACGGCGCGCTGATGATTGCGGGTGCGGTCCTTGGCCTTGCGGCGGGGGAACCGGCTGAGCGCCTGCTGTGCCGCTTCCAGCTTCGAGGCAGCCTTCCGGGCGTGGCGCGGGTTGGGGATGTGTTCGCCGTCGGAGGTGGTGAGGAACGAAGCGATGCCCAGGTCGATCCCGATCACACTGCCCGTCGCGGGAAGCGGCTCGGACTGCTCCTGCTCTGCAGTGAGTACGACGAACCACTTACGTCCCTCACGCTTGACCGACACGGTCTTGACCTTGCCGACCACCGCACGGTGCTGGTTGACCTTGACATGCCCGACGCCCTGGAAGCGGACGCGGGTGACGGGGTCGTGCGGGGTGGAGTCCCACCGGCAGCCGTCGCCGTCCTTGGGGAAGTCAACCGTGTCGAACCAGCTCACCCCGCGAAAACGCGGGTAGCCCGGGGTGTCACCGGCCTTGATCCGGCGGAAGAACGCGGCGAACGCCTTGTCCAGACGGCGAAGCGTCGCCTGCTGCGAGGAGAAGGACCAGCGGCCCTGACGCCCCGGGTCGAAAGCCCGGATCTCCTTGAGCTGCGCGGACTGCATCCCGTACTTGACACTCGTCTTCGAAACGTGCCGGTAAGCGCCACGGCGTTCCTGCAAGGCCCCGTTGTAGAGCGAGCAGTGATCACGCAGCATCTCGCCGAGCGCGATCGCCTGGCCCACGGTGGGCCGCATGAGGAACTTGTACGCACGGATCACCCAGCCCACCCCCTTCCGCCAGGTCAGCTTGACCATAATAAACTTGGCGTATGTCACCACGCTGGGAACCGAACCCCGATATCCGTACCGGCCGTCACGTAGCATATAACCTCCACGCACACTTGGTGTTCGTTACGAAATACCGGCGTGATGTGTTCGATGACCACATGCTCAAGCGGTGTGAAGAGATCATGCGGGAGGTATGCGGCAGCTTCGAGACCGAGCTGCGCGAGTTCAACGGCGAAGCCGACCATGTCCACCTGCTGGTGCACTACCCGCCGAAGGTCGCCCTGTCGAAGCTGATCAACTCGCTCAAGGGCGTCAGCTCCAGGTATCTGCGGGCGGAGTACACCGGCCGGATCAACCGGATCGGCATGGGCTCGGTGTTCTGGTCCCGCTCCTACTTCGCCGGGTCCTGCGGCGGCGCACCACTGACCGTGATCCGCCAGTACATCGAAGGACAGAAGCAGCCCCTCTGACCGTCAACCCAGAGGTGCAGAGAACTCCGGCGCTCCGCACCTCCGGACCAAGGATGCGTTTCCCTCCCCGACTGAAGCCGGGGATACCCACGCAAGGTCAGGGATGGAGTGGCATCGTCGTGTACGGCATCGCAACAACCTACCAATGCGGTCCCGGGCGCACCGGACCAGCCGCGAGTACATGGGCCGGGCAGATGCGATCCACCTCAGTGGACGGCGCCCCGACACACCCTGCCACCAGGCAAGTCCCGCTGGTGGGACATGCACCCTCGCGTCAGGGGCCGGCGACCGGGTCACGGACTGGCGACGAGTTCGCCGAGTCGCATGGCGAGCCACGGGCGACGACCACCGGCCCGCAGGTGGCCGCGTGCGATCGCCTTCCAGATCGGCGTGCGCCGGAATGAAACCAGCAGGAACGTGGCCGGCGCAGCCGTGATCGTGCAGTCGTAGGCGCGCGGCGGGGCGTCGCGGGTCACCGTCATCTTCCCGTCCTCGACGACGACCGCCAGCCGCAGACCGCCCTTGATCCTCAGGTCGAACGCGATACTGACACCCCGCGCCTTCGCCGCGTCCAGAGCCAGCGCCATCATCGTCGGCATCGACTGTCCGAGCACCAGGCGCGCCTCGTCCGGGCTGATCGGCCAGGGAAGTCCGGTGCCACGCGCGATGTCCAGACCGTGCACCAGACTCTCGCTGAGCATCAGTCCGGTCACCGTCGCCAACGTGATCGTCGTCCCCTGCCCGTACCAGGGCGCGGACACCGGGGTGTCCGGGGCGAGACCTTCGGTGGTCCGCAGGAACATCTCGCCGCGTTCGGCGACGAAGTCGCCGGGACGGGCGTGTTCGTCACCGCCGAAGAGTTCGATGGACTTGGCGTTCATGGCCGCGATCCGTTCGGTGAACGGCGCGTCGCCCGGCGGCAGGACCGAGTCCCACTCCACGGGCTCCTCGGCGGAGACGATGGAGCAGTACGCGAGATACACGGCCGCGAGATGCACGCCGACGTCGCCCACCGTCCACACCGGGACACCGGAGGGCGCATCCGGATCGCGTACGTCGTGCAGCAGCCGAACCAGTCGCGGGACCACGGCGCGCAACGCGGCGCGGGTCTTCTCGTGCACGGTGACGGGATCGAATCCCGGGACGGTGCCCATGCCACTCCCCCATACTGCGGACGGGCCCGCAGATTACCGCCGAGTAGGGCGCTTGCGACAGGGCTCCCCCGATCCGGTCCCGGGGCCGCCGTGCCGTTGACGTACCACTCAGCATGCCGCCCCGGCCGCCGCGCCATCGGCATACCGCTCGACGTTTCGCTCCGGCCACCGCGCCCCGCGCTACGACGGCCGGTGCACTCAAGACCCGAAAACTCCGGTCGGCCAGGGAGGTGTGATCCGGTCCGTCCGGTCCGTCCGGCCCATCAGCCGAGGAAGAGCGGGAACTTCGCGGCCCGCTCGCCCAGTTCCGCCCTCTCCGCGGCGGTCGGGGTACGCCGTCCCGTGCCGACCAGCAGCGCGTCCGTGTCGGAGAACGACGCGGGGAACGCCGCCCCGGCGATCCTCTCCAGCATCTCGCGCGACCGGGCGAGCCCCTCCGCGGGCGGTCCGGCCGCGTCCGGAACATACGCGACGAGGTCGAGATGGTGCAGCGTCCACTCCAGGACGTACGCGCCGAGGTAGTCGCCCGCGGTGAGGACCACGTCACGGGTGCCGACCCGGAGACCCGGGTCGGCGAGTACGGCGGCACGGCCGGCGGCGGAGCCCACGTCGTCGAGGTGGAACTTGAGCAGGCGGGGCTCCTCGTACGCGGCGGCCAGCCGGACGATCAGCGCATCCAGCGGGTCGTCGCCGGTGGGTGGCGTCCCCGAGACGTTCCAGTAGGTCAGCGCGTCGCGGGTCGGTTCCGCCTCGGCGGGCGTCACGAGGGTGATCAGGACGTCCTGGGCATCGATGACCAGATGGCACACCAGGTCCCGCACCGACCAGCCGGCGCAGCCGGACGGTCGCGCGAAGTCCTCGTCCGGAAGTTCGGCGACCGCCGTGCGCAACGCCGTCCAGGAGCGTGAGAAGAGATCCACGTCGGAAAGGTAGTGCGGTGCCGCGCGCTCGGACAAGCACCTCGGCGGGTCCGCCCGCGCACCACCTCACCGGCACGTGGCGACCGTGGCCGAGACGCATCCCGTACTCGTGGCACGCCGATGCCACCCGGGAACCCGTCGGCATTCAGGTCCATCGGCGCAGAGGTCCAACGACACGGAATTGGCCTTGGTCCACGGCTCCGCACCCTGCATATGGTCGCGCCATGAGGATTCGCATCGTCGACACGTTCACCGACCGCCCCTTCACCGGCAACCCGGCCGGGGTCCTGATCCTGGATTCCGACACCTTCGCCGACGACGATCGACTCCAGCGGATCGCCATGGAGGTGAACCTCTCCGAGACCGCCTTCGCCCACCCGCTGCCCCCGGGCGGCGAGGCCGACTGGGCGCTTCGCTGGTTCACCCCGGCCACCGAGGTCGACATGTGCGGCCATGCCACCCTCGCCACCGCGCATGTCCTGCACACCACCGGTGCGGCGACCGGCACCGTGCGCTTCGCGGCCCGGTGCGGGATCCTCGCCTCGGACACCCGACCGGACGGTGCGATCACCCTCGACTTCCCCACGTCCCCGCTGACGCCCGAGGCCACCCCGGCCGGGCTGGCCGCCGCGCTGGGCGCGGAGCCGCTCTCCGTCCAGGACACCGGCCCGCACATCGGCGACCTGCTCGTCGAACTGTCCGACGAGGCGACCGTACGGGGGCTGACCCCCGACATCGCCAGGCTGGCCGATGTCTCCCGGCGGGGCGTCATCGTCACGGCGGCCGCGGCGGACCCGGCCGGTGGCTACGACTTTGTCTCGCGCGGATTCTTCCCGCGCGTCGGGATCGACGAGGACCCCGTGACCGGTAGCGCCCACACCGCGCTGGCACCCTTCTGGTCGGCCCGCCTCGGCCGTGACGATCTGACCGGGCTACAGGCCTCCGCCCGTTCCGGCCTGGTACGGACCGCACTGCGCGGCGACCGTACGCTGCTGACCGGAAACGCCGTGACGGTCATCGACGGCGAGTTGCTCACGTCACTCTGACGTCTCGGACGAGGTCGCGGGAGGGGGTGTACGGACCAGTCCGACGCTCCCCGCACCTCTCTCCTGCCGCGGCCCCAGGCCCTCACGGCGTGGGCAGCCAGCCCACCTTCCCCGCCAGCAGCGCGTACCCGACGAACGCTCCGACATCCAGCAGCGCATGCGCCGCGACCAGCGGCCCGACCCGCCCCCAACGCCGGTACAGCAGCACGAAGACGACGCCCATCACCATGTTCCCGATGAAGCCGCCGATCCCCTGATACAGGTGGTACGAGCCGCGCAGCACCGAACTGGCGGCCAGAGCGGCCATCGGCGTCCACCCCAACTGTCCTAGTCTGCGCAGCAGATACCCGACGACGATCACTTCCTCCACCACGGAGTTCTGGATCGCGGACAGGATCAGGACCGGGAATTTCCACCACACATCGGGCAGTGACTCCGGGACCACGGTCAGGTTGAATCCGGCGGCCCTCGCCACCAGGTAGAAGGCCAGGCCCGCGCTGCCGATGCCCGCCGCGACCAACGTGCCCCGGCCGAGGTCCGGCCACGGCCGGGTACGGTCGAAGCCGATGGCCCGCAGGCCGGCGCCTTCCCTGATCAGCAGGTGCGCGACAAGGGCCACAGGCACTAGTGCCGTCGTGATACCGAAGAGCTGCCAGGCGAGATCCAGCCATGGACGTCCAGGTGTGTACGAGCTGTTGAGGGTCGCCGCCTGATCCTTCAAACCCCCTGGTTTCGTCAGTGATCCGACAAAACTGATCAGGGCAGACACTCCACTGGCACCCAGCGAGAGAGCCAGCACGAGGACCGTTTCGGACCGCAGGATCCGTCGTGACAATGCCTCTTGGGGGTAAGAATCAGCCATAAGCCCCGCCTCCACCTGTACACCTGCCTTGAGTTGTGCATTCACGCCCCATCCTGCTCCCCCTCGACTAGGGTCTCGAATACAGGTACGAAGATCATGCGCGACAGGCCGGGGGACAACCACCATTGCCGATGGTGTGGTCCCCCTTTTCCTTGTTCATCCTCAAGGAGGGGCACCACCGACATGGGACGTCACAGCTTGCCCGACGACTACGCCGGAGAAGGAAGCGGGGACGGTTCACCGCCGCACCGTCGGCGTACCGTCGCGATCGCGACCATGCTCGTTCTCGCGGTGGCGGCGGGAACGGCCGCAGCGGTGCAGGGCGGCCTGTTGTCGTTCTCGAAGAGCTGCGGGGACTCGGCCGTACGTCTGTCCATGATGACCTCCCCGGACATCGCGCCCGCCGTTCGCGCCATCGCCGACAAGGCGCGCAAGGACGAGGTGCGGTCCGACGGTCGCTGCCTGTACGTGACGGTGGTCGCCCGCGACTCCTACAAGGTCGCCGACGCCCTCACCAACGACACCCGTTCCCCGGACTTCCAGATCTGGCTGCCCGACTCCGACCTCTGGCTCGACCGGGCCAAGGGCTCCGGCGACGGCGTTCCGATCACACCGGGTGACTCCATCGCGTCCTCCCCCGTGACTCTGGCCATGGTGCCGTCCGCGGCCAAGAGCCTCGGCTGGCCGAAGAAGAAGTACTCCTGGGCCGAGCTGACGGCCGCGGCCATGGAGTCGGACAAGGTGCGCCTCGGCTCGGCCGACCCGGCGCGCAGCGCCACCGGCCTGCTGGCCCTCGCCGGTATCGGCGCGTCCTCCGAGAAGCAGGGCGGGGACAGCGACACCAGGGTCGCGGCGACCGCCAAGCTGCTCGCGCAGCGCATGTCGGACAGTGACACGCAGGTGCTGGAGACGCTGGCGCAGGGCGATTCGGGCGCCGAGCAGGGCAATCCGGGGCGCAACCAGGCGGTGCTCCTCTCCGAGCAGGCCGCGTTCGCCCACAACGCGGAGTCGACCGGCGACGGGAAGCTCGACCTGTTCTACCCCAAGGACGGCACGCCGCTCCTGAACTATCCGTACACGCTGGTCGACGAGGCCAGCATGAGCACGCCCGAGAGCCGGGCGGCGCTGCGGTTCATGACGCTGCTGGACGAACCGGGTTCGCAGGCCACGCTGGAGAAGCACGGCTTCAGGAATGTCGACGGCACGGCCGATGAGTCGGTGGTCGCACCGGCGGGCGGCCGGAAGCCCCAGCCGTACGCCACCGCTGCCGCCGCCGCACCGACCGTGGAGGAGCTCCAGCAGACCCTCGGCATGTGGACGATCACGGTGCAGAGCGCCCGGCTGACCACGGTCGTCGACGCCTCGGGGTCGATGGCCACGATCGTTCCTGGGCGCAACCAGTCCCGGATGGATGTCACCAAGGCGTCCCTGATCCAGGCCCTCAACCAGTTCACCCCGAACGACGAGATCGGGCTCTGGGAGTTCGCCACCACTCTCGACGGCGACAAGGACTACCGCAGGCTGATGCCGGCCGCCCGGCTGGGCGATCCGGCGAAGGGCGGCGGAACCCACCGCGAGAAGCTCTCCGCGGCCTTCGCGGCGCTGAAGCCCGTGCCGGGCGGCGCGACCGGTCTCTACGACACCATGCTCGCCGCCTACAAGGACGCCCAGGCGACCTATGTGAAGGGCAAGTTCAACGCGGTCGTGATCCTGACCGACGGCTCGAACCAGGACAGCCTCTCCATCTCCCGCAGTGCCCTGATCGCTGAACTGAAGCGGATCGCCGATCCGGAGCGTCCGGTGCCGATACTCGCCATCGCGGTCGGCCCCGAGGCCGACCGCGATGAGGTGAACGAGATAGCGAAGGTGACCGGCGGCGGTGGCTACCAGGTCATCGACCCGGCCGAGATCCAGGTGGTGATCCTGCAGGCGATCATGACGGCCGGCCAGAGCAGCCACGCCGCACAGGAGTAGCCCCCGGCCCGGCCGGCCCGCGCCGGGGGGTTACGGCCGTGAGCCGGAAGGCGAGGCGGCCCGGCCCCGGTCTCACGGCTTGGGAGGCGCACCCATCGGCCAGGTGTGCACCGGCTCCCCGCTGTGCATCAGCTCGGCGTACCGCCGGGTGGTCGCGGCCAGCGCCGCGTGCCGGTCGAGCCCGGCCGCGCGTGCCCGGTGGTAGGTGTCGGCCTGCCAGGACGCTCCGTTCACCCGTCGCTTGCAGCGCTCCTCGATGACCCCGAGGTATCGGTCGCGGTCCGCGGGCTCGATGTTCCAGGCATCGAGCCCCGCCGCGGCCAGTGGCAGCAGCTCGTCCCGTACGAGCTTGACGGCCGGCACCCGGGTGAGCCCGCCCGCACGGCCGGAGCGCGGCCAGATCAGCTCCGCGTCGATGCCCAGACGGCACGCGGTGTCGAAGTTCTCCGCCGCGGCGGCGAACGGCAGCCGGGTCCACACCGGGCGGGACTCCTCCGCGAGCGCCCGTACGAGCCCGTAGTACAGCGCCGCGTTGGCGATCAGATCGGTGACCGTGGGTCCGGCGGGCAGGACCCGGTTCTCCACCCGTAGGTGGGGTACTCCGTCGGCGAGGCCGTACACGGGGCGGTTCCAGCGGTAGACCGTGCCGTTGTGGAGCACCAGCTCCTGCAGCCGCGGCACCCCGCCCTCGTCCAGGACCCGCAGCGGCTCCTCCTCGTCGCAGACCGGGAGCAGCGGCGGGAAGTAGCGCAGGTTCTCCTCGAAGAGCTCGTACGCCGAGCCGATCCACCGCTCACCGAACCAGGTCCTGGGCCGCACTCCCTGGTTCTGGAGTTCGGGCGGCCTGGTGTCGGTGGCCTGCTGGAATAGCGGTGGCCGCGACTCCCGCCACAGCTCCCGGCCGAACAGGAACGGCGAGTTGGCTCCCAGCGCGATCTGGACGCCGGAGACGGCCTGGGCCGCGTTCCACACGGCGGCGAACCGCGCCGGTGTCACCTGAAGATGGAGCTGCACCGAGGTGCAGGCGGCCTCGGGGGTGATCGAGGCGGAGGTGGACACCAGTCGCTCCACGCCCTGGATATCGAGGGTGAAATCCTCGCCCCGGGCGGCCACGATTTGATCGTTGAGCAGGGTGTAGCGATCCGCGTCCGAGAGGTTCGCCACGACGAGGTCCTCGCGACGCAGCGTGGGCAGAATACCGATCATCATGATCCCGGCATCCACCTCGCCCGCCTTCCGGTGGGCATATCCGAGCCCGGTCCTGAGCTCTTCGGCCAACTGGTCGAAAACACGCCCGTCCAGCCGGTGCGGGACTATGTTCACTTCCAAATTGAACATCCCGAGTTCCATCTGGAAATCACGGCTCGCGATGCGCGGGAGGACCTCCCCATTCATCATCTTCGGCATGCCGTCGGCGCCCGCGAGATTCAGCTCGATCTCCACGCCCATGAGGTTGCGCGGCCGGTCGAACCTCCGCTCCGCCAGCAGCCGCTCCAGCCCCTCCAGGCACTGGTGGAGCTTCCTGCGGTACCCCTGCCGATCGGACAGGTCAAAGGCGCCCGCCACGACCTTCTCCCCCATCGGAGCGTCCCTCCCTCAAGTGGCGGCCCGCGGCCCAGGCCGCTCGCGTCACGATCGATAATGCCCAGGCCGGGTGATCCATAACGCCCCCGCGAACGCCGCGGAGCCAGTAATCTGAGTGCGCCCGCCCGAGGCACATTCCATGGGCATGACGCAGCGCGGGTTTCCCATCCCGGCGCATGGTGAATACACCGTCGCGTTTCGGCCGTCCGCGGCCGGGGAAAAATCCCAGGCGGCGGCTGCGCCGCTGACGCAAAATCAGCAGATTCTCCGCATAATAAAGTCTCGATACCGCCTTGTCGGAAATAGCTGCGACGGCTAGTGGAATCACCGCGTGAACACGTGTCGTATAAACTCCGCGGACGAGGCAGAGAGTTGACGCACCGGCCCAGTCACCGGCCTCCTCTGGCCCCGCATGCCGACAGCGCCGTCTGCACCCGCCCACGCACCACCGTGTCTCCGAAGTGAGAGGCGACCCACTATGCCGCTGCATGTTCCCCCGGCTCCCGCGCCCGCTCTGCGCAGCGTTCTCGCGGCACTCGGTTCACCCACCGCAGTCCGCGAGGCCCGCACCCCAGCCCTCCGATCCGCCGAGGGACCGCTGAGCCCCGAACTCCCGCTCCCCGTCCATGTACTGGACCGGATCGGGCCGGGCGGGCTCGCTCCCGCCACCCGGCTCGCCGCGTGGCGGTTCCTGATCCGCAGCGCGGAGCAGCCCGTAGCCGCGGCGGACACCATGCTCACGCCGGACGGCTGGACGTTCTCGCACTTCTTCGAGGGCCCCTACATCGCCTCGACCGAACTCGCCCTGCGCCAGGCCGAGACGGTCACCACGCACTATCAGCCACGGCTGCTGTCCATCCCGGAGCTCTACATGCTCGCGCTGTGGCTGCACGGCGACGCCGAGGCCGACGCCGCCGGCGGGGAGCTCGCCCCGGCCGACCTCCTCGTTCCGCTGGCCCCCGCCCCGCCGGGCATCGCGGCCCATCGCCCGCACCGGGTCGCCGATCTGCTCCGCGTGATGACGCTGCGCATCACCCCCGGCCCCGGCCCCCTGCTCGGCTCACCGGCCTGAGAACCGCACCCCCGTACGAGATTGCCGCGCCCTGTACGAGAACGCTGTGCCCCGTCACCTTCCCTGGTGGCGGGGCACAGTGCTGGGGGGGCGCACTTCGATGCCCGTCCGGACTAGCCCGGTCCGGCCACCCCGAACCACCCGAAGTGACAGTGCAGTTGCGGTGAACCGTCCGCGCGGGTGATGCGTCCTCCGAGTAAGGACAAGTGCTGCTGCCAAATCCCTGCGGATTGACGCCCGTGGGGCAACACTGGGACCGGACCGATCGATACGGGGGGGGCGGCCATGAACACCTCATCCAGCCGCAGGACATTCACTACAACGCAGCGAAAGAACCCAGCCATGTGCCAGCACCAGCCACCATGCCCGACCGCCGACTCAGCCGACCGGGAGGCCGCCCGCCTGACGGCCCACCACCCGGAACAGGGCTGGAGCCTGCTGTGCAACGGGGTCCTGCTCTTCGAGGACACCGGCGAGCTGCTCCCGGACGGCCAGATCATCGCACCGCACCGGCCCCTGGGAACCGACCGAGTGATGAAGGCCGCCTGATCGCGGCCGGTACGAGCTGGGGCCGGCCCGGAGAAATCTCCGAACCGGCCCCGACGCATGTCCGCGTCACTCCCCCGCGCTCATGACTCAGCTGTCGTACTCGTCCAGCGGCGGGCAGGAACAGACGAGGTTGCGGTCGCCGAAGGCTCCGTCGATCCGGCGCACCGGCGGCCAGTACTTGTCGGCGGCCGAGACGCCGGCTGGGAAGACCGCCACCTCACGGCTGTACCCGTGCTTCCACTCCCCGCCCAGCATCGCGGCGGTGTGCGGGGCGTTGTGCAGCGGGTTGTCGTCCGCGCTCCACTCGCCGGAGGCCACCTTCTCGACCTCGCCGCGGATGGCGATCATCGTGTCGCAGAACCGGTCGAGCTCCGCCAGGTTCTCGCTCTCGGTCGGCTCGATCATCAGCGTCCCGGCGACCGGGAACGACATGGTCGGCGAGTGGAAGCCGTAGTCGATCAGACGCTTGGCGATGTCGTCGACGCTGACGCCGGTGTCCCTGGAGATCGGCCGCAGGTCCACGATGCACTCGTGCGCGACCAGACCGGCCGGGCCGTTGTACAGGATCGGGTAGTGCGGCTCAAGGCGCTTGGCGATGTAGTTCGCGGCGAGCACGGCGACCTGCGTCGCCCGCTTGAGGCCCTCGCCACCCATCAGACGTACGTACGCCCAGGAGATCGGGAGGATGCCGGCCGAGCCCCACGGGGCGGCCGAGATCGGTCCGACACCGGTCTCGGGGCCGGCGGCGGGCTGCAGCGGGTGGTTCGGCAGGTACGGCGCGAGGTGCGCGCGCACCCCGACCGGGCCGACGCCGGGGCCACCGCCGCCGTGCGGGATGCAGAAGGTCTTGTGCAGGTTCAGGTGCGAGACATCGCCGCCGAACCGGCCCGGCTTGGCGAGGCCCACCAGCGCGTTGAGGTTGGCGCCGTCGACGTACACCTGACCGCCGACGTCGTGCACCTCGGCGCAGATGTCGGCGACGTGCTCCTCGAACACACCGTGCGTCGACGGGTACGTGATCATGAGCACGGCGAGCTCGTCGCGGTGCTTCTCGATCTTGGCGCGGAGGTCTTCGATGTCCACCTCGCCGTCGTCGGCGGTCTTGACGACGACGACCTTCATGCCGGCCATGACGGCGCTGGCCGCGTTGGTGCCGTGCGCGGAGGACGGGATGAGGCAGATGGTGCGCTGCTCGTCACCATTGGCACGGTGGTACGCGCGTACGGCCAGAAGGCCGGCGAACTCGCCCTGCGAGCCCGCGTTCGGCTGGATCGAGACCGCGTCGTACCCGGTGACCTCGGCGAGACGCTCCTCCAGCTCACGGATGAGGGTGAGGAAGCCCTGCGCCTGCTCGGCCGGCGCGAAGGGGTGCAGCGCGCCGAACTCGGGCCAGGTGATCGACTCCATCTCGGTGGTCGCGTTCAGCTTCATGGTGCAGGAGCCGAGCGGGATCATGCCACGGTCCAGCGCGTAGTCCCGGTCCGCGAGCTTGCGCAGGTAGCGCAGCATCGCGGTCTCGGAGCGGTGCTGGTGGAAGACCGGGTGAGCGAGGATCTCGTCGGAACGCAGCAGCCCCTCGGGCAGCGTGTCGGCGACGGTGGCGTCCAGCGCCTCTATGTCACCGTCGGCACCGAAGGCGGCCCAGACGGCGGCGATCTGCGTACGGGTGGTGGTCTCGTCGCAGGCGACGGACACCAGGTCGGCGTCGACGAGCCGCAGGTTGACCCCGCGCTCGCGGGCGGCGTCGACGGTCTCGGCGGCCCTGCCCGGGACGCGCACGGTGAGGGTGTCGAAGAAGGCGCCGGTCACGATGTCGACCCCGGAGGCGCGCAGGCCCTCGGCCAGGATCGTCGCGTAACGGTGGGTGCGCCGGGCGATCGTCCGCAGCCCGTCCGGGCCGTGGTACACCGCGTACATTCCGGCCATGACCGCGAGCAGTACCTGGGCGGTACAGATGTTGCTGGTGGCCTTCTCGCGGCGGATGTGCTGCTCGCGGGTCTGCAGGGCCAGCCGGTAGGCCTTGTTGCCGTCCGCGTCGACGGAGACACCGACGAGGCGGCCGGGAAGGCTGCGGGCGAACTTCTCGCGCACGGCCATGAATCCGGCGTGCGGTCCGCCGAAGCCCATCGGCACACCGAAGCGCTGCGTGGTGCCGACCGCGATGTCCGCGCCCAGGTCACCGGGCGAGGTGAGCAGGGTCAGGGCGAGCAGGTCGGCGGCGACCGTGACGACCGCACCCAGCTCGTGGGCCTGCTCGACGACGGGCTTGATGTCCCGGACGGCTCCGGAGGCGCCCGGGTACTGCACCAGCACGCCGAAGACACCGCGCTCGGCGATCTCCGCCGGGATGCCCTCGGACAGGTCGGCGACGACGACCTCGACACCGGTCGGCTCGGCGCGGGTCTCGATGACCGCGATCGTCTGCGGCAGGGCGTCGGCGTCGACCAGGAAGACCCCGTTGCGCACCTTGCCGACGCGCCGGGAGAGCGCCATGGCCTCGGCGGCCGCGGTGCCCTCGTCGAGCAGCGAGGCGCCGGAGGTCGGCAGCCCGGTCAGCTCGGCGACCATCGTCTGGAAGTTGAGCAGCGCCTCCAGCCGGCCCTGCGAGATCTCCGGCTGGTACGGCGTGTAGGCCGTGTACCACGCGGGGTTCTCCATGACGTTGCGCAGGATCACCGGCGGGGTGAAGGTGCCGTAGTAGCCGAGCCCGATCATCGGGGCCAGCACCTGGTTGCGGTCCGCGAGCTCACGCAGCTCGGCGAGCACCTCGGCCTCGGTACGCGCGGCCGGCAGTCCGAGCGCCTCCGCGCTCTTGATGACATCGGGCACCGCGGCCGCGGTGAGTTCGTCCAGCGAGCCGTAACCGACCTGGGCGAGCATCTTCGACTGCGCCTCGGCATCGGGTCCGATGTGGCGCTGCTCGAACGGAATGCCCTGCTCCAGCTGGGAGAGCGGAGTGCGGCGGGGGGTCATGGTGGAGGCCTCCTGGTCTGTAACGACCTGCGAGGGGCACCGCGGCGCGGGTGCCCGAACGGCCTCCCCCTCTGTCATCTCAACCTGAGAGCTTCACCGGCGCGCCCTGCGGCGTACCGGCTTTCACCGTCGGTGAGGAAGGGAATCGCACCGGCACTCGGCCGCACAAAACCCGCCCTGCTTTCCAGAGTGACCTCGTCCGTGCGGTACGGGGGCCTGAGAGATTCCGGGGAGGATTTGCTCCTTCGGCGCCTTCGGATCAGCTCCGGAGGACTCTCCCGCACGGGGTCAGCAGCCATGACCAGCCTACCAGCGGGGTTCGTGGCTGATTTCTCGAGTGGCCAACCACCCGGATCTGCCTTTTTGTAGTGCTTGTGGAGTAGCCGCGACCAGTGGGAGGGACCGTGCAGACCGACATCGATCCGCGCAGCCTGATCGGCCGCAAGGCGTTCGACCGCAAGGGCACCAAGATCGGAACTGTGGACGAGGTGTATCTCGACGACGCGACCGGGGTGCCCGAGTGGGCGGCCGTACGTACCGGACTCTTCAGCCGGGACGCGTTCGTCCCCCTGGAACCCAGCGAATTCGTGGAGGACACGCTGCGCATCCCCTTCGACCGCGCCCTGATCAGGGACGCACCGGACTTCGGTGTCGGCCGTCATCTCTCGCCGGAACAGGAACTCCAGCTCTACCGGCACTACGGTCTGGACTCCGCGCCCGGGGAGCCCGGACCGGACAGGGACTTCGGCAGGCTGGCCGGCCAGGACGAGTAGTCCACCGGGTCGCGTACCAGGGGCAGCGGATCGGCGGGCCGGAGCTCCGGGTCGTCGATCCGGAACGTACGCACCCGGCCGGGCGCCGATCCGGGCTCCTCGAACCGCACCGTCACCCGTCCGACACCACTGCCCTGCACCCAGCCGTGGCCGTACGTCTCGTGGTGCACGTCGTGTCCGGCGGGCCAGCGCCGTGCCGCGCGCTGCTCGGCACTCTCCGGGACCTCCGCCCGGGAATCGCCCGGCGGCTCAGTGGCTTCGTCCCCGGCCGGTGCCGTCCCCGCTGCCGGCTCCCCGGCCGCTTCCCGGGCCGATTCCCCGGCAGCGGTGCGCTCGCCGGCGGCCTGGGCGAAGAGGTCCTCCTGTGTGTAGTCGGCAAGCCCCGTCACGCCCACTCCGAGGAGCCGGACGCCCCCGGTGGTGTCAACGGACTCCAAAAGACGTGCGGAGGCCTCACGGACCACCGTGGGGTCGTCCGTGGGCCCACGGAGCGTCTCGGACCTCGTGAGTGTCGAGAAGTCGTACCTGCGCACCTTCAGCACCACCGTGCGCCCGGACCGCCCCGCGCCCCGCAGCCGCTGGACGCAGCGGTCGGCCAGCCGCTCGACCTCGGTCCTGATCCGCACCCGGTCGTGCAGATCGGCGTCGAAGGTGTCCTCGACCGACACCGACTTGGCGTCCCGCTCCGCGACCACCGGCCGGTCGTCGTACCCGAACGCCATCCGGTGCAACGAGCGCCCGTGCGCCTTCCCCAGCAGGCGTACCAGCTCGTCCTCACCCGCCTCGACCAGGTCGTCGACCGTCGTCATCCCGGCACGGCGCAGATGATCCGCCGTCGCCGGCCCGACACCGGGGAGGATCCGCACCGACATGGGCGCGAGCAGCTCCCGCTCCGTGCCCGGCTCTATGAGCAGCAGGCCGTTCGGCTTCGCCTCCTCCGAGGCGATCTTGGCCAGCATCTTGGAACCGGCGAGCCCGACCGATCCGGTGAGCCCGGTGACCGCCTTGATGGCCGTACGCAACTGCTCACCGATCTCCCGCGCCGAAGCCGCGTCGTCGGCCGTCCCCCCGGCCTCCAGGTCCACGAAGGCCTCGTCCAGGCTGAGGGGCTCCACCAGCGGGGAGAGCCTCGCCAGCAGCTCCATCACCTGGTCGCTCACGGTCCGGTACAGCTGGAAGCGGGGCACCAGATAGGCCGCGTTGGGCGCCAGCCGCCGCGCCTGCGCCGTGGGCATCGCCGAGTGCACCCCGAAGCGACGGGCCTCGTACGACGCGGTGGCGACCACTCCACGCGGTCCGAGCCCGCCCACCACCACCGGCTTGCCGCGCAGGCTGGGCTTCGCCGCCTGCTCAGCGGAGGCGTAGAAGGCATCCATGTCCAGATGCAGGATGGTGGGCGCGGCTCTCACATCAATCGATGCTGCCCTACGGCACTGACAATCGCCGCGCCCGAACCCTCGGCCGCGTCAGCCGGCGCGATTACGCCGCCGCGCCAGCTCATCGGTGGGGTTGTTCCCGATGAGGGTCTCGCCGGTGTCCACCCGCTCACCGTGTAGCTGCGAGAGTGCGGCGTCCACGTCCTGCCACACCACTCCCACCGCGATGCCGAAGACCCCCTGGCCGCCCTGGAGCAGACTGACGACCTCGTCGGGCGAGGAGCACTCGTAGACCGTCGCCCCGTCGCTCATCAGCGTCATCCGCTCAAGGTCCTGGAATCCGCGGGCCCGCAGATGCTGGACCGTGGTGCGGATGTTCTGGAGCGCCACACCGGTGTCCAGGAAGCGCTTCACGATCTTCAGCAGGACGACGTCCCGGAAACTGTAGAGCCGCTGTGTCCCCGAGCCGTACGCCGGACGCACACTCGGCTCCACCAGGCCCGTGCGCGCCCAGTAGTCGAGCTGCCTGTACGTGATCCCGGCAGCCGCGCACGCGGTCGGCCCGCGGTAGCCGATGTCGTTGGCCGATGCCACTTCGTCCCCCGCCACCGCCGCCGGTTGAACCGGTTGCACGATGGTGTGGTCGGCTGTACTCCCCTGCTGCGGATACGGCCCACCCGCTGCCGTACCGTCGCCGCTGCTTCTCACGCCGACCTCCGTCCTTGACCTGCCATCTCGAAGGTAGGCAGTCACTCGGGGTGCGTCAACGATCGCCACACTCGGCACGCCGAGTGATAATCACCCTGAGGGTGGTTTCCCGTGTCTCCCGAGCGGGAAAGGCTT
Organism: Streptomyces sp. NPDC007164; assembly: GCF_040634135.1. Classification (NCBI taxonomy): domain Bacteria; kingdom Bacillati; phylum Actinomycetota; class Actinomycetes; order Kitasatosporales; family Streptomycetaceae; genus Streptomyces; species Streptomyces sp. NPDC007164. Next base: position 32,413 of record NZ_JBEYFB010000056.1, read on the forward strand.
GCCGGATGCGCTGACGGCGACCCCGAAGAACGGTCATTGACTGTTGGTGCCGAAATCCTCCGGGGAGATCTGATCGAGGAACTCGCGGAATTTCTCCACCTCGTCCTCCTGCTCGTCCGGGATGGCGATGCCGGCGTCGTCGAGCACCCCGTCACTGCCGTAGATCGGCGTTCCGGTGCGCAAGGCGAGCGCTATGGCGTCGGACGGCCGCGCGCTCACCTCGACCCCGCTGGCGAAGACCAGCTCCGCGTAGAAGACCCCTTCCCGCAGGTCCGTGATGCGGACCTCGGTGAGCTCCTGGCCGACGGCCTCAAGCACATCCTTGAAGAGATCATGGGTCAGCGGCCTGGCCGGAGCCATGCCCTGCTGGGCGAAGGCGATCGCGGTCGCCTCACCAGGACCGATCCAAATGGGGAGGTACCGGTCGCCTCCCACTTCACGCAGGAGCACGATCGGTTGGTTGGAGGGCATTTCCACCCGGACACCCACAACGTCGAGCTCGTTCACACAGCAACCCTAGGACGTGCCCGGCAGGTTTGGGTAGTCGGGCACCGGCGCGATCAGTGGAGCCGGATGTGCAGAGCACTCTGTACAAGGGCCGAATGAAGCCTCACGGACAGCTCCGCGAGTTCTTTCGCAGTGGCCTCCGCATGTGCTCTGGTCTGCGGATTCCGGTGCCGCCGCAAGGGTGCGACCATCTGCTCGATGAGCCCGACCTCGCGATCCGCGGCCGCGCGCACGGCACGCAGGTGACGCGGCTCCAGACCGAACCTGCCCAGATCCGCCACAAGCTTGGCCACGGTGACCATCTCGGAGTCGTAACCGCCCTCGGCGGTCGGAACCACCAGGCCGTACGACTCCCACTCGTCGAGGTCGCTCTCGGTGGCCTCGGCGGCCGCCAGCAGCTCGGCACGGCCGATCCGGGCCGCGGTGGCCCGTCCGGGCCCTGAGTCCCAGCCACCGTCGGTCAGGTCCCGCGGGCCGCCCCCGGAAGGCAGGGCGGCCTGTTCACCACGGGCCAGGGCATCCAGATGCTCACGGATGACCTTCAGCGGGAGGTAGTGGTCCCGCTGCATGCGCAGCACCTGCGCCAGCCGCTCCACGTCGGCGCCGCGGAACTTGCGATAGCCGGAAGGGGTCCGCTGCGGTTCGACCAGCCCTTCGGCCTCCAGGAAGCGAATCTTGGAGATCGTGACCTCGGGGAACTCGTCCCGCAGTCGCAGGAGCACCGTACCGATGCTCATCGGGCGGTCGTCGGCGGTGGCGGTGCCGGTCACGGCACCGCCCGTCGGTGTTCTCAGCATGGACCTTCCCTGACGGGTCAGATGCCGCGCTGGCTCGCGTAGAAGACCAGCCGGTACTTGCCGATCTGCACTTCGTCGCCGTTGGACAGGGCGACGGAGTCGATGCGCTCACGGTTGACGTAGGTGCCGTTCAGGCTGCCCACGTCCCCGACCGTGAAGCTGCCGTCGGGGCTCCTGCGGAACTCCACGTGCCGCCGCGACACCGTCACGTCGTCGAGGAAGATGTCGCTCTGCGGGTGACGGCCGGCCGTGGTCAGCTCACCGTCCAGCAGGAAGCGGCTGCCCGAGTTCGGACCACGACGCACCACCAGGAGCGCCGAGCCGAGCGGAAGGGCGTCGACGGCCGCCTGGGCCTCGGGCGAGAGGGACGGCACCGCCGTCTGCCCAGTGGCCTCCGCCTCGTACGCCTCAAGACCGGAGATCGAGATGGTCGAGGTCGTCTCCGAGGCACGCTCGGGAATCCCGCCCCTCAGCGGCGCGCCGCAGTTGGAGCAGAAACGACTGGCCTCGGCATTGCGATGCCCGCACCTCGTACAGACCGGCATGGACGAACCCTCCTGCCTGGGGGCGAACTCTCCACCCGAACTCGAGGTCGACGATTCTCCGAAACCTATGCGGCCGGGACCGGCAGGGTCAACAGACGACGCGCCGGATGCTCCCGAATTGTCACTGCCCGTACCCGACACCTGATCACGGAAGAGCGGGCGATCCGTGCCCTGCTCCTCCGCCTGGCCATGGCGCGGTGCGCGATGGCGGGCGGCCTCGTCGCGAGCGCTCTTTCCGAACAACTTCCCAAACAACTTCACGGGCGCTTCCCCTTGACCGAAATAGACCCGCCCGTGGGGCAGGACGAACCCTGAATGACCACACCTGCCGACCCGGACATCTTCACAACGTCCGTATCCACTCGACAGTTTCCACCACGCACCACCAATACGATGCGGCGACCCCCCGCAACCTTGTGCCCGTCTCCTTCGCCCCTTCCGCGACGCCGTATCACGGGGACGACGACCGAGCGTAGTCAGGCTGCTTCGCCGGTCGCAAGGCGTCGACGACGATGTCGTCGGCCTGCTCGACCTGCACGGTGGCCTGCTCCTTCTCCAGCGTCTGCACCACGCCGCCGGGGATGTTCAGCGCCGGCTCCAGGTCCTGGGGCTTGCCGATCACCTCGAAGACGTACGGCGCGGTGATCTTACGGCCGTCGACCTTGACGTTGCCGCCGTCACCGGAGAAGTACGTATTGGCCACCACACGCACCCCGTTGACCTCGATCGCCTCGGCGCCCGCCGCCCGCAGCTCCTGGAGAGCGTCGAGCAGCATGTCCGCCTTCACTCCGTCACCGGGGTCGTTGACGGTGAGCGTGATCCCGGGCCCGTGGGCGGCCACGGTACCCGCGAGAACGCCGAGTTGCCGTTCCTTCTCCACCGTCTGCTTGCGCGCCTCCTCAGCCTGGTCGGAGCTGTTCTCCAGCTCCGTGCGCTGAGCGTCCAGCCGCTGCTTCTCGTCCTCCAGCCGCTGGGTCCGGTCGTCCAGCTCGTCGAGGATCCGGACCAGGTCCTCCTGCCGGGCGCCCCGCAGCGCGCTGTTGTCGCTGTTGGACCGCACCTGGATGGCCAGTCCGAGACCGAGTACGAACAGCAGCACCGCGACGATGAGTTGGGCGCGCGTCACCCGCGGCGGCCAGAGTCCGGCGATCAGCCGCTGACGGCCAGTCAGCTCCTTGGCGGAGCCCGCCGTCCGCTCTCCGGCGTGTTCCGCCCCATCGGGAAGTTCTTCGTTGCTCATCGGCGTCAGGCCCGGAAGACGTGCCGGCGGATGGCCGCGGCGTTGGAGAAGATCCGGATCCCGAGCACGACCACCACACCGGTGGACAGCTGCGCCCCGACGCCCAGTTTGTCGCCGAGGAACACGATCAGCGCGGCCACCACGACGTTCGAAAGGAACGACACGACGAACACCTTGTCGACAAAGATCCCGTCGAGCATGGCGCGCAGTCCACCGAAGACTGCGTCGAGGGCAGCCACGACGGCGATCGGGAGATAGGGCTCGACCACCGCCGGCACCTCGGGCCGGACCAACAGTCCGACCACGACTCCCACGACGAGGCCCAGTACGGCGATCACGATGTGCCCTTCCCTGCGTCTGCCGCACCACTGCCGGTGTCTGCGGCCTTATAAGGCTCTGCTGTACGTACGATCAGGCTCGGCGCGACCGGAAGGCTCAGCTTCTGCTGCGCGGACAGGCTCGTCCGGATGTCGAAGGTGTCCTTGAGCGCCTGAAGATACTGACCGTCGGCACTGTCCTGGAACGACGTGCCGAGTTGCTTCCCGTTCCCCACCGCCAGCACCGTGTACGGCGGCACGAGCGGCCTGTTGTCGACCAGTATGGCGTCGCCCGCCGCGCGGATCGCCGACAGGGCCGTAAGACGCTGCCCGTTGATCGCGATCGCCTCGGCGCCGGACTGCCACAGGCCGTTGACGACCCGCTGGAGGTCCCGGTCGCGGACCCGTCCGGTATCGGAGAATCCGCTGCTCTCCCTCGGTCCGCCGCCGCCCTGGTCGGTGTCCTTGGCGTCGTCGATGACGAGCTTCACGCCGGGCCCCTCGACCGGGGTCGCGCCGGCGAGCAGTGCCACCCGCTCCCCTTGGTCCCCGCCGTGCTTCTCCAGCGCCTTGCGCTGCCGCCCGCCCACGTCGCCCCGGAGCTTGTCCACCTGAGCCTCAAGGCTGTCGGCCGCCGCGGTCTCGTCGTCGATGCGGCCGATCAGCTCTTGGCGCTCCTTGGCGAGGACCGGCGCCGAGACGCGCGCCTCCGCGGCCCCGAGCGTGACGACGAGTGCGGCCAGCACCAGGCAGGCGGCGAATCCAAGTTTCGACTTGAGCGTACGAGGCAGCCCGGCGGTCCCGTCGGCCCTGCGACGCGCCGACGCCTCGGCGTATCCGTCGTCCAGGCTGTGGTCCATCACGTTGGTCAGCAGCGACATGGACGCGTCGGGACGCGCGGGAGGCGAGGCGGTACTCCGATCGGGGGGCTGCTGCAACATGCCGCACATCGTCGCACGTCGCCACGGCTAGCGCCGAATGGCCCCACCGGTGTGCCCGAAGGCGCCGCGGGGCGCCACCGGACACACCGGGAGAACCGTCACTGACCTGCGCTGTCCACGATCGCCGCCCATTCGTCCAGCAGCGCCTGCGCGGAGGCGTCGTCCGGGCCCTCGGCCCACAGATGGGTGACCGCCTCGGCCCGGTCGGGCAGCACCATCACCCACCGCCCGTCGGCCTCGACCACCCGCACCCCGTCCGTCGTGTCGACGCTGCGGTCACCGGCGGCCTCCACCACCCGCCGCATGACCAGGCCCTTGACGGCCCAGGGGGTGGCGAGATCACGGCGCAGGACATGGGCACGGGGAATGCGGGCATCGATCTGGCTCAGGGTGAGCTGGGTCCTGGCGACCAGACCGAGCAGCCGTACGAACGCGGCCGATCCGTCGAAGACGCTGCTGAATTCGGGAACGATGAAGCCCCCGCGCCCGTCTCCACCGAAGATGGTGCCTTCCTCGCGTGCCACGCGCGTCAGATCGTCGGGCGATGTCGTCGTCCATTGGACCTGCGTGCCGTGGTACGCGGCGACCTGCTCGGCGACGCGGGTCGTGGTGACCGGCAACGCCACCCGCCCGCTGCGCCGCTCGGCCGCCACGAGGTCGAGCATCACGAGCAGTGCCCGGTCGTCCTCGACGATCCGGCCTCGCTCGTCGACCAGGGAGAGCCGCTCACCGACCGGATCGAACCGCACACCGAACGAGGCCCGTGCCGAGGAGACGATCTCACCGAGCCTTACGAGTCCGGAGCGCCGGGTCTCGGCGGACTCGGTGGGCCGTGATTCGTCGAGCCCGGGATTGATGGTCAGCGCATCGACGCCGAGCCGCCCCAGCAGGCTGGGCAGTACGAGCCCGGCACTTCCGTTGGACGCGTCCACGACCACCTTGAGCCCCGCATCGGCGATCCCCGCGGTGTCCACGTTGCGCAGCAGCGATCCGGTGTACGAGTCGAAGACGCTGGACGGGAAGTGCAGATCGCCGATCTCGCCCGGGAAGGCACGGCGGTATTCCTGACGTGCGTAGACCCGGTCCAGCTTCCGCTGCCGCGCCTGCGACAGGTCCGCGCCCCGTTCGTCGAAGAACATGATGTCGACCGAGTCGGGCACACCGGGAGACGTACGGATCATGATGCCGCCGGCACTGCCCCGCGCCGTCTGCTGGCGCGCGACGGGCATCGGTACGTTCTCCAGGTCCCTGACGTCGATGGCACTGGCCTGGAGGGCCGAGATCACCGCTCGCTTCAGGGCACGGGCGCCTCGGGAGTGGTCACGTGCGGTGGTGACCGTCGAGCCCTTCTTCAGGGTCGTGGCATAGGCCCCGGCGAGCCGGACCGCCAGTTCCGGGGTGATCTCGACGTTCAGGATCCCGGACACACCACGGGCGCCGAAGAGATGGGCCTGTCCGCGCGATTCCCAGATGACCGAGGTGTTGACGAAGGCACCGGCCTCGATGGTCTTGAACGGGTAGACGCGGACATTGCCCTGGATGATCGACTCCTCGCCGATCAGACATTCGTCCCCGATGACCGCGCCGTCCTCGATGCGGGCGGCCCGCATGACGTCGGTGTTCTTGCCGATCACGCAGCCGCGCAAATTGCTGTGCTGCCCGATGTAGACGTTGTCGTGCACCACGGCCCTGTGCAGGAATGCGCCGCTCTTGACGACGACGTTCGACCCGATGACCGTGTGCTCGCGAATCTCCGCGCCGGCTTCGACTTTTGCGTAGTCCCCGATGTAGAGAGGTCCGCGCAGTACCGCGTCGGGATGTACTTCCGCGCCTTCCGCGACCCATACGCCGGGCGAGATCTCGAAGCCGTCGATGTCGACGTCGACCTTGCGTTCAAGGACGTCCGCCTGTGCCTTCACATAGCTCTCGTGGGTGCCGACGTCCTCCCAGTAGCCCTCGGCGACATAGCCGTAGATGGGCTTGCCCTCCTTCATGAGCTGGGGGAAGACATCACCGGACCAGTCCACCGAGACATCGGCTTCGACGTAGTCGAACACCTCGGGCTCCATGACATAGATGCCGGTGTTGACCGTGTCCGAGAAGACCTGTCCCCAGGTGGGCTTCTCCAGGAAGCGTTCGACCTGGCCGCCCTCGTCCACGATGGTGATGCCGAATTCCAGCGGGTTCGGCACACGGGTCAGACACACCGTGACCAGGCCGCCCTTTTCCTTGTGGAAGGCGATGAGATCAGTGAGGTCGAAATCGGTGAGCGCGTCACCGGAAATTACGAGGAAGGTGTCCTCCTTCAGCGCTTCCTCGGCATTCTTCACGCTTCCCGCGGTACCGAGCGGTTTCTCCTCGTTGGCATAGCTGAGCTCCATCCCGAGCTCTTCGCCGTCCCCGAAGTAGTTCTTGACCAGCGAGGCGAGAAACTGGACCGTTACGACGGTCTCGTTCAGCCCGTGCCGCTTGAGCAGCCGAAGCACATGCTCCATGATCGGCCGATTGGCGACGGGCAGAAGCGGCTTGGGCATGCTTGAGGTCATGGGGCGAAGGCGTGTGCCTTCGCCGCCAGCCATCACGACGGCCTTCATGTCGGAAACGTCCTCCTTGAAGAGACGACGGTCTGGCCGACTTCGCCCGTCGGGGCACCATCCGGGTCATCCGCGGCGGGCCGGCCACACTGCACGGCACCGCATCAACGAGCTCAGTCGGCTGCTGCATCCGCCTTGATGAGGCGGCGGACCTGAACCACGTAGAGGATCCCTGCCCACCAATAGAGCGTTGTACCCCAACCTGCGAACGCCCATCCGAAAATGGCGGCCAGCGGTGCAAGCCAACCACTTCCATCGCTGAGCAGCAACAAGGGGAACGCGTACATCAGGTTGAACGTGGCGGCCTTGCCCAGGAAGTTCACCTGTGGCGGCGGGTAGCCGTGACGCCGCAGGATTCCCACCATCACGAGGAGCATCAGCTCACGTGCGACAAGTGCTGCGGTCAGCCACAGCGGCAGGATCTCCCGCCAGGTGAGGCCGACGAGGGTCGAAAGGATGTAGAGGCGATCCGCAGCAGGATCCAGGAGCCGGCCGAGGTTGCTGATCTGGTTCCACCGGCGGGCAAGCTTGCCGTCGAGGTAGTCGCTGATGCCGCTGAGCATCAACACCAGCAGGGCCCAGCTGTCGCTCTGGGGGCCGCCGAACACAGGGCGAAGAATCAGCCACAGGAAGAGCGGAACCCCGACAAGGCGAGCCATGCTGAGGATGTTGGGGATGGTGAGTACCCGGTCCGTCTGAACCCGAGTCTCCTGGACCTCCACCCGGGGGCCTCCTGTGAAGAAAGTGTCAATGATGCCCCCTGACCTTACCCTCGGCCACCGCTGACCGGTGCACAGGGGTGAGGCTGTGCCTCGTGAACGCAGAAAAGCCCCGTGTCCACAAGGACACGGGGCTTTCCCGTAAAAGGAGTTCGGCGGCGTCCTACTCTCCCACAGGGTCCCCCCTGCAGTA
>NZ_JBEYFB010000057.1:0-36205 GCF_040634135.1 Streptomyces sp. NPDC007164
CCACGGCGGCCTCCCCGGCCTCGATGTCACTCATCACGTCAGTCATCAACTGTCGCTTCCAGCTCGGGAGTTACACCGTTGACCGTACAGACCCGCTCCGTCAGGCCGCCATGCGTGACATCAGCGGTCACTCGTCCCGGTGGGCCGACGGAGACCGCAAAAAATGCCATGCCCGTGAGTCTGGGCGATTGGGTCATCGACCTGAGACAGCGGAAGAACCGCTGATCAGCGGTCACAGCCCGCGCCACGGATGGCGAGACCCTACAGCCGGGAAGCGGACCGGAACGCCGGGAAGTGTGACCCGCTCAAGGGCGGGGCAGCGCGCAGCTGGGCCGCTGCCCGTGATACCGATCCTTGTGCGGGACGGTGGTGATCGCATCACGAGACGTGAGCCGGTGAGGTGAGTGCGGCGTCATTCCCGCGCGCGTGGCACCGGTTTCGCGTCGGGGGTGTGTTGTCTGTGTGCTGCCACCTCTCCGAGAGGTGATCAACCCGAGGAGAGGTGCGGTGTCGACATGGAACCTGGTGGCGATCTGATCGCGGAGCTCGCGGCCGATCACCGTGAGCTGGAGGACCTGTTCTCGCAGATCGAGTTGCAGCCGGTCGACCACCCCCGGCGCCGGGAGCTCGCGGACCGGCTGACCGCGGAACTGGTACGGCACACGGTTGCCGAGGAACTGCACCTCTACCCTGCGGTGCGCGAGCACGCACCGCACGGTGCGGCCCTGGCCGATAAGGAACTCGCCAGTCACGCCGGAACCGAGCGGATGCTCAGGGACCTCGAAGACCTGAGTGTCGATGACCCGCGGTTCAACGACACGATCGCGAAACTGAAGTTCGAGGTCGCCTCCCATGTGCGCGAGGAAGAACACGAACTGTTCCCGAAACTCGCAGCCGCCCTCCCGCCCGAGAAACTAAACGAACTCGGCCGCCTGGTACGCCGGGCCAGGGAATCCGCTCCCAGCCCTTGTTCCTCGCTCCCGAACCTCCCGCCCGCCAACCGATTCCTCGTCCCCGGAGCCGGGCTGGTGGACCGCGTACGCGACCTGCTCCGCACCAACATCCGCTGAACCCGCAGGAGCATCGAATGCCGATCCTCGAAGGAACCGTGCCGGTAGCCGGTGCGCCCTGCTGGGTGAACCTGATGGCGCAGGACCTGAACGCGGCGCAGTCCTTCTACTCCGCTGTCATGGGCTGGGCGTTCAGGCCCAGCGCACTCGGCAGTGACTTCTCGGTGGCGCTGGCGCACGGCCATCCGGTCGCCGGGATCGGGTGCTGCCCGGGCGGTGGCCATCAGGCCGTCTGGACTCCGTACTTCGCCGTCCGGGACGCGGACGAGACGGCGGGTCGGATCAGCGAGCGCGGCGCCACTCTCGCCGTGGGCCCGCTCGCCCTGGGCGAGGGCCGTGCCGGGATCGCCGCCGACCGGGACGGCGCCGTGTTCGGATTCTGGGAGGGCTCGGCCCTGTCCTGGCCCGCAGAGCAGGGTGGCGTGCCGGTCCGTCTGGACCTGCGGACCCGCGACGCGTTCGACGCCGCGATCTTCTACGCAGAGGTCTTTGACTGGGCCCGGCCCGGCGGCTGCACGGTCGAGTACGCCCAGGACCACATCGTCGTCCGGGCCGGCGGACGCACCGTCGCCACCCTGTACGGCGGAGGCATCGAAACCGACCCGGACCCAGGAATCCGGCCCCGCTGGAACATCGACTTCCACGTCGAAGACAGCAAGCAGGCCGCGGAGGCAGCCATCACGGCAGGAGGCGAATCCGCACCGGCTCCCTCACCCGCCGGCGCCCCGAGCAACACCTTCGCCATCCAAGACTGCGACGGCACACTCTTCACCGTGTCCGACACTTGACGACGGGGACGCTCGGACCGCACATCGGTGCGCTCGTCAGCCGGGGAAGCGGAGGCGCAACGGAGTCCGTGAGGGCGTCGAGCTGCTCCGCGAGGCCGGGGTGAGCGGCTGCGAGACGGGGGGTGGGTGGCAGGCGGGTGGCGTTGTGTGTGGGGGGCGGATGAGTTCGGCTGGGGCATCGTGGGCGAGGGCCGCATGGATTGGGCCGAGCGGGCGGCGGGTGGGAGGTCGGTGAGCGCGGTGATCTGGTCGGCGATACGCCGTAGGTTCGGGGGCATTGCGCCGCGATGGTGCGGTTGGTGGCCGCACGTTCGCGCGTGGCCAGGACGCATTGCCTGAGAGTCATGCGCCGTCGTATCCCTGCCATCCTCGACACCTTCGCTGGAGGCGTCCTGCTGGCGCCTATGCCCGTGTCTGCCATCGCCGCTATGGGCACTTTCGAATACAACACCCGTGATGGCGTGTTGAAAATCCTCATCAATCGGAACGACGACACCTGCTACAACACCGACATCAACAGTCCGGTGTCGAACAAGACCAACCGCGACTTCATCATCTTCAAGGGCCTGAAATGCATGGGCAGTTCTACCGCACTGCTAACCAAGGGCTCGGGAAACCTGGAAGGCGCAAGCGTGCAGTTCGTGCGCTGCCCCTGACGTCCAGGCGACTCCCCCGCAGCGGTACCGCGCGTCAGACGTGGATGCCCGAGAGCGAGGCGCTCTCCGCAGATTCGACACACAGAAAGGCGCGAGATGCGGCTGCGGCAGACGTTCGCCGTCTTGGCGGCTGTGGCCTCGGTGCTCCTCGTTCAGTCGGCAAGCAACTCACAGGCGGCGACCGGGGATTTCATCTGTCACGGAAGTAAGGGCGGTCCGGCCAAGAGCCTCCACAACCCTGAAGACGGCCCGGTCTACCAGTCAAAGTCGCTGCGGAGACCCTGACCGAGAACCACAGCAGCAATCATCACCTGGCTGTGAGACTCCCTGCGCTCGCGTGACCGTCGTCGCCCCGTTCACGCGTCTCACGCCCCCATTCGGATTTGTCTATTGTGGTGTCATGCGGGCATCGGATGGTTCGGTTGAGTGGCTTGAGGACTTCATCACTGCGTGGCACGGCCCACGTCAACCGAGCTATGGCCTGACCGAGACGGAACTACCCGAGTTCCTCCCAGTGCCGCTCCAACGTCTGTATCGTCATGCCGGACGCTGGCCCGGCCCGAATCCGGAGGAGCACTTGCCGGACTCGCCCGGGATCTTCCAACAACAAGATGTGCTCGTACGCGCCGAGGCCCTGAGCCTTCACGATGGAACGGTCGAGTTCCTCAGCGAGAACCAGGACAGCTGGACATGTCGTGTTACAGCCGCCGGTCCAGCGGCACCCGTCGTGCTGAGCAACGCCCACTGGATGTGGGACGACGACTCGGAAGACGAGTACACCCCGCTGACACCATCTCTCGAACAGTTCCTTACGAGCTTCGTGCTCCAAGAAGCGGTCTTCGGATGCCGCAACCTCGCCACCACCAGCGAGCTGACGGCCTTGCCCAACCAGTCGATCCCTCTCTGGCTGGACGGCTGGTACGTCTTCGAAGAACCCAGCCACAGCTTCTGGAGCGTTGACTCCGCGCTCGTCGCCGAAATCAGTGGAACCCGCTGGGTTGGCTGGAACGGTCCAGACGCGCCCTCAGCTGAGCTCGGCAAGCTGCAAATGATCCGAAGCTAGCCTGCGCACTTGAGTCGACCAGTGCCGCATCAGGCAACGTTCGCCTCGCTGGTGGAGCACGGGGGAGTAGATCTGTGGGGTGGTACGGGGGAATCTGCCACGATCACCGGATGGGTGTACTGGATGCAGTGGCAGGCAAGGTTGCTGGCGGGGCCACCGTGACGTTCCGGCCCAGCGGCTCCTCGATGGTCCCGCTGATACGCAGTCGGCAGCAGGTGGTCGTGGCTCCGGTCGACCCATCGAAGTTGGAGGTCGGGGACATCGTCCTCGCCCGTGTCGCCGGGACGGTCTACTTGCACTTGGTGTCGTCTGTGGACCTCGCCAGGAAGCGGGTGCACATCAGCAACAACCGTGGCCGCGTCAACGGCTGGACCAGCCACGATCGTGTCTTCGGTATCTGTGTGGCAGCCGACGGTGCCACCTGGTCAGGAGCTGTGTACAAGACGCTCGCGGCCGACTCCGACGAGTCCTCCTGAACCTGACGCTCCAGCTGCATCGGGCCGCCTGGCTATTCGGGTGGCAGAACGAGTGCGCGTCCGCGAGATCGATGACGACGAGGGCCGGCGGAAACTGCGGATAGTCCGCAGGGGGACGGGCTCCGTGGCGATTTGGCGGCGCGCGATGATGGTGCTGCTGTCCGCTCAGGGCATGCCGGTCGTGAAGATCGCCAAGTCCAAGCCGACCGAGCATGACCTGCCGTTCTCGACCTGGAGCCTGACCGGACTGGCCGACTTCCTGGTTGCCGAGGGGTGGTCGACGACATCAGCCGCGAGGGCCTGCGCCTTCCGTGCTCCGCGAGGAGGGCGCGCACCAGGAGTTCCCGACCACGGCCGTCGGCTATCGTCAACTCACCGCCTGGACAAAGGCCTTCGGTGTCATTCGACGCGCCGGCGTCGAGTGCACCGAATCCTACGGAGTCGCGCTGACTTGAGCGCTGCGCCGGGAGGGCATCGACGTCGTCGCGGTCAACCAGCCTGGCCGCGCGACCCGGCGCAAGCGCGGCAGGACGGACGCCACCGATGCGGATGCGGGCGCACGGGCCGTTCTTTCGGGACGCGCTACCACCACGCCGAAGACCGCAGACGGTCCTGCAGCGGACATGCACGTGCTGCGGCCGGCCAAGGAATCGGCCGTCAAGGCGCGCACCCAGGCGATGAACCAGGTCAAGGCCATCCTCCTGGTCCTCGACCCCGATCTGCGCGAACCGATCACCGGACTGACCAACCCGGCCCCGATCGCCACCTGCGCGGCTCTCGGTGATGACCGCGGCGAGGCGGCCTTCGCGCTGCGCCTGCTCGCCCGCCGTCGTGGCGATGTTCTTGTGCGTCATCACTCTGCTCCGCTCACGTTCGCCGCCGCGACGGCAGCACGGACATGGATGCCACTGGCCGCCTACTGAAGGAAGCCTCAGCAGCCGTGCCGGTGTAGCCATTTCGCGACTGGATGCTCTTGCGGCAGTACGGAGCGTGATCCGTACAGTTGGTTACGGGCCGGCGCTGTCGGCAGCCGCCGATTTCTCCGGTCGTCCGATACCGAAGACCCCACGCAGCACCGACACGGCGCGCCGGACCGACGGCGAGGGCGGCCCAGCCTGCACGGGGTCCGAAGCTGCGTAGCCGTTGGAGATGCGTAGGCGAGCGGGTGGGGCGAGGATCGAGTAATGAACGAGCCCGCTCTGCGTGGCCGCGTAGAACGCGCGGGATGCGCGGGTCCTGAACGGGGTGATTGACCATGGGCGCAGGCCGGGACCCGGTGCTCCCGAGGCATCGGGGCCCGCTCTCCGGCGCGTTGATCGGCTGTCTCGCGGAGCAGTGTCCACTGCCGGATCCGGTTGCGGCCCAGGAAGCGGATCCCTACGGGGACGATCTCCAGTTGGCGCTGTACGTCTCGTACGAGTTGCACTACCGGGGTTTCGCCGGGGTCGAGCCCGCGTGGGAGTGGGATCCCTCGCTGCTGACCGTGCGTGCCGCGCTGGAGGACCGCTTCCTGACCGCGCTGCGTCGAGACGCATCCGCTCGGCTACCGGTGGACGATGCCCTGGCTGAACTGCTGGAACCGGTGAGCGGGGGCGGCGTACCGGAGTTCCTTCGGGAGCACGGCACTTTGCGGCATCTGCGCGAGTACGTGGTGCAGCGTTCGCTCTACCATTTGAAGGAAGCGGATCCCCACGCTTGGGTGCTACCGCGGCTCAGCGGTCGTGCCAAGGCGGGGATGGCCGCTGTCGAGTACGACGAGTTCGGCGGAGGGCGCGCGGAGCGGGTGCACGCCCGGCTCTTCGCGGACCTCATGGCGGACCTGGGGCTGGAGACGCAGTACGGCCGTTATCTCGACGATGGCTGCGCGGAGATGCTCGCTCTGGTGAACGGCATGTCGCTCTTCGGTCTGCACCGCAGGCTGCGTGGAGCGCTAGTAGGTCACTTCGCCGCTGTAGAGATCACTTCCTCGCCCGCCTCCCGCCGCCTCGCGCTCGCCATGAAGCGCGCGGGTGCCGGCCCGGCCGCGGAGTTCTTCTATATGGAGCACGTCGAAGCCGATGCCGTGCACGAACAGGTTGTGCGTCGTGAGGTCATCCGCGGACTCCTCGACGATGAACCCGACCTGGAGAAGGACATCGTGTTCGGCATCACCGCGACCTCGCACCTGGAGGACCGTCTCACCGACCGGCTCCTCGCAGGTTGGGGAGCCTGAACGGAGAGGCCTCCGGTTGTCCCGCCGGCCGCAACCGCCACAGGTGCTTGCCAGCAGTCGGCTCGGGCCGCGCGGGGAACTTGGGGACCACGGCCCGTTACTGTTCGACGGGAGTACGCGTATGGCTGCGGAACCAGCAAGACCTTCGCATCCCTTCCTCATCAAATTGCCCGGTGTCTACGCTCCGCAGGGCGACACCCGGCTGCTGATGACGGCTCTTGAACGAGAGCGAATCCGCCCCGGGGCCGTTGTGCTGGACCTCGGCACAGGAAGCGGCGTCCTGGCCCTGCGCGCCGCGCAGCTGGGCGGAAGTGTGATCGCCGTCGATGTCGCGCGCGTAGCCGTGGTGACGGCGCGCCTCAACGCCTTTCTGCACCATCGGCGGATCACCGTACGGCGAAGCGACCTGATCTCCGCAGTCGGTGAGCACTCCTATGACCTGGTGCTCTGCAACCCTCCGTACGTGCCGTCCCCGACGGCGAGGGGCCCCACGCGGGGCGCCTCGCGTGCCTGGGACGCCGGGCCCGACGGGCGGGCGGTCGTGGACCGTGTGTGCGACGACGCCCCCGCAGCACTGCGGCGGGGTGGGGTACTCCTCATGGTGCACTCAAAGCTGTGCGATCCCGATGCCACTGTGCGCCGTCTGTCCCGCGGCGGTCTGGAGGCGTCCATCAGTGCACGGGCACACATACCGGTGGGGCCGGTCCTGCGCTCCAGAATCAACTGGCTGCGTGCGCGAGGACTCATGAGTGCGGACGACAGATTCGAGGAACTGGTGATCATTCGTGCCGAACAAACCTGAGTCCCGACGGCGTCTCACCGTGACTGAACGCGGCCCTCTGCTGGTGGAGGGGCCGGTACAAGTGACCGGTGCGGACGGAACCACCGCTGTCTCCGACCGCTTCGTCGTTGCTGTCTGCACATGCCGACGCAGTCGGACCCCTCCGTGGTGCGACACCAGTCACCGACGCCGTGCCGGGCAGCGAACTGCTGCGAATGTGGACGAATGATCCGGGCAGCGGCGGGGCCGACCGCCGCTTCTGCCCGGAAGGCTCTTGGCCTGCTGGGCAGTTGCCGTGGCGGCTCACGGGAGTCAGAGTGAAAGAAGAGCACACACGAGATCGGAGCGTGTCGTGATCATCCTCGGAGTCATCCTGCTTGTCATCGGTTTCGTGACCGGCATTTCCATCCTTTGGACGATCGGGATCATTCTCGCGGTGGTGGGTCTGATTCTGTGGATCCTGGGCGGAATGGGACACGCGGTCGCCGGGCGGAGGCACTACTGGTAGGGCGACCGCAATCTGGTCGGTACCCGAAGGCGTCGTCCCACAAGCCGGCTCCGTCGGCTTCCACATCGGCACTGCATACACGAACCCACTACGGAGTGGTTCTCCGCATGCCGCTGAACCGGACCCTGCTCCCACCGCGGTTCCTCGCCATCGACGTCCATTGAGCGGAGCCAGGGCACCCGGCTGGGCCCCTCGGCCGACGTGTCAAGGAAGGCGTCGCACATGCCTATGGACCACAGCAAAGCGCCCGTCCTGGACGCGCTCACCGCGTACAAAGAGCGGAACGAACTCGGATTCTCGCCTCCCGGCCACAAGCAGGCGAGCGGAGCAGATCCGGCCGTGCGCGCGGTCCTCGGAGACGCTGTCTTCCTCAGCGATGTTCTGGCCAGCGGCGGCCTGGACGACCGGCGGACTACGCAGAATGTGCTGCGCCGAGCGGAACAACTGATGGCGGACGCCGTCCACGCGGAGCACACCTTCTTCTCCACCTGCGGCAGCTCTCTCTCGGTGAAAGCCGCCATGCTCAGCGTCGCTGCACACGGCCAGAAGCTCCTTGTGGGAAGGGACGCGCACAAATCCGTGGTGTCCGGTCTGATCCTGTCCGGCATCGAGCCGGTGTGGATCGAACCGCAATGGGACACCGAGCGCCACCTCGCGCATCCGCCCTCGGCCGAATCCTTCGAGCGGGGCTTCGAAGAAGACCCCGATGTCCGCGGCGCCCTCGTGACCAGCCCCACCCCGTACGGATCCACTGCCGACCTGCACGCCGTCGCCGAGGTGTGCCATCGCCGCTCGCGCCCCCTGATCGTCGACGAGGCATGGGGGGGCCCACCTGCCGTTCCACGCGGACCTGCCTTCCTGGGCCATGGACGCGGGCGCCGACGTCTGTGTCACCAGCATCCACAAAATGGGGAGCGGCCTGGAACAGGGCTCGGTCTTCCACCTCCAGGGAGAGCTGATCGACCACGACACGCTGGCTTCCCGGGCGGACCTGCTCGGAACCACGAGTCCCTCAGTCCTTCTCTACGCCGGAATCGACGGCTGGCGGCGTCAAATGGCTCTGCAGGGACGCCTCTTGATGACCCGCGCCCTCGACCTGGCAGCCTCCGTCAGGCAGGAGATCGAGACCATCGACGGAATGCACGTCAACGACCGTGACGACTTCTGCGGCCCAGGGGCAGGAGCCGAGTTCGACCCCCTCCCCGTCGTCATCGACATCGACGGACTCGGCACTTCCGGATATCTCGCGGCCGACTGGCTCCGCGCGCACCACCGCATCGACACGCACCTCATGGACCATCGCCGCATCACCGCACAGCTCACCCATGCGGACGACTCCACCACCACCGGACGCCTGGTCACGGCGCTACGCGATCTCGCCCGCCACACGGACATGCTCCGCCCGGAGGCACAGGTGGCGGTTCCCGACCCGGGCGAGCTGAGGCTGCCCCAGGTATGTCTGCCGCGCGATGCCTATTTCTCGGCGGTGGAGGACGTACCGCTGGACAAAGCCGCAGGCCGCACGGCCGCAGAGATGATCACGCCCTATCCACCGGGCATCCCCGTGGTCCTGCCCGGGGAACAGCTGACCGAGCCCGTTCTGCACTACCTCCGCTCGGGCATCGACGCAGGAATGAACGTCCCCGACCCCGCCGACCCCACGCTGCGCACCGTCCGTGTCCGCGTAAACGGTGATGACCCCTGAACAGCACGGCTGGCCGCCCCAGGACGGGGCAGATGAGTCAAGGATCCCGGGATGCATACCCAGGACCTCACACCCTCCTGAAAGGACCCAGGAATGTCTGACGACGACTTGAGCAAGCGGAAGGTACTGGCGATCGTCACGAACTACGGTGTCGTACAGGACGAACTCCTGGTACCTCTGGAACACCTGCGAGGCTGGGGTGCCGAAGTTGATGTCGCCGCAACCTCCACGGAAGAAGTCCGGACACTGGTGAGCGACAAGGCCCCCGGGAAGACCATCCGCCCCGAACTCGCTCTGGCCGACGTGGACCCTTCCGCTTACGACCTGCTGCTGGTCCCCGGCGGCACCTTGAACGCCGATGCCCTGCGGGGCCAGGATTCCGCCACTGGTATCGTCCGTTCCTTCGCCTCGTCCGGGCGGCCCGTCGCAGCCATCTGCCACGGGCCATGGGCCCTGGTCGAAGCGGACGTCGTGGCAGGAAAGAAGCTGACGTCCTACTCGTCGCTGAAGACGGACATCCGCAACGCCGGCGGCGAGTGGACCGACGAGCCGGTAGTCACGGATGATGCCCAGGGCTGGACTCTCATCACCTCGCGCAACCCCGGTGACCTGCAACCGTTCCTCCGCGAGGTGGACTCGGCACTTGCCGTGACCACCCAGTGAGCACGGACGGGTGCCGCTTGCCCGACTGAGCACAGCACCACTCGCGGTTCAGCCCGCTGCCCCGATCACGCGAACACGCTGTCGTCGAGGTGGGCGAGAAGGTCGGCCGGGCCGGAAACACCAGGCCCGTCGACGTCGCTCATCCTCAGCCGCGTCTCTCCCATTATTCGAAGCGGGCGGGTCGGGCCCCGGCAGGGACAGCAGCGCGCCACGCGCCTCGGACACTCTGAAGGAGCTGCCGAACAGGGCCTTGCCCGCAGTCGCGCCCAGTGCCACAACAAGTTCTGGATCGATCCGGCGCAGATGCCACCCAGTGCGGAAGCGGGGCAGACCTCTTCACGGTCAGCCACGTGTCCTGGACACGCACTCGGCCACTGCGTCACGAAGGCTTCCGGTGCGAGCGAGCAGTTCCCGTTGGGTCTGCGCCCCGGTCCCCCGCTCCAGGACGTCCATGAGCGCCTTCTCGGCCGAGGCGAAGTCGTGGCTGTCCTCCAGCGCACTGCGAACATGCGCGAGCAGGGCCCCGACGACATCGGCCGCGGGCTCGGGCCGCATGGTGCGAGGGTGGAGCAGTTGCCCCTCCAGTCCCGACCGGCCGGCCTGCCAGGCAGCCATGCGCAGGACGCCCGCTCCCGCCGGGTCCGGCGGATCGCCGGCGCGCCACTCGCGTGCCGCGGTCTCGACGAGGCCGCGGACGAGCGTGGCGAGCAGCACGGTGTCGGCCGGGTCCAGGCACACGTCCGCCACTCTGATTTCGACCGTTGGGTACCGGTGCGAAAGCCGCGCGTCGAAATAGATCATTCCTTCGTCACGCAGGACTCCCGTTTCGATGAGTGCCTGGACCTGTTCGTGGTAGCGCTCTGCGGAGCCGAAGACCTCGACCGGTCCGGCGGAGGGCCAGCGCCCCCAGACCATGCTCCGGTAACTGCTGTACTTCGTGTCGCAACCTTGCCAAAAAGGCGAGTTGGCACTCAGTGCTAGCAAAATTGGTAGCCATGTGCGTACTCGGTCCAATACGCCGACGCCCTCCTCGTCGGAGGCCACGGAAACGTGTACGTGGCATCCGCACGTCAGCTGTTCCTGCGTGGTCTGGCCGAACCTGTCAGCCAGCCAGCTGTGCCGCTCCCCGTCACCGATCGATGGGCTGACCGGCAGGGGAGCCGTCGCAAGGGCCACCACAGCTGCCCCGGTCCGGGCGGCACTCTCGGCGGCCTCAGCGCGCCAGCGGTGGATTTCGTCCGCGAGTTCGCGCATTCCATTGCACGGTTCGGTGGCGAATTCCAGTTGCTGATGATGAAGCTCCGGCTCGAAGGCCGAGTCTCCCTCCGAGCGCCGTTCGGCGACGGCCAGCACGGCCGTCGAAAGCGCCCGGGGCTCACCGCTCTCTGTGTCGACGAGCAGCAATTCCTCCTCCACACCTACAGTCCGCACGATTGCATTCTCCCAGCAGCGGCCCTCTGGTGCCTGTCATGGGTTCTCGCGTGACGTCGCCATGGCGCAACCGAATGAGCACGATCGCGAACTGCGTGCCATTGGAGTGTGTTCTTCCGGCTTGGATTCGACCCGCGCCCCATGCTGGGCAGGAAACCAACATCATGGGTGTACGGCCGCAGGCCGGAACAGGCCAGGAAGCAGAGAGAACAGATAATGGCTGAAGCAGGAAAAGAGACAGTCGAAGGAACCGGGCACACAGGCCTGAACTCGCCGATGTCCTGCACGCCATGACGGCGCACGGGAACCGGGGGTGGTGCCCTCCGGGCGCCACCCGCCGTGCGGGGTTGCTCGTCGTGCCCATTCTGGGTCTGGGGCTCACAGGGTGCGGCGGCTCCGGCGAGCGCGCTTCGGACGCATCCGCTGCCGCGGCAGGATTCGAACGGGCCATCGCCACCGGTGATGCCTCAGCCGCGTGTGTGGCTCTGGCACCGGAGACCCGCAACGAAGTGGCGGCGTCCGGAAAGACGGCATGTGCCGACGCGATCCCGGAGGTGGAGCTCCCCGCAGGGGGTTTCGCCCGTACGGTCGATGTCTATGGTCGGCAGGCGCGGGTCGTTCTTGCCTCGGACACCCTGTTCCTCTCACAGTTCGCAGACGGATGGAAGATCGTCGCCGCCGGGTGCCGGCCTCGGACCGGCCACCCCTATCAATGCTCGGTCAAGGGCGGGTGAGCCGTATGCGAGTCATGTTCACGCTGCTGCTGGGCTCGGTGGTGGCAGGCCTTGCCTACTTCATCGCGATCGGGCTGATGCACCGGTGAGACCATGTGAAGTCGCGGGTCAGGAAGGGGCGGCCATGCGTCGCTTCTTGCATGACAACGGGCTGAGCCTGGGTTTCGGCACCGCCTTCGTACTCGCTCTCGTGGGGCAGGCCGTCGCCGGACACTTGGAGTTCAACGATCAGCTCGCGACCGACGGCCTTTCGCGCATCGGGTTCGGCTCCTATCTGATGTCCTCGGACTTCGCCGTCGATGTGACAGAGAACTGGCAGTCGGAGTACCTGCAGTTCTTCCTTTACATCTTCGCGACGGTCTGGCTGCTGCAGCGCGGTTCGCCCGAGTCCAAGAAACTGGGCAGAGCCGGCACCGAATCGGATCGGGAACAGCGGATGGGCGCATACGCCCGCAAGGATTCTCCACGCTGGGCCGGTATCGGTGGAGCCCGCCAAGCGCTGTTCAGCCGCTCACTCGGCCTGGTCATGGCGGGACTGTTCCTGCTGTCATGGCTGGCACAGTCCATCGCGGGCGTCGCTGCCTACAATGAGCAGCAGTTGCGCTCACTCCAGGCCCCGATCGGCTGGGGCAACTATCTCGTTTCCGCCGACTTCTGGAGTCGCAGCCTGCAGAACTGGCAGTCCGAACTGCTCGCAGTGGCCTGCATGGCCACCTTCTCCGTATACCTGCGCCAGCGTGGGTCCCCGGAGTCCAAACCCGTCGGCACAGCTCATGGAACCACCGGAGTCGAGGGGTGACGTGTCTCCCTGAACAACGAGAGAAAGCAGTTCGGTTCCGGCCCGCGCCTCGTCACGGACACCTCCATCAAACCGGGCTGCCCTGTGACCGTCGCGTCTGAATGGCCCCGCCGTACAGATAAGGCATGCCGTCCTGCAGCCCACCCTCTGCGGTGTTGTCAGAGCACCCGCTTTGTACCTGGGGACGTGATCAGGCCCTTCGCGTTGATCACCCCGACACTCCCTCACGGACCGTACGTAAACGCGTCCGCTGGCGACCTTCGGGGCTGGTCGACGGCTGCCAGCCCGCGCATCAACCTTGCCGTCCGTGAGCCGGAAGCCACTGGCATGCCAGGGGCAGCTGATACAGCCGTCGGCCACGACGTGGCCTTCGTCCAGCGGCCCCCCGGCATGTGTACAGGTCACCGAGAGCGCTCCGATGGGCACGTCCGTCAGCATCGGGTGTCCCAGCCAGGTGCCCGACAGCGCGTTCTTGATCGCTTCGGGACGTGTGGCCCGCGCCATCCAGCCGGCAGTCTGTGAGAGACACCGTCGAGGGCATGCAGTCCTCGACTTCTTCGGCCAGCTTTCGCAACATGGTCATTCCTCGCCGCCGGACGGGAGCACCGCCCTCGTCCGGCACAGGCCTCGCGTGAGACCGGAAGGGCTCCGCCACGATCACCCTTGAATCGCAGTGGACGGGCCGCCGACGCGGCCGGGTTGCCATGCTTCGGCAGGGGAAGCCGTGGTTTCGATCCCGTAGGCCGGGAGTCCCGCCCACGATCACCACGTGTTCTGATGCGCGCTTACCTACCCCCCTTTTCACTGTTGTGGCTGTGCACTGCGCAAGCAGATCTTCGACAGATCGCCCTTGTACCTGCCCTCGGTAGAGGGCGCCTCCGGCCTCAGCGTGTGTCGGCGATCGTCAATGACTCAGTGTGCAGGGGCACGAAAGTACAGCCGTCCCCCAGTGCAGAACCGTGAACGGTCAGCTCAAGCCGACTATCATGTAATGGCGCCTTGTGAATATGGCGTGGGCAGCATGTCGTCTCCGAAACTCCGGAGAGGGGAACATGGCTGTAGGAGAAGAAGACGAGACAGAGCGTGTCCGGCGCCCGTCCAGCAGGAAGACCGCCGGGAAAAGCGATGCTGGTCGGGCCGGCAAGGGTGCGAGTGGGACGAGCCGCGCGCCCCGTCGGGTTTCAGCACCGCAGGCCATGCGGTACGCGGCTGAGCAGCTCCAGGAGCTTCTCGGACGGGCTCCGGAATCCGTCTCGGCGCTGAAGCCGACGGAAGACGGCTGGCAGGCGGACGTAGAAGTCTTGGAGCTGGAACGTGTTCCCGGCACAACAAGCGTGATGGCCAGCTACCGGGTGATGCTGGACAAGGACGGCGAACTCGTGTCGTACGAACGCACACGACGCTACACCCGAGGGCAGATCGATCGAGGTTGAGGCCCGTACCACACCGCGGATATAGCGATTGGCACCCGGACGAGAAGGCTGCGCCGGAATCGAACGTGAGCCACTGAAAGGGGGCACCATGACTGTGGTGCCGCAAGCCGGAGGAACCATTTCCAGAGGCGGTGGGGGAGGGTCCGCCAACCTCTACGACATCATCGATCTGATCCTGGACCGCGGCTTGGTCATCGATGTCTTTGTACGTGTCTCGCTGGTGGGCATCGAGATCCTCAAGATCGATGCCCGCATAGTCGTGGCGAGCGTGGACACCTATCTCCGCTTCGCGGAGGCCTGTAACCGCCTCGACCTGGAGCAGGGCCGCAAGGCCCCCTCCCAACTGACCGACCTGGTCGGCGAGGTCACCGAGGGCGGAGCGCAGGGGAAGACCAAGGGAGCCCTGAGCGGGGCCGCCGAAGTGCTGACCGATGCCCTCAAGGGGGGCGATGACGACGAGGAGAGCGAGCGGTCCGAAAAGAGGCGCAAGGAACCCGAGGAAAGGCGGGAGCGGCCACGGCGTCGGCCCTCCGCCCGGCGTCGCGAGGAGTGAGCCATGCCCGTATACGTCTACTCCATCCTCCTGCCCACTCATCCGCAGCGCCTGGACGGCCTCGACGGGGTGGGAGATCCGCCGGCAGCGCTTCGGACCGTGCATTCCGAGAAACTGTCCGCTGTCGTCAGTGACGCGCCCGAGGAGCTACGGCCCAAGCGCCGGGATCTCGGCGCCCACCAGGCCGTCCAGGAGGCGCTGATGGCCGACGGTACGGTTCTGCCGCTGCAGTTCGGTCTCACCGCCACGGACGACGAGGCGGTGCGAGCGGTGTTGGAGGACCGCGCGGATGAATTCGGCGAACGGTTGCGGGCGTTGGAGGACTGCGTCGAGTACCACCTGAAGGCTTCCCAGGACGAGGATGCCCTGCTGCGTCAGATACTTCGCGAGTCCGATGAAGCCCGCGAGCTCAACGAAGCGATCAGGAGTGGCAGCGGAAGCCCGGAACTTCCCCTCGCTCTCGGCGAATTGGTCTCACAGGAAGTGCAGGCGCGGCAGGGTCGACTCGCGGCAGGTGTTATCGACGCGCTGCGCGGATTCGCGCGGGAGGAACGCTCGTCGCAGGCGACCGGGAACGACTTCCTGAACGTGTCCTTCCTTGTGACGCGGGACAACGAGAAGAGCTTCCTCAGCGAACAGCAGGGTCTCGCCGAGGAGTTGGGCGAAGAATTCGACCTGCGACTGCTCGGCCCGCTCCCCGCGTACAGCTTCGTCTAGGGAGCCTCCATGGGACTGCTGACTCAGCTCGCGACCCTTCCTCTGGCTCCGGTGCGCGGTGTGGCCTGGGTCATGGAGCGTGTGGTCGAGGCCGCGGAGAACGAGTACTACGATCCAGCGCCCGTCGAGCGCGAACTCGCCCGACTGGAGCGACAGCTCCTGGCCGGGGACATCGACGAGGAAACATTCGATCGGCGCGAGGACGCGCTGCTGGACCGGCTGGACGAGATCAGGGGGCATATCCGGGGCACATCTACCTGATCTCCACTGTCCACGGGACGACAGAGCGTGGTCATGCGGCGCCGTTGCCGCGTTGCAATACCAGGGAATCGAGGTGCAGGGTCCGTGTCCGAACCCGTCGCCAGGAGACTGGGCGATCTTCCGTCCAGGTCCGCTCCGTATGGCCAAGGCTCCTCAGCCAATCTCGCCGACATCTTGGAGCGGGTCCTGGACAAAGGCATCGTCATCGCCGGCGACATCCAGATCAACCTCCTGGATATCGAGCTGCTCACCATCAAGCTGCGCCTTCTGGTCGCTTCGGTGGACAAGGCGAAGGAAATGGGCATCGACTGGTGGGAACACGACCCGGCATTGTCCTCCGGTGCCAATGACGGCTATCGGTCACTCGCCGAGGAGAACAGACGGCTGCATGCCGAGATCGCGGCCCTGCACGAGGACCGTGAGCTGCCCCCGGCCGAGGAGGAGAGTCGTCCTTCGGCTCCCCGCCGCACGTCACGCACCAAGCGGTCAGCCCCCAGCGCCCGCGGCGAAGGACGGGACAAGTCATGACCGAGACCGTCACCTACGCGTACGCCGTGGCACGGGACGCCGACGGATCGCTGACGGAAGTTCTCGCCGAGCTCCCTGGAGTGTCGGATGCGCCGGTGCATCTGGTGCGTGCCAGAGAAGGCCACGATGTGGTGATCGCCGTGAGCCCGGTACCCGAGCGGGACTTCCAGGAAGCCGCGCTGCGAGCGCATCTCGAGGACTTGGAGTGGCTGGAGTCGGTCGCCCGCTCCCATCACCGCGTGATTGAGGCCCTGGCAGCCCGCACCACCGTCCTGCCACTTCGTCTGGCGACGGTGTACCTGGACGACGAGCGGGTACGGGGCATGCTCCGTACCCGCCACGAGGCGTTTGGTCGCCGTCTGACCGACCTGGCGGCCCAGGTGGAGTGGGGTGTCAAGCTCTACGTCGAAGTGTCTGCGGAGAGTGAGAACAAGGCCGCCGCGGACACGCCCACGGGCTTGAGCCCCGGACGCGCCTATCTCAGTCGGCGCAGGGCGCAGCGGCATGCTCGCGAAGACGCTTACCAGGATGCCGAACGGGCCGCTGAGCGGATACAGGCCGCCGCCCGCGACCACGCAGTGGATCGTGTGCAGCACCGGCCGCAGCAAGGTGAACTCGCTCGTCGGCCGGGAGAGAACGTCGTCAACGACGCCTATCTTGTGCCGCTGCACCGAGCCGAAGGATTTCGCGCCGCCGTGATGAGGGCGGCAGAGGGCATTAGCGGGGTCCGCCTCGAGATCACCGGGCCGTGGCCCCCGTACTCCTTCGCCGCCGAGGCAGAACCGTGAAGAGGGTCGCTCCATGAGGTCGGTCGGTAGCCTTCCTGCCACGTCGCGGGAGCCGCTGCCGGAACGGCAGATCGCACTGATCGACCTGCTGGACCGGTTGCTCAGCGGAGGCGTGGTCCTCACCGGTGACGTCGTGCTTTCCATCGCGGATATCGACCTCGTGCGCATATCACTGCGTGCCCTGATCGTCTCCATCAGCGAGCAGAACCCCTCCCCGTGGAATGCCCTCTCAGCACCCCTAGGAGAGGACCATGACAGCTGAAAAACGTCCTCCACCCGGCAATCGCCTCGACGAGGTGGCCGACGCCGCCGTCCGTGCGTTCCGCATGCTGCCGGCGATGCCACAGGAAGTCCCGCCCCGGCGCAGGGCGGAAGCCCGAAGGCCCGCCCGCCGGATCACCACGGACCCGGACACAGTGGAACGGGACCTGATCAAGCTCGTCCTCACCCTCGTCGAGCTGCTGCGACAGCTCATGGAACGCCAAGCCCTTCACCGGGTCGACGCAGGAGATCTCACCGAGGAGCAGGAGGAACGTCTGGGAGCAACTCTGATGATTCTGCACAGTCGTATGATTGAACTCTGCGCAAGATACGACCTTTCCATGGAAGACCTTAATTTGGATCTCGGACCCCTCGGGACTCTGCTGCCACCATCTGAATGACTCCCACGGAGCAAAAAATGGGCATCGGAAAGAAGACCAAGAACATCGGAAAAATAGCAGAGGGGAAGACCAAGGAAGCGGCTGGGAAGGCCGTGGGCAATGAAAGCCTGGAGGGAAAGGGAAGGGCGCAAAAGACGAAGGGGAGGGTGAAGCAGGTGATCGAGAAGGGCAAGGACACCTTCAAGCACTGAGTGTCTAGGCGCATCGAGAGCCAGACGCCGACCTGCCGCACTCGGGGCAACGGCAGGCCTGCGTCCGGCGCACCAAGGCAGTTGGTAGGGGCAGGGTGAAAGGCAGCCGTCGATCAGGTGGGGTCCGTACTGGCTGTCGTGACGGAAACGTGGCCAACGGGGGTCCCACCGGATCCAGTTGTTGACATGGGAGGCCGTCGGCCTGGCGTCGGGTCAGGCACGCCGTGCTCCGGCCGAGGCCTTGCACGGCCCGCTGGTCTGGCCAGGTTTTGACCGAAAGTCCGCTTCCTGGCACTGGGGCACCGGCAAGGCCACCGACTCACCCCCTCATGGCCGTCAGCCGGGGCTCTGTCAGGCCCCAGCTCACCCCGCTTCTTCATCGCCGTCTCACTCTTTGTCGTTCCCTCTCAGCATCTCCATCCTCCTCGTCCTCGTCCTCGTCGTACTCATCCCTCTCGTCCTCGTCGTACTCATCACCCTCGTCCTCGTCCTCGTCGTACTCATCCCTCTCGTCCTCGTCCTCGTCGTACTCATCCCTCTCGTCCTCGTACCCATCACCCTCGTCCTCGTCGTACCCATCACCCTCGCGGTCATGGTCCCCGTCTTCTTCTTCAAGAGCCTCTTCGTGGGTCTGCACGACCTCGCCGTCGCGGATTTCTCCACGCCAGCCCTCGGGCTCTTCGTCGGTGAGCGTGACGTGGCGCTGGAAGTGTTTGAGATCCAGCCGAAGTCGTCGTCCCTGAGCACGCCACAGATTTCCGGTCTTCTCGAAGAGGCCCGAAGCATAGTATTCAACGACCAGCACAATTCTGGTCAATCCAGGTGCCAGTTCATGAAAACTTACTGCACCACGAGTCGACCCTTTGGCCCCCTCGGATGTCCAGACGATACGTTCATCCGGCACCTGCTCTTGAACGGTTGCTTTCCAGCCTCGTGTCGATGGGCCAACCTTGGCCTTCCAGTCGCTGGAGGTCTCGTCGGTCCGAGAAACATCCCGCACGCCCTTCGTGAAGCTGCTGAATTTCTCGTACTGCGTCCAGTGGTCGTATGCGGAACGCAACGGCACACCGACGTCGATGACCTCGATGATGTTTGTAACCTTCTTGTCTCCCGACTTGCGCCCTTTCCCTCCGCCGAGGACGTCCTTCACCTTCCCTGCGACGTTGTCCTTGACGTTCTTCGCCGTCCCGGAAAGCACGGCTTTGAGGGGGGAGTCGCCGCCGAGGAGGTTGGCTCCGACCTTGGAGAGCGATCCCCCGTTCTCAGCGACGTCGGTGAGTTGGTCCGTCGCGTCGATCAGTTTGTCGCCAGCTCTTTCTGCTAGATCCCCCACCCGCGCCGTCAGATAGTCCCCGAGTTCCTCGCGCAGTCGATCCAGTCCCGAGTTCGCATTACTCTGTTCCGCTTTGGGCATGATTCATTACCTCCGACGCTCGACGCGCGATGATGTCTTCTTGGCGCTTTTCTTGGCAGTCTTCTTCGCAGCGGGAGCAGTCTTCTTCCCTGCGGCAGCCTTCTTCGCAGGCGCCTTTTTGGCTCTGGTTTTATGCGTTGCCGCCTTCTTTGTCGCCGCCTTCTTCGCAGCAGTCTTCTTGGCAGGCGCAGATTTCTTGGCAGTGCTTCTCTTGGTAGGCGCGGACTTCTTGGCTGCCGACTTCTTCCCATCTCTCTCGGCAGCGGATTTCCTCTTGTCCGATTCACGTCGGCCAGCGGCCGACTTACGCCTTCGCGGCGCAGGCCGCTCAGCAACTCGTGGGGCGCGACGACGGGTCCGTTCCTCGCGTTCCTCCTCCCGATCGGAGCCCTCGGAGCCCTCCTCGCCTTCCTCTTCCGGTTCCTCTTCCTCCTCGTACTCCTCTTCCGGTTCCTCTCCCCCGTCGTAGACGTCCTCGCTTTCGCGCTCCTCTTCCCCCTCCCCCCTCCCTGGTGCTCGACCACCACTCTCCAGCTGACCTGTTCGCTCATGGAGCGAATCAGCAAGTGTCGCCATGCGACGGTTGAAAGCAGCGGCGACGGCCTCCCGGCCGGCGTCCATCACCTCCCCGCGCAGTTGCTCACCCAGTTCCGCAACCTGGGGAATATCCCCAAGCTTTCGCATCCCTTGAGTCACGAGTTGGCGCGGTTCGAGTCCGAATTGACGCCCTGCGATATAGGACGCAGCAGTGAGGGCGAAACGACCCTTTTTCGTACGACCCAGCACATACCCGCCCACCAAGGCGGTAGCAAGCAGGATCTTGTTTCCTTCATTCATGAATGCGTCACCTTTTCATGGAGCACACGGCCGGTAAGCATTTGCTCAGGGAGGCCACCTCGGCAGCACGCTCCTGCCGTATCTCCAGATTGATCGGTGTCACGCTCTACGCATCCCGAGCGAGCCGACAGGACTCTTCGAGAACCGTGCGGCGTTACCGGTCTGGACGGCTCCCAGCGCGCGGCATGGGGCCACATGAGTTGCTGTCCAGGCGGCCCGCCATTGGGGTCACAGCTTCCGCTCCGCCGTATCTTGCGGAAACACCAGAGACCCTCACCTCGCAGCCACGCGAGGCGTGACTCGCCCTCAGAGCCCCCTTGGTTTTGTTCACGAAAACCAGTTCTGGCCGCTTTCTGTGTAAACGGCGTCCCGAGTGACGCCTGAGCTCAGCCTGCCGGAAGTGCCCTGGAAATGATCAGTGCCGACCTTCGAGTTGCCTACAGTTCAGCTTGCGGCTCCGTTCCCACCCTCACCCATCCGAGTCATGGGGGTACCTACGCGCAGCTCGCTCGCTGGGTTCGGCATCGGTGTGGGCCCGCACGAGCCGGGTGCGGTTCCGAAACAACGGGCGGCGCCTTGCAAGCGTGGGGCGGGGCAGGGCGGGGTCCGGACGGGGCACGATCGGAGCGAAGCAGGCGGCAGTTCCGGGCCTGGGCTGGTGCCCCCGGCTCGCGGACTGCTCTGAAC
Source organism: Streptomyces sp. NPDC007164 (assembly GCF_040634135.1). Taxonomy (NCBI): domain Bacteria; kingdom Bacillati; phylum Actinomycetota; class Actinomycetes; order Kitasatosporales; family Streptomycetaceae; genus Streptomyces; species Streptomyces sp. NPDC007164. The sequence continues at coordinate 20,958 of NZ_JBEYFB010000057.1, forward strand.
TGCCCGGAGGACCGGCTCGGGAGCCGGGGACAGGCGTGACCGCGTACTCCCGCCCGGATCTGCTCCCGGCCAGGACATATGCTCGTTCGAGCGGGGAGGCGCACTCGGCGCTCGCCGTGAACACCCAGCGGGTACGCCGCCGGGACAGGTTCCGGGACCCGACACCTGAACACGTATCCATTCGCTGTCAGCCCGCTGCCCCGATCCGCGCGAACACATTGTCGTCGAGGCAGGCGAGAAGGTCGGCCGGGCCGGAGTAGACCTCGCCCGCTCCGGCCTCTTCGAGGTCCGCGCGGGGAATTCCGCCGGAGAGGACCGCCACGGCAGCCACGGAGGCCCTGGTCGCCGACTGTATGTCCCAGACGGAATCGCCTACATAGACCGTCTTATCGGGGGTCCCTCCGGCGATCTGCATCGCTTGCCGGATCGGCTCAGGAGCAGGCTTCCCCTCGTCCACGTCGTCCGCCCCCGCGGTGCCCGCGATGACATCGTCGGCGTCGAGTGCCCGGCGCAGCGCTCCAAGTTCGTGGTCGGACGCGGATGTCGCAAGCAGGACCGTCCAGCCCCTTCCCGCCAGGGTGCGCAGAAGGTCGGCCGCGCCAGCCAGCGCGGGAAGTCGTTCGAAGTAGGTGGCGTACAGCGTCGTGTGCGCCCGACTGATCCGTGCGTCCTGTTCATGGTCCCGGTCCGGCCCGAGAAGGTGCTCGATCAGGTCGTCCGAGCCGAGGCCGATGGCCTTGTGCACTGCTGCCATCGGCACTGTGTGGCCGGTTTGGCGGAACGCCTCCCACCATGCGGTGACATGCAGGTAGTTGGTGTCCACGAGCGTCCCGTCCACATCGAATACGGCGGTTCGGGTCATGGTGCGTCCTTCACAGTCCTTGAGGCCGGGTCGTGCAGTGCGGGGGGGGCCCGCGCCGTTCAGAGTTCACGCAGGGCGGGCAGGAGCCGCTCCTCCGCCCACCGGAGGAACGGACGCTGGTGCGCACCACCGATCTGGACGAGTGCGATCTCCGTGAAGCCCACGTCGGTGTAGGCGCGTACGGCGTCGACGAACTCCGCGACATCGTCACCGCACGGAACGGACGCTGCGATGTCCTCAGGCCGGACGTACCGTGTGGCCTGGCCGAATGCGGTCGTACCCGGCAGTTCGGAATTCACTTTCCAGCCGCCGAGCGACCAACGGAATTGATCATGGGCACGTCCGACCGCCGCGTCCCGGTCCTGGTCGTAGCAGACCGGCAACTGGCCGATCCGGGGCTTTCCGGCGCCCCCATGACGATCGAAACCGTCCAGCAGCTCCCTCCTGGCTTCTGTGGCGATGACGAGATCGGCCAGCCGGCCCGCCAGCTCACAGGAACGCCGTCCCGAGACCGCGATACCAATGGGCACGCGCATGTCGGGAAGATCCCACAGCTTGGCATCGTCCACGTCGAAGTGAGGGCCGTGATGATTGACGTAGCCGCCGTCGAAGAGCGCTCCGATGATCTCCACGGCTTCTTCGAGCATCTCCAGCCGCACGCCCGCGGCCGGCCAGCCCGCCCCGACCACGTGCTCGTTGAGGTTCTCCCCGGAGCCGAGTCCGAGCCGGAAGCGCCCTTCGGAGAGCAGTTGCAGCGTCGCCGCCTTCTGCGCCACGACCACGGGGTGGTAGCGGATGGTCGGGCACGTCACGTAGGTCATCAACGGAATGGTCGACGTGGCCTGTGCCGCCGCTCCCAGGATGCTCCAGGCGTACGGGGCATGCCCCTGGGAATCCAGCCAGGGAAAGTAGTGGTCCGAGGTCACGGAGAAGTCGAATCCCGCCCGCTCCGCCGCGACCACATCGTCGACGAGTGCGCGCGGCCCCGCCTGCTCAGTCATCATCGTGTATCCGAATTGCGCCATGCGATACGGTTTTCCGGTCCGCTGCTCTGCCGAAACTACGTTCAGACCAATGGCCCACCGACGGGGGACCCCTGCAGACGTCCAAACAGTGTGAGGGGTGCGCGGGGGCGGGGAACTGAGTGGGCCCGGCGGACGGCACGGTATCTACCATCGGCTCTTGGTGCATGCGGCTGAAGAGCACAACATCATCCAGGCGCTGGAGCGCATTCCCGTCCCCTCCTCTGCGCCTGTGGCAGCTGCGTTTGGAGTGGTGCCGGGCACCAGTGGGTGCCGTGCCTCTCCTCCACCGCCCGGGCCTCGGCTGGGGTCGGCCTTCGTGACTTCGCCCGGGAAGGTGGGAGGGCCTTCGGTAGGGGCCTCGCAGGTCTCTGGAGCCGGGGTGTCAGCGCCGCCCACGTCGTCGGTGGACACGTTGCTTGCGTCGGGGTGGTCGACGAACTGCTCCTGCGCCTGGCTCCAGCTCTGGGTGTACTGCTCACTGTCCGCTACCGACAGCGGCTTGATCTTCAGAGTGTCGTGGCGGTGTTCGCGTTCTCAGAGTTCGTGTTCCGCGGCCGGGCGGCTCTGCTTCTCCTCCACGAGTCGCTCGTACGCCGGGCCGAACTGTTTCTTCAGACGGCGTCTGCGTACGACCTGCCATGCCACAATTACGCACAGCAGCAGGACGACCACCGGGCGACCGTTTTCGCACTCGGACTCGGATCTGGGCTAGCGGCACGGGCACGGGCACGCTCCCATCTCATGTGTGCTCGCTGCGGTCTGCTCCGAACGGGAGCAGACAGTAGAGGTGTGTGCTGGTGCTGGCCAGCGGGCTTCGCCTCCCTCGCGCGGCGTTGAATGGCGGTATGGGTCTGCCGCGCCCGCTCGTCAGCAGTTGGCCCGCCGCTACCACTCCCCCGGTCTGTCCCCACGTGTCACCGGACTGTCCCGGGTGGCGTGGTGGACGTGGTGGGCGTATGGGTGGAAGTGCACGGGGCGGCGCGAGGACGCTGGGCGCGGGGCTCCTCTCGCGGACTTCCACGCCGCACAGAGCCAAACATGAGAGAGGGAGCGTTTGATGCCTGCAGGTTCAAGTAGTAAGCGGGAGAGGCAGTACGAGCACATCAAGGACAGTGCGCAGAAGCGCGGTGCTTCCGAGGAGCGTGCGAAGGAGCTTGCCGCGCGCACAGTCAACAAGGAACGGGCCCGGTCCGGGGAGTCCAGAACAGCCAGCAAGACCTCGACACGCGACCCGAAATCCGCCTCACAACGTGGTGGTGAGCGGTCCCATAGTGGAGCGCAGGGGCCCACCAAGGACCAGCTGTACGAAGAGGCGAAGAAGAAGCACATCGAGGGCCGCTCGACGATGAACAAGGACGAGCTACGCAAAGCACTCGGTCATTGAGGCGGACGGCCCGCGAACCAGCGTTGTGGGTCGGCCTGCGACGGGGTCGTAGCGACGTGTGGCATGACCGGCCGAGCCGGCACGTGGCGTAGGTGTGTTGCGCGGTTGTGAACGCGTTTCGTATTCCGCGTGCGTGTCCGGTTGCGGCCGCGTGTCCGGACCCGAAGGCGGTATGCAGCATGGCGGCGATGACGTCGAGGAGCTGACGGCCGACCACCAAGAGGTGGACGAACTTTTCGACCAGGTCGAAGCCGTTCCGGCACGAGGTCCAGAACGCAGACGGCTGCTCGACCGACTGACCCTCCTTTCTCCTGGGCTGGGGCTGGGGCTGGTCCACCGTGTACGCGATTTCATCACCGGCCGCGGCGAATGACTGGCTCTTCTCAGTACCGCGACAGAGCTCGGGGTCCGGTGCAATGCGTGGAACGGGCACGGACACCCGCCCACGGCTGCCGGCCGCCCAGCAGTGTTTCGGCCCTCACAGCCCGTTCCGCCCCCTCACCGCACAGCGAGACACCCGGCCGACCTCGCTGTGCGACAAAGCACAGTTCACCGGACGGCCCCCCGGAATCACCACACAACCTCAGCAGCCCGTGTAATGTCCGCGTGCATGTTCCGCCGCATCATGGCCAGCGCAGCCTCCGCGAGGTCCGGGTGGATCGCGGCCACGGCGTCCACAGGCACGATCACACCGAGATGCCGGATGTGCGCGTCGAGCGCCGAGTACAGCACGCACTGTTCGGTCGCCTGGCCGGTCAGAACCAGCCGGTCCACACCGAGTTCCGCCAGCAGATACGTCAACGGCGTCTCGTAGAAGATGGAGTGTCTGGCCTTGACGATGAACAGGGACTCCGCGTCCGGCCGTAGCGGCTCCACGAGAGCAGCGTGCGGCGTCGCCAGGGCCTCGTCAAGCAACTCACCGTGGTGCGAACGCCACTGTCCCCAGTTGTCGTTGGCGTAGATCACCGGAATTCCGGCCGCCCGGGCGCGGCCGAGCAACGCCACGATCCCGGGTAGCGCTACCTTGGCGGCGGGCAGCAGAAGTTCCGCATCCCTGTGCTCATAGGTGTTGATCATGTCGATGACGATGAGTGCGGAGCCTGTCATTTCACCACCATCTCCCACCCGAGCCCTCCCGGCAGCCTCGCCATCGATCGCGATTGCCCATGGCTCCTCGTTCCGGAGGCTGCAGGTGATCAGCGCCAAAAGCGCGGTTCAGTTCTTGCCTCGGCCGGCCAGGAGGTCGCGGGTCCGGGTCCGGGTCCGGGTCCGGGTCCGGGTCCGGGTCCACCAGCCCTAGGCCGGGCCCCAGCAGCGTGTCGAGGCGTCAGCCGAGGAGCCGTGCGGCCATTCGCAGATCCGAGAGCAGACCTTGGTACGCCTCGTCCCGGTTCCTCGCCCGCAGCACGGCCGAGGGATGCACTGTGGCGAGGAACCGATGCTCGTTCGCGCTGGCCTCCTGGACGGCATCCTGCTCCGCGGGGATGTCCCAGTTGGACAGGTCCGGCAGGGACAGCAGCGCGCCGCGTGCCTCGGACACTCTGAAGGAGCTACCGAACAGGGCCTTGCCCGCGGTCGCGCCCAGTGCCACAACGAGTTCTGGATCGATCCGGCGCAGTTCGGCGGCCAGCCAAGGGCGGCAGGCCGTGATCTCCCGAAGGTTCGGTGCCTTGTGGATACGCCGCTTCCGCGTATCCGTGAGCGGCGCGAATTTGAAGTGCTTGACGGCATTGGTGAAGTAGACCTGGCTCTCGTCGATCCCGGCTTCGGCCAGTGCCTTGCGCAGCAGTCCGCCCGCCGGACCGACGAACGGTTTGCCCTGGCGGTCCTCCTGGTCGCCCGGCTGTTCCCCGACCAGAACGGCGCGTGCGTCGGCCGGGCCGGCGCCGAAGACCGTCTGCGTGGCGTCCGCGTACAGCGGACACCCTCGGCACTCGGCCGCCGCACGGCGCAGAGCGGGCAGGCCACCCCTGCTGGGCAGGTAGTCGAGGGCGCTCTCGTGGAGTCCTTTTGCTCTGTCAGCCATGACGACTCCCTGCTTGCCTCGGACGCCGGCCGTCTCTTCGGGAACCGGACGCCACACATTCGCTGGATTCCACCGTCTCAGGCCAGGCTCCGCCTGTCCCACGGTGCCCGTTGCGCGGTGGCAACCGAGGCGAATGCCTCCACGAAGTCGTCGGTGGGGCCATCAGAGCTCCCTGGGTTGGCGCGAAGCCTCAACCCGACTCCGCCGCTCCGCGTGGGCCTCCGCGCCACGGGAGGCGAGATGGCCCAGTCACTGGTTGGCTGGATAGGTCGGCCCGTACCGGCGAAGCACGGGGTCGGGCCCGGGAGCGTGACCGTGCGGGAGGCGACGGAGGTGGCGCCGAGGCACCGGTCCCGGAGCGTTCCCACCGGCGGCGGGGCGGAGAACGACCCACTGGGAGCGCCCCCGCCCGCGATCCAGAGGTACCGCAGCGAGGAGAGACACCATGCGCGCACTCACCTGGCAGGGACGTCGGGACGTACGGGTGGAGAACGTCCCCGATCCACACATCGAGGGTCCCACCGACATCGTCGTACGCATCACATCCACCGGGATCTGCGGTTCCGACCTGCATCTGTACGAAGTGCTCGGACCATACCTGGAGCAGGGCGACATCCTCGGCCACGAACCCATGGGGGTGGTGGAGGAGGCGGCCCGTGACGTCACGGCGGTGCGGGTGGGTGACCGTGTCGTGGTCCCGTTCAACGTCTCCTGCGGCACCTGCTTCATGTGCGAAAGGGGACTGCACTCCCAGTGCGAGACCACACAGGTCCGCGAACAGGGAACCGGAGCTGCGTTGTTCGGGTACACGAAGCTGTACGGGCAGGTGCCCGGCGGGCAGGCGGAACTGCTGCGTGTGCCGTTCGGGAACACGCTCCCGATCCCGGTTCCGGACGGGCCGCCCGACGACCGATACGTGTACCTGTCCGACGTGCTGCCCACCGCCTGGCAGGCGGTACGGTACGCGTCCGTTCCTACCGGCGGGAGCGTCACGGTGCTGGGGCTCGGCCCCATCGGGGACATGGTGACCAGAGTCGCCCGGCACCTCGGCGCCGAACTGGTGATCGGCGTCGACCTTGTGCCCGAACGTCTCGCCCGGGCAGCCGCTCGGGGCGTTCAGATCTTCGACGTGAACCGCTGCGGCAAGGAGCTGCCGGAGGCGATCCGGGAGATCACCCACGGCCGGGGAACCGACGCCGTCATCGACGCGGTCGGGATGGAGGCCCACGGCGCGCCGTTCGCGAAAACCGCGCAGTGGGCCACCGGGCTGCTGCCGGACATGGTCGCCCGCAGGCTCATGGAGCACGCGGGTGTGGACCGTCTGGCCGCCCTGTACACCGCGATCGACGTGGTGCGCCGTGGCGGGACCATCTCGATCTCCGGCGTCTACGGAGGAGCGGTGGATCCACTTCCGCTGCTGACCATGTTCGACAAACAGATCCAGGTGCGGATGGGCCAGGCCAACGTCCGGCACTGGGTACCGGAGATCCTTCCGCTGCTCAACGACGAGGACGTGCTCGGAGTGGACGGATTCGCCACCCACCACCTTCCGTTGTCGGACGCCCCGAAGGCGTACGCGATGTTCCGGGACAAGGAGGACGGGATGGTCAAGACCCTCCTGCATCCGTAGCCCAGCCCGGCGGCCGGGGATCGGTCAGGCCGTCGGGGACGGCGTTCCCGCACGGTCCTTCGGAAAGGGCGGAATGAGCATGAGCACACATGCGGGCTTGCGCGTGGTGGTGACGGGAGCCACCGGCAACGTGGGCACCAGTGTCGTAGAAGCACTGGCGGACGACCCGGACGTCGCGGATGTCCTCGGCCTCGCCCGCCGGCGTCCGGAGACATCTCTCCCGGGGGTGCGGTGGGAGGCCGTGGATCTCTCCCGCGAGGACAGTCCGGGCGTGCTGGACCGGCACCTGGCCGACGCCGATGCCGTCGTCCACCTGGCCTGGCGTTTTCAGCCCACGCACGATCCGGTGGTCACCTGGCGAAGCAATGTCCTGGGGTCCGTGCGGGTCTTCGAGGCCGTGGCGCGCGCGGGTGTGCCGACCCTGGTGCACGCCTCTTCGGTGGGCGCCTACTCCCCCGGCCCGAAGGACGCGCCGGGGGTGAACGAGGAGTGGCCCACCCATGGGTGGCCGGATGCCGCCTACTGCCGCGAGAAGTCCTATCTGGAGCGGGTACTGGACTGCTTCGAACTGCGTCACCCGGGAATCCGGGTGGTGAGGATGCGGCCCGGGTTTCTGTTCAAGGAGCAGGCCGCCAGCGAGCAGCGCCGCATTTTCGCAGGCCGTTACGTCCCCGGCGCCCTGCTGCGCCCGGACCTTCTGCCGTTCGTGCCGGATCTGCCGGGGCTGCGATTCCAGGTCCTCCATACCGATGACGCGGCGCGCGCCTACCGGACGGCCGTACTCACAGATGTACGGGGCGCGTTCAACCTGGCGGCCGAGCCGATCCTCGGCCCGCAGGAGCTCGCAGACCTGCTCGACGCCCGAGCGATACGCCTCCCGACCGCAGTGGTCCGGACAGCGCTGGCGGCGGCCTGGCGCACCCACGCCGTGCCGGCCTCCCCACATCTCTTCGACGCGGTACTGCGCCTGCCGGTCCTCGACTGCGCCCGGGCCCACGGCCTGCTGGGGTGGCAGCCGTCCCGGTCGGCGCAGGAGGCGTTGTCGGCGTTTCTGCACGGCGTACGAAGTGGCGCGGGTCTGGACACCCCACCGCTGGTCGGAAAGCAGTGGGGGTGACCGCAAACGAGGCAGTGAACTCCGGCCGGAAGCAGGAAGGGCGGCAGCACCAGCGCGCTTCGCCGCCTTCCTCGGGTCACCGGAAGCAACGCGCTGTACGACACGAAACTCGACAACGCCCCCTTCGTTGCCCTCGGGGGCAGATGAACCGCAGCACGCGCGGTGCAGATCGGCATTGATCCGCACGTGGTCGGGCGCAGATTGCCCGTTCGAGGGGAACCTGATCGGTGACGCGAGGAGATGCTCAAGGAACTGCTGCCGAGGCTGAAGCCCAAGGAGCACATCGACTGGTCAGGAAGACACCGCCCGTTGGTGTGAGGTCATGGAGCGCCACGCCTCCGTGGAAACCGACCCTGTCAATCCGGAGTACGCGCCGCCTGCGCGGAGCGGCGGGCTCTTCGCCGAGACGTACGACATCCGTCGATGACAGCTCCGGAACCTCCCCCAGGCCTGCGTCCATGCCCTGTTCCCGGAGAGCGCCGCCCGGCTCGCGAGGCCTACGCCCTGAACTGCTCGCTCGTTCTCGGACGGTCACCTGACGGGGGCGCCTCGGCGCCTGAGGCTCTCTCACCCGTTCGGCAGCGAACCCCAAACGGTCCAGCTTCGTTCATATCGGTGGAGAGACCGGTTACCCGGGTCTGTCGCCGGCCGCTCTCGCTGTCGGCAAGCCCGGCCAGGCCTCGTGCACCACGTCACCGGCATTTCCCTGCCACCGGACGCCCGCGGTGCGTAGTGGCGGCCGATCAGCTCACAGGCGGTTTCCGGCCGATCGGAGAGGCTACCCAGCAGGTGCGGTAGTGGGGCCGGCCACGGTCGCCACCCGGAACGGCGGAGGCAAAATGTCACGGCTGGAAGACCCACGGTGGGCGATCCCGGAGGAGGCTGTGCCGGACAGCCCCCGGGTGCTCTTGGGCTGTCGGATCCGGGAGATCGTGACGACGACCGATCACAAGACGATCGGCAACATGTACCTCGTCACCTCGTTCGCCTTCTTCCTGTTCGCCGGGGCGCTGGCGATGATCATGCGCGCCGAGTTGGCGCGGCCGGGTCTGCAGATCCTGAGCCCGACTCAGTACAACCAGTTGTTCACTGTGCACGGCACGGTCATGATGCTGCTGTTCGCGACTCCGACCTTCGCCGGTTTCGCGAATGCCATCATGCCGCTGCAGATCGGTTCGCCCGACGTAGCGTTTCCCCGGCTCAACGCGCTGACCTACTGGCTGTTCCTCTTCGGGGGGCTGATCGTCGTCAGCGGACTCGTCGTTCCCGGCGGTGCCGCCTCCTTCGGCTGGTTCGCCTACGCCCCTCTGAACAGTGCGATCCGCTCCCCCGGGGCGGGCGGTGACCTCTGGGCGATGGGGCTGGTCCTGAGCGGTGTCAGCACCACTCTGGGTTCCGTGAACTTCATCGCCACGATCCTCTGCCTGCGTGCCCCGGGGATGACGATGTTCCGCATGCCGATCTTCACCTGGAACATCCTCTTCACTTCGCTCCTGGCGTTGCTGGCGTTCCCCGTCCTGACAGCAGCCCTGCTGGCGCTGATGGCGGACCGTAAATTCGGCGCGCACGTCTTTGACCCAGCCAATGGCGGAGCGCTGCTCTGGCAGCATCTGTTCTGGTTCTTCGGGCATCCCGAGGTCTACATCGTTGCGTTGCCCTTTTTCGGTGTGGTGACCGAGATTCTTCCCGTGTTCAGCCGCAAGCCCGTATTCGGCTATGTCGGAATGGTGGGTGCCACGATCGCCATCACCATGCTCTCGGCCTCCGTCTGGGCCCACCACATGTTCGCCACGGGGGCGGTTCTGCTGCCGTTCTTCTCGCTCATGTCGTTCCTGATCGCGGTGCCGACCGGTGTGAAGTTCTTCAACTGGATCGGCACGATGTGGAACGGAAGCCTCTCGTTCGAGACCCCTATGCTCTGGGCCCTGGGATTTCTCGCCACTTTTCTGCTCGGCGGGCTGAGCGGCGTCCTCGTTGCCTCACCGCCTCTGGACTTTCACGTCACCGACAGTTACTTTGTCGTCGCTCACCTGCACTACGTCCTGTTCGGCACGATCGTCTTCGCCATGTTCGGCGGCTTCTACTTCTGGTGGCCAAAGCTGACGGGCCGCATGCTCGACGAACGGCTCGGCAGAATTCACTTCTGGACTCTGTTCGTCGGATTCCAGATCACCTTCCTCGTCCAGCATTGGCTTGGTGAGATGGGAATGCCCCGCCGGTACGCGGACTATCTCGCAGCCGACGGATTCACCGTGCTCAACTCCGTTTCCTCAGTGGGCTCCTTCCTGCTCGGGCTCTCCACCCTGCCCTTCCTCTACAACATCTGGAGGACCGCGAGGTACGCGCCGGCTGTGACAGTGAACGACCCGTGGGGGTTCGGCCGCTCGCTCGAATGGGCGACCTCCTGTCCCCCGCCACGGCACAACTTCGAGGCGTTGCCAAGGATCCGTTCCGATTCTCCGTCCTTCGACCTGAATCACCCGGAGGCGTACGGACCGGGAGAGTCGGAGAACGTCGGCGCAGCTACCCCGGACACGCTCGGAGGGAGCAGCAGAGGATGAAACCGGAAGCCCAACTCTTCGCGGGTGTGGCCATGTTCTTCCTGGTCACCGATGTCGTCTATGCCGCGTTCGCGCGCGAACCCGCCGGCGTCGCGGCCCTGACTGTCTCCTTCCTCATGTCGGCGCTGATCAGCTTCTTCTGCGGGACGAACTATCGCAGGAAAGGCACGAGGCCCGAGGACCGCAAGGACTCGGAGATCCGGGAGCGTTCCGGCGTCGTGGACTTCTTCCCACCGCACAGTGTCTATCCGGCGGTCATCGCTGTGGGCGCGGCGCTGATCGGCCTGGGCGTGGTCTACGCACTCTTCCTTTTCCTCATCGGCCTTGGGGTCGCCCTCGCCGGGGTCTTCGGCATGACGTTCCAGTTCACCGGGCCCGACGACCGGGTGTGACGCGGCGCTTTTGGCGGGCCGGGCCTCTGCAGGCACCTGTCCGGCGCCTTCGTGACCCCGGGAAACTGTCGACGATTTCGGAACGGGTGCGTTTCCCGGAGGGGCGGCACTGCCGCACGGGCTTGCGGAACAGCGAGCCCCTACCGTTTCTCCGGATCACCCGCCGGCTCCTTGAGCCTTTCTTCGATCTGCGCGCGCTGTTCGGCGGTCGTCGGCATGTCGACCCGGTCTCGGTAGTACCAACGGCTCAACAGCGCGCGAACCCGTGCAGCCCTTGTCGCTCTTCTGACTGGCGGGGCGAGGGGCCGGGGAATGTCCCTCACGAGTGCCCGGTAGCGCCGGGCGACGTCGAGCGGCCGGTGGCTTTCGCTGATCGCGCCGTAGACGTTCTGCTCGACCTGGCCCGTTTCCTGACCTGTTCGCATTAATTGACGCTCGCGCGCCTGCAATGCGAGGCACACACGTTTGGTAACGAGATAGGCGATCAACGGCCCGGCGACCAACGCGATTCTGAGGATCCACGTCAGTGCTTCCACGGAGACACGGAAGACGAGAGCCGTTACGTCATTGCCGCCCGCCATCAGCAGTACCGCGTAGAAGACGACGGCCCCCACGCCCAAGCCGGTGCGGGTGGGGCGGTCCCGTGGCCTGTCGCACAGATGATGTTCCATGTCATCGCCCGTGACCCACTTCTCGAAGAAGGGGTACAGGTAGAGGACCAGGAAGAGCAAGCCGGGCAACACCACCGCGGGAATGAGCACGTTCCACATGAGTGTGTGCCCTGCCACCTCGTTCTCCCAAGGGGGCATGAGCCGCAACGCGCCTTCCAGGAATCCGACGTACCAGTCGGGCTGCGAGTCGAGGGAGACCTGATCTGCCCGATACGGGCCATAGCTCCAGACCGGATTGATCTGGGCCGTGGCGCCGAGCCAGGTGGTGAGACCCGCGACCATCAGGCTCAGACCTGCCGACTTGGCCACGAAGTGCGGAAACATCGGCTGCCCCACAGCATTGCGATTGGTCTTGCCGGGAGCCGACCACTGAGTGTGTTTCAGGTAGATGACCATCACCAGGTGCAGCAGCACCAGGCCAATGAGAAGGGCGGGAACGAAGAGGACATGGACGATGTAGAGCCGTGGGAGGACGGCATGGCCGGGGAACGAGCCGCCCCACAGGAAATGGCTCAGGTACGTCCCCACAACGGGGAGCGACATCACGATGGTGTTCGCGGTGCGCATACCTGTCCCCGACAGCAGGTCGTCGGGCAGGGAGTAGCCGCAGAAACCCTCCAGGAGAGCGAGGAGGAACAGCGTCACGCCCACCATCCAGTTCACCTCCCTGGGCCGGCGGAACGCACCAGTGAAGAACACCCGGAGCATGTGCACGCCCAAGGCCGCGACAAAGATCAGAGCGGCCCAGTGGTGCATCTGCCGGACCAGCAGCCCACCCCGCACATCGAAGCTGATGTGCAGCGTGGAGGCGTATGCCTGTGAGACGTTCAAGCCTCGAAGGGGTTCGTAGGAGCCGAGGTAGAGGCCTGTTCTCATGCTGGGGTCGAAGAACAGGGCGAGAAAGCTGCCGGTCAGCACCAGGACGACCAGGCTGTACAGGGCGAGTTCGCCCAGGAGGAATGACCAGTGGTCCGGGAACGCCTTGCGCAGCATCCCCTGGGCAGTTTCCGAGAGAGGTGTTCGGCGGTCGGCCGCGACATAGCCTGCCCGGGCAATCCGGTGCGACTTCTCCTTGATCATGCGTCCGCGTCTGGGGAACAGAAGCACCCGTCGACTCCCTCTCCAGCTTGCGGGTGGCACACCGAGCAGCGCGGTCACCACCTGCACCGCGCCACTGCGCACTATGGGGGCTGCCCGGTACCTACCGCCCCCATTACGCGGATCAGGGGCACGGCGCTTCGACGAAGGGGCTACCGAAGGACTCCGCTCCCGGACAGCGCCGCCGCGACGTCGGCGGCGCTGTCCGGGAGGGGCATGGGAATCGGGTACGGACCTTGCTCAGCTCCCGGTGCCAGCGAACCGGGGCGGCGAAGGCTGCACAGCCACAGGACGGCCTGGGCGCGGTCGAGAGCGGCGCTGGTGCGGCCGGGGCCGTTTCCTATGGGGTGGGGTGCCACTCGGCCATCACGATGGTGGCGTCGTCGGACATCTTGTGCTCCTGGTGGTGCTTGAGTTGCTGTAGGAGTCGGCGAAGGGTTTCGGGGGCGGGTTCGCCGGCGGCCATGGCGCGGATGACGGTGTCGGCGAGGCGCTGTTCGCCGAAGAGGTCGCCTTCGGGCGAGCGGGCCTCGGTGACGCCGTCGCTGTAGAGCAGGATGCGGTCGCCGGGCTGGAGCCGGGCGCGGTGTGTGGTGGGCGGAGTGTGGCTGTGGAAGTTCCAGCCCAGTGGCAGGTCGGGTTCGCGTTGGAGGATGTGCAGGACCTGTCCGCCGCGTACGAGCAGGGGCTGCGGGTGTGCGCAGTTGACCCAGGTGAGGGTTCCGTCAGTGACGTCGAGGTCGGCGATGATCGCGGTCATGAGCCGGTCGGTGAACCACTCGTCCAGGATCCGGTCGATCTCGGTGACGATGTCGGTGAGCCGGCCGCCGGAGCGGCGGGTGGCGCGACAGGCCGCGAGCCCGGCTGCGCTCGCTCCGCCGGAGGCCAGGTCGTGGCCCATGGCGTCCAGGAGCGCCAGATGCAGACCGTCGCCGGTGAAGCTGTGGTCGAACGCATCGCCGCCTGCGCTGTAGGCCGGCTCCAGCACGGCGGTCGAGGTGGCCTGGGCGGTGCCAATGGTGCGCGGTGGTAGGAACGCCCACAGCAGTTCGGCCTGGACGGCCATCGGCTGTCGGCGCTCGGCTTCCACGAGCAGGTCGCTGTAGGACGACTTGGACACGAGTAGCAGCGCGGTCACCCCGGCCAGTGCCTCGCAGTCGGCGACGGACAAATCGGGGCCGCAGGCTTTGAGCACGCCCAGGCGCTCGACGCCGTCGACCATGGGGATCCAAGCGGTCATGCCGTCCTGCGTCAGGTGCGTGCGCTCCATCCGGTAGGCCAGCCCGGCCAGGGACGAGTCGATGTCCAGGGTGGGCTCCCCGGCGGATGAGGGCTGTGGCAGGGCGATGAGCCGCGTCTGCTGCAGGTCGGTGACGTACACACCGGTGGCCGTCAGGCCGATGGCCTGGCCTGCGTCGAAGACCAGGCCGGCAAGGTCGCGGCCCGAGATCAGCTGCGAGCGTGCCACGAGGTCGGCCAGGAAGCTATTGCTCGCCACCATGGGAAGGGCCTCCCTTCCGGTGGAGCCAGTACCGCCCGCGTGGCTTGCGCGGGCGGTCGGCGCTCTCTACCCATGAGGGTGCCCACGACAGGCTCCGGGCATGATCACGTCGGGCGCAGGCTGACGGTTCAGACTCGTGGGCAGCGGTCCAGCGCTGCATGCAGCAGCCGCTCATGGATTTTAACATTGCAGTGCGATGCAATGCAGTGACTGCAACGGCCTCCGCGGCCCTGCTGCTACCCCGGAGCAGCAAGACGTGCTGCATCGGACCGGGCCGGCCTGCAACACGAGCAGCACCCTTGTGCCGCCTGGCCCATGCAAATGCTGCGCAGCACCCTTAGAGGTCCTGACAAAGGTGTCGGACGTGGCGGTGGGTGATGAGGCAGGTGGCGAGGCCGAGGAAGGCTTCGTGGTTGTCGTCGCGTCGTCCCCAGCGAACGCGTAGGCGTCGGAAGCCGTGCAGCCGGGCGATGGTGCACTCGACAACCCAGCGGTGGACCCCGAGGCCCGAGCCGTGCGGGACACCGCGTCGGGCGATGACCGGTTTGATGCCCTGCGCCCAGACGAGGCGGCGGTACTTGTCGTGGTCATGGCCTCGGTCGGCCAGCAGCAGGTCCGGGCGTCGCCTCGGCCGGCCTGCCGACCAGGCCCGCGACGGACGTGATCTTCGCAAGCAGGGGCACCAGCTGGGTGACATCGTTGCGGTTTCCGCCGGTCAACGACACGGCGAGTGGAATGCCCTGTCCATCGACGAGGACGTGGTGCTTGCTGCCCGGACGTGCTCGGTCGACCGGGGCTGGGTCCGCTTTTGGGCCGCGTCGAGCGGCCCTGACGTGGCTGGAGTCGATCACCGCCCCCGACCAGTCCAGTTGCTTCGCCGACCGCTGCTTCGTCCGCAGGACGGCATGAAGCCGGTCCCACACGCCGGCCTCGTTCCACGCGGCAAGCCGCCGCCGGCACGTCATGCCGGACCCGAACCCG
>NZ_JBEYFB010000058.1:0-35947 GCF_040634135.1 Streptomyces sp. NPDC007164
GACCACAAACGCTGGAAACAACTGATCCGCTGGACTCACCGACGCGAGACGCTGCCCGCCACCTACCAGGCCATCGCCGGCCTCGTCTCCGACCGAGCTACTGCAGCCTGAAATCGGCCGCCACCAGTCAGCAACGACGCCTCACCCGCTATCGCGCACCAACTCGTAAAGAGGATTCATGATCGCTGCATGGAGCTGCGTCAGCTGCACTACCTCACCGTGATCGCCGACGAGGAGAACCTCGGACGGGCCGCACAGCGGCTGTACGTCAGCCAGCCGGCCCTGTCCTACGCGTTGAAGAGCCTGGAGTCCGAATTGGGTGTTCGGCACTTCGACCGGCACGCCGGGGGTGTGTCCGCGACCGACGCCGGCCGGGAGATCATCGCCGAGGCCCTGCTCACGGTCCGCCAGTCGGAGCGGGTGTCCGCCGTCGCCGAGCGGCACCGGCGGGGTGAGACAGGCGTGCTGCGGGTCGGTTTCGAGGCGAGCGGTGCGGGTGAACTCACCACCCGGGCACGGGCCGAGTTCGCGCGGCGTCATCCCGGAGTGCGAGTGGTGCCCAGGCGGTACGACTGGGGGCAGGAGGCTGCCGCGCTGCGTGCAGGACTGGTCGACGTGGCCTTCGTCTGGTTGCCCAACGATCTGACCGGTCTCCGCTCCGAGCCGGTGCGTACGGAGCCACGCGTCGTGGGGTTGCCGTCGGGACACGTGCTGGCGGGACGCGACGGGGTTTCCGTACTCGATGTGGGTGACGAGCCGCTGATGTGGACCGAGCGTGCGCCGCGCGAATGGGTGGACTGGTGGGCGGTCAACCCCCGGCCGGACGGGTCGAGTCCGAGATGGGGGGCCGACCAACGACAACGTCGAGGAGATGCTGGAGCAGGTGGCGGAGGGCTCCGCCATCTGCTTCGCGCCGATGAGCATGGCCAGGTACTACGCCCGGCCCGATCTCGCCTGGGTGCGTCTGACCGATGTCGAGCCGCTGCGGACCGTGCTCGCCTGGGTGGACGGCACGGACAGCAGCCTCGTGCGGGGGTTCGCACGCGTGGTGCGTGAACTGGCGGCTGCCGCCCCCGGCGGCCCGGACCAGCGCTAGAGGCAGTCGTCCGGACGGGCCGGAAGACTGTCCATGAACGAGCTGACGGAGAAGACGGCGCGGCCGGCGCCGGGCGGGCCGTAGCCGGGGGGCGAGCTGAGACCGTACTCCTCCATGGTCGCCCGGTAGGCGTCCAGCAGGCGGATGTAGTACTCCAGCGGCGCCCCGTCCGGGTTGGTCTTCCCGAGCGGGGTGGTGGGCTCCGGGCACCAGGTGGTGAACCGCGGGGTGATGCCGTGCGACATGAAGAAGCGCAGGCCCTCGGTGGTCGAGGCGATGGCTTCGTCCACCGTGGTGAAGCCGAAGGGCTCGGCCATCTCCACGCCCGCCACGAAGTTGGGGATGACATTGCGGGGGCCGAAGACCTCCGCGGAGTCCAGGATGCGGCGGTGCCACTCGTCACGGCCGACGTAGCGTTCCTTGCCCGGGCAGTAGAGCTCGAACAGCCGGCGGTCCCACACCTCGTAGTTGGGGTGGTAGATCTGCACGCCGTAGTCGTGGAACCGCTGCACGTCGGCCTTGGGCAGAGCCTGGGCGACGACCTTGCCGATCCAGCGGCCGGGGAAGCGCTCCTCGATGGCCTTGGCGTACTGACCGTAGAAATCGGCCTCGTCGCGACCGCCAATGTGGGAGGTGATGGCCCCACCGGTGAGAGTGTAGGCGGTGGAGGTCTTCGCCGTGTCGTACTTGTCGATGATGGCCAGCGCCTCCAGGACCTCCTCGACCGGCTTCACTCCGGTGTACGGACGACCCGCCGCCTTGTGCTGGCGCCAGTTGTGGTTGATGTCGCAGTACTGGCACTCCTCCTTCGCCCCGAAGTACTGGCAGACCCGGAAGACCGTCAGATAGACGAGATACCCCCACTGGATGGTGGGCGCCACCTCCATCACGGACTTGCCGTTCTCCAGTGTGTGCCGGTAGTAGTCCGGCATGGGCGGCAGGCCCACGTCGGAGATCCGCCGCCCGTCGAGATACAGCCCGAGCACACCGTCGTCGTCGGCCGCGACACGGTACGGGGACGCCGGGTTGACCCGGACCGACACGACGGTTCTGCGCAAGTCGTACGGTCCGCCAGTGAGGACGATCTCCTCGGGCGGGCGGCGCAGGGCGGCGGCGCCGAGCTCGGGGAGGGTGCCGTGGTCGAAGGAGAAGATGAAGTAGGACTTCGGCTTGACGTCACCGCCCTCGTTGTCGCTGAGCGCGGACTCGTCGAAGGCCAGGCCGCCGCGCAGCAGGTCTTCCTTGATGACGGCTTCCCGGGGCACGTGCGGGAACTGCTCCATGAGGCGCTCGACCAGACGGGTGCGGTTCCCGTCCGTGCGATGCGGTTCGGTGCTGCTGCGGTCGGTACTGCTGGCCATGTGCGGGACTCCTCGGTCCGGTCGTCTGCGGCGTTCCGGGTACGCCACACTGTGCAACGAACCGGACATGTCCGCAGTGCCCCGGCGCACCGGCCGATTCGTCAGGGTGCGTCGGGCCCGGTCCACGGCCGTCGGTGGCGCGGCCCCGGTCGGTGGCCGCCTCCGGGCCCGAGTTCACCGGGCCCAGTGCGTGGGGCGGACGAGGGAGGGCGGGAGTTTCGTCGCCGCGTCTCCCCCTGCCGCGTTGAGCTGGGACTGGGTGAGGAAGAGGCTCGTCGTGAGGTCGGCGCCGGACAGCTCCGCGTCCCGGAAGTCGGCACCTATCAGGTCGGCCAGGCGCAGATCGGCACCGGTAAGGTCCGCTGCGATCAGATACGCGCCGCGCAGGTCGGCGCCCCGCAGATCGGCGCCCCTGAGCCGGGCTCCGATGAGGTCGGCGCCCCGGTGGTCGCTCTTCTTCCTGCGCGGCGCCGTGGCGCGTACCAGCGCGCCTGCACGGCGCAGCAGCTCGGCCACGCCGTCGCGGTGCCCGGCCACGTCCAGTTCGGGGAACGCGTCCGCCGGGAGGTGGGTGAGGCGTTCCGTCTCGTCGAGGGCGAGCCGGATCTCGTGGTGGAGGGAGCGCGCCGCCTCCAGGGACAGCGCTTCCGTGAGGTACCAGAGCAGCTCGTGGAGCTGCCGCATGACCGGGAACACCTGGAACATCTGCTGGGCGGTCCGCGGGGCGCTGCGCCAGTCCTGACCGTGGAAGGTCTCGCCGGAGACCTTCTGGCCCGCCCCGAAGCAGTCGTACACGGTGCAACCGGGGAAGCCCTGGGTCCGCAGCTCGGTGTGGATGCCGCAGCGGAAGTCCTTCTGGAGGTTCCGGCAGGGCTTCCCGGCGTCCTTGTCGATCGCGAAGTCCGCGGACCGTGTCAGGGTCAGTGCTACGCAGCACAGCCCGAAGCAGTTCGCGCAGTCGGCGCGCAGCGCGGCACGATCGGTGCCGGGGCCTTGGACGTTGTCGGGCACGGTGCGTGGATCCTCCGGGTACGGAATTGTCGGACGGCCGACCTTATCGGGATCCGTCACCCGTTCGCGTTAATTTCATGATCATCATCGTGCCGGTCGGATCTGGGCCACTCGCCGCGGGGTGCCCTTCTGCCACCGGTCCCGCGCGTCGGAGCGGGGGCTCCGGTCCGGTCCTGGACTCCACGCGCAATGATGATGGGTAGTACATCTTTGTAGTGGGAGGTGGCCACGGACGTGGCGAACGCAGCAGTCGACGACATCCCTGCCCGGCGGGTACTGACCGATCCGGCGGGCCTCGCCCGGTATCGGCACGACGAGGCCGAGTGGGCCCCGTACGGAACGCCCCTGGCCGTAGTGCGTCCGCAGAGCACCGAAGAGGTCCGGGATATGGTCCGGCACTGTCTGGCCCACCGCATTCCGCTGGTGCCGCGCGGCGCGGGCACCGGCCTTTCGGGGGGTGCGAACGCCGTGGACGGGGCGATCGTCCTGTCCTTCGAGGACATGAACCGCATCGTGCGCATCGACCCGGCGGAACGGCTGGCCGTCGTCCAGCCGGGAGTGGTCAACGACGATCTGCGGGCGGCGAGTGCGGAGCACGGGCTCTGGTATCCGCCGGATCCGGCCAGCTCGCCCTGGTCGACGATCGGCGGGAACGTCGCGACCAACGCCGGGGGCATGTGCTGCGTCAAGTACGGAGTGACGCGCGACTATGTGCTCGGCCTCGAAGTGGTCAACGGACTCGGCGAGGTCGTCGCGCTCGGCAGGCGCACCGCGAAGGGTGTGGCGGGATATGACCTGGCCGGGCTGATGGTCGGCTCCGAGGGCACCCTCGGCGTGATCACGGAGATCACGGTGCGGCTGCGTCCGGCACGGCCGCAGGAACGGACCGTGGCCGGATACTTCTCGTCGGTGGTGGCCGCCGGTGAGGCGGTGAGCGCCGTGACCGCGTCGGGCGTGATTCCTTCGGCTCTCGAACTGGTCGACCGTCATTGCCTGGCGGCCGTCGACGCCTGGAAGAAGATGGGGCTCTCGGCCGACGCGGACGTGGTGCTGCTGGGACGGGTCGACACGCCGGGGGCCGAGGGCGACGCCGAGGCCGAGCTGGTACGGGAGTGCTTCGAGCGGGCGGGGGCCACCTGGGCCGCGGTCTCCACGGACCAGCAGGAGGCCGATGCGCTGTTCCAGGCACGCCGGCTCGCCTACCCGGCGCTGGAACGGCTCGGTCCGGTCCTGACCGAGGACGTGTGCGTGCCCAGGACCGCGGTGCCCGAGATGCTGGCCCGGATCGAGAGGACAGCGGCCCGGCACGACATCCTGGTGGCCAACATCGCTCACGCCGGGGACGGGAACCTGCACCCGCTGATCATCACCGCGCCCGGCGACGAAGCCGCGCGCGCCCGTGCCCAGTTGGCCTTCGAGGACATCCTCGACGACGCGATCGCCCTCGGTGGCACGGTGACGGGTGAGCATGGAGTGGGGCTGCTGAAGATGCGCGGCATGAACAAGGAGCTGGGCTCCGCGGCGCTGGGCATGCATCACGCGGTGAAGGCGGCGCTGGACCCGCACGGCATCCTCAACCCGGGCAAGGTGCTCGGCTGCTGAAGGGGCCGACCGTGCCCCGTGCCCGAGCCGCTGTCAGTGGCGCGACGCACACTGGCAGCAGTACGGCACGGTCGAAGGGGGACACTGATGGACACCGAGGGCGGGGCCGGTTTCGAACCGGCGACCGGGGACGGTCCGAGGGCTCCGGAGCCGGACGCGAAACGCTCCGCTTCCGTGCGGACCGCGTTCGAGGGAATGCTCCAGATCCGTCGGCTGACGAACACCGGACACGCCGACCCGCAGGGTGTACCGGCGCGCTGGGAAGTGCTCCGACCGGTACGGGCGGTCGCCATCGCCCTGGAGGCATCGGGCCTGGCCCCCTCGGCCGTCGACGGATCGGGGCTGCGGACGGCGGCCGGTTACCGCTTGCAGCAGGGTGAGGCACCGGGCGGTGTCCGTGTCGAATGGCTCGGTCCGCCCGGCAGCGGGGCATCCCATTTGGAAGAGGCCGGGCTGACCCGGTGTTCGGCGGCACTGCGGGAGTTGGGCTGGACGGTGCTGCTGTACCGAGGAGCTCGGCGCCGAAGATTCCTGGAGGTCGAGCCACCGGCCGGGACGCGGAGACCGGACGGCGGATGACGGGCCGCCCCGCGCCGCTGTCGACCGGCGTTGTCAGACCCATGGGGGATGCTGGTGGGTCCGACACCTCTGACCGGGAGATGCTGAGATGCGCAATGACGAACTCGCCGCGGCCCAGGCGTACGTCCGACTGCTGGAAGCCACCCGCGCCGCGCTCGCGGATCCCGATGACGGCCCCTTGTACGTGCCGTTGCTCGCCTCTCCGATCGCCGAGGCCGACGGCGCGCTCCAGCGAGCCGGCCTCTGCGGCAACGAGTCCCGCTTCTTCGACCTGGTGAGCTCGCTGCAGCCGGGCATGTCCGTCGGCGGTCGCTGAGCCGAGCGGACCTTGCGGGCGCCACCGCGATCGCAAGGGTGCCCGGCAGCCGGACGGGGCCGGACGGGATCGCACCGGCCGGCCTCACGCCGGCGCTCTTCACCTCGCCGCCCCGATGCGGCACCATGCGTCGAACGGCTCGTCAGGTCGGCCATCACTCGCGATGAATTGATTCAACCCGCCAAGAGAACCCGACCAGATCCTTGACTGGAAGCTCCTGACAAACCTAGCGTACGGTCCTGATGAAACGATTCATACATCCGAACGGTCTCCGGTCGCTGGATGACTCTGCTTACGAGGTGTTCATGTCTGATGTGTCGGCCGTCAAGGCAGCGTTGAAGTCCCAGGTCATCGAGACGCCCTCGTGGGGGTACGGGAACTCCGGGACGCGTTTCAAGGTGTTCGCACAACCGGGTGTGCCGCGCGACCCGTTCGAGAAGATGGAGGATGCGGCGCAGGTGCACGCCTTCACGGGTGTGGCACCGAAGGTGTCGTTGCACATCCCGTGGGACAGGGTCGAGGACTACGCCGCGCTGACCCGGCACGCCGAGGCGCTCGGGCTGCGGATCGGGGCGATCAACTCCAACGTCTTCCAGGACGACGACTACAAGCTCGGTTCGGTCACCCACCCCGATCCGAAGGTGCGCCGGAAGGCCACCGACCACCTGCTGGAGTGCGTAGACATCATGGACGAGACCGGGTCCCCCGATCTCAAGCTCTGGTTCTCCGACGGCACGAACTACCCCGGGCAGGACGACATCACCGCTCGTCAGGACCGGCTCGCCGAAGCGCTGGCCGAGGTGTACGAGCGGCTGGGCGACGACCAGCGGATGCTGCTTGAGTACAAGCTCTTCGAGCCGGCGTTCTACGCGACCGACGTTCCCGACTGGGGCACGGCGTACGCGCACTGTCTGCGGCTCGGCCCGAAGGCCCAGGTGGTCGTGGACACCGGGCATCACGCGCCGGGCACCAACATCGAGTTCATCGTGGCCTCCCTGCTGCGCGCGGAAAAGCTCGGCGCCTTCGACTTCAACTCCCGGTTCTACGCGGACGACGACCTGATGGCGGGGGCCGCCGACCCGTTCCAGCTGTTCCGGATCATGCACGAGGTGGTCAGGAACGACGGTCTGAAGCCCGAGACGAACGTCAACTTCATGCTCGACCAGTGCCACAACATCGAGGCGAAGATCCCCGCCGTGATCCGGTCGGTCGCCAATGTGCAGGAGGCGACCGCCAAGGCGCTGCTCGTCGACATGGTGGCGCTGGGCGCCGCACAGCGGTCCGGCGATGTGCTGGCCGCGAACGGTGCCCTGATGGACGCGTACAACACCGATGTGCGTCCGTTGCTGGCCGAGGTGCGTGAGGAGCTCGGCCTGGCGAGGGATCCGTTCGCCGCCTATCTGGCCTCGGGCAATCAGGAGCGGATCGCCGCCGCCCGGGTCGGTGGCGAGCAGGCCGGCTGGGGCGCCTGAGCCCCGGCCTCCGCTCTCCGCCGTACGACCATCGCCCCGTTCAGACGGACCCCCGACCAAGAAGGAAACTCATGACCTCCGCGACGCATCCCGAAGTCGCCGCGCTCCTGGAACGCGCGCACCGGATCGGATCCGACGCCCGGAACACCAACTACGCCGGTGGCAACACCTCGGTCAAGGCCAACGGCACCGACCCGGTCACGGGTGACGACACCGAACTGCTGTGGGTCAAGGGTTCGGGTGGTGATCTCGGCACGCTCACCGAGGCCGGGCTCGCCGTGCTGCGCCTGGACCGGGTGCGCGCCCTCAAGAGCGTGTACCCGGGGGTGGAACGCGAGGACGAGATGGTTGCCGCGTTCGACTACTGCCTGCACGGCAAGGGCGGTGCCGCCCCGTCCATCGACACGGCGATGCATGCCCTGGTCGAGGCCGCCCACGTCGACCATCTGCATCCGGACTCGGGGATCGCGCTGGCGTGCGCCGCCGACGGCGAGAAGCTGACCGCGGAGTGTTTCGGCGACAAGGTGGCCTGGGTGGACTGGCGCAGGCCGGGATTCCAGCTCGGTCTGGACATCGCCGCGGTCAAGGAGGCCAACCCCCGGGCCGTCGGGGTGATCCTGGGCGGGCATGGCATCACGGCCTGGGGCGAGACGTCCGAGGAATGCGAGCACAACGCCCTGTGGATGATCCGCACCGCCGAGACCTTCCTCCAGGAGCGGGGCAGGGCTGAACCCTTCGGCCCCGAATGGGCGGGCCGGGAGCCGCTTCCCGAGGAGCGGCGCCGCGAGCGCGCGGCCGCGCTCGCCCCGCTGATCCGCGGTCTGGCCTCCACCGACCGTCCGCAGGTGGGGCACTTCACCGACAGCGAGCCGGTGCTCGATTTCCTCGCCCGTGCCGAACACCCGAGACTCGCCGCCCTCGGCACCTCCTGTCCGGACCACTTCCTTCGTACGAAGGTCAGGCCTCTCGTCCTCGACCTGCCCTCGGACGCCCCGCTGGACGAGGCGGCAGCGCGGCTGAAGGAGCTGCACGGGGAGTACCGGGAGGAATACCGTGCGTACTACGAGCGTCATGCCTCGCCGGACTCCCCCGCGATGCGCGGTGCGGACCCGGCGATCGTGCTGGTGCCCGGGGTCGGCATGTTCTCCTTCGGCAAGGACAAGCAGACGGCCAGGGTCGCCGGGGAGTTCTACCTCAACGCCATCAATGTGATGCGTGGCGCGGAGGCCGTCTCCTCGTACGCACCGATCGAGGAGTCCGAGAAGTTCCGGATCGAGTACTGGGAGCTGGAGGAGGCCAAGCTGCGCCGGATGCCGGAGGCCAAGCCTCTCGCCACCCGGGTGGCGCTGGTCACGGGCGCGGGGTCCGGCATCGGCAAGGCCATCGCACACCGGCTGGTCGCGGAGGGAGCATGTGTCGTCGTCGCGGACATCGACGCGGCCAACGCCTCCTCCGTGGCGGAGGATCTCGGCGGTGCGGACAAGGCTTTCGCCGTGACGGTCGATGTGACCGGTGAGGAGGAGATCGCCGCCGCGTTCCGGGCCGCAGCTCTCGCCTTCGGCGGTGTGGATCTCGTGGTGAACAACGCCGGGATCTCCATCTCGAAGCCGCTGCTCGAAACGACGGCCCGGGACTGGGATCTCCAGCACGACATCATGGCGCGCGGCTCGTTCCTGGTGTCGCGCGAGGCCGCCCGGATGATGACGGCGCAGAACCTCGGTGGTGACATCGTCTACATCGCGTCGAAGAACGCGGTGTTCGCGGGTCCGAACAACATCGCCTACTCGGCCACCAAGGCCGATCAGGCGCATCAGGTGCGGCTGCTGGCCGCCGAGCTGGGCGAGCACGGCATCCGCGTCAACGGCATCAACCCCGACGGTGTGGTGCGGGGTTCGGGAATCTTCGCGGCCGGCTGGGGCGCCCAGCGTGCGGCGACGTACGGCATCGAGGAGGAGAAGCTCGGCGAGTTCTACGCCCAGCGGACCATCCTGAAGCGCGAAGTGCTTCCGGAGCATGTGGCCAACGCCGTCTTCGCGCTGACCGGCGGGGAGCTCACGCACACGACCGGACTCCACATTCCCGTCGACGCCGGCGTCGCCGCGGCCTTCCTCCGATGACTCCTGTCGCGGCGGTACCCCGGATGGATGTGCCGAGGCGAGCTCGCGGGGTGCCTCGGTGTTCCGCGATCACCTGGATGAGAGGGTCATGGCCGTGACGTCAGGGAGCGACGCGACCTTTGCCGCCGTGGACCTCGGTGCCACCAGCGGGCGGGTGATCACCGGCCTGACCGGGCCGGAGAGGCTCACGCTGACCGAGGTGCACCGGTTCGCCAATACGCCGGTCCGGCTGCCGGACGGGCTGCGGTGGGACGTGCTCGCGCTGTACCAGGGAATGCTGGACGGTTTGCGGTCAGCCGCGCGCAGCGGTCCGATCGCCTCGATCGGCATCGATACGTGGGCGGTCGACTACGGCCTTCTCGATGCCGACGGGGCCCTGCTCGGGCTGCCCTTCCACTACCGCGACAGCCGGAACGGAAGGGCGGCCGAGCAGGTGCTGGCGGTGTGCGGGGCGCAGGAGCTGTATGCCGTCGGCGGCTTGCAGCATCTGCCGTTCAACACCGTGTTCCAGCTGGCCGCTCACCGTACGAGTGCCCAGTGGGGTCCGGCCCGGACCATGCTCCTCATCCCCGATCTGCTGACGAACTGGCTGACCGGCACGGTGGGCGCGGAGATCACCAATGCGTCGACGACCGGTCTGTTCGACGCGTCGGCCGGCGCCTGGTCCGACGAGCTGATCGGGAGGCTGGGCCTGGAGCGTTCCTGGTTCCCGCCGTTGCGTGAGCCGGGTGATGCGGCGGGAACGCTGCTGCCGCACGTCGCCGAGTACACGGGGCTGCCGGCCGGGACGCCGGTGACGGCCGTGGCCTCGCACGACACGGCCTCGGCGGTCGCGGCGGTGCCCGCCACCGAGCCGGGGTTCGCCTATGTCTCCTGCGGTACGTGGTCGCTGGCCGGACTGGAGCTGACGGCTCCGGTACTGACGGAGGAGTCCCGCGCAGCCAACTTCACCAACGAGCGCGGGGTCGACGGCACCGTGCGCTATCTCCGCAACATCATGGGGATGTGGCTGCTGGAGGAGTGCCGGCGTACCTGGGGCCTGCGGGGCGACGCACCTGGACTGGCCGAGCTGCTCGCGTCGGCGGCCCGCGCCCGGCCGTTCGCCGCGGTGGTCGATCCCGACGACGAGGCGTTTCTCTCGCCGGGTGACATGCCGTCGCGGATCGACGCCCATCTCGTACGGACCGGGCAGGTACCTCCCGACAGTCCGGGCGGCTATGTCCGGTGTGTCCTGGAGAGCCTGGCGCTGGCTCATCGCAGGACGCTGCGGCAGGCCGCCGCCCTCGCGGGGCGGGAGCTGAGCTGGATCCATCTCGTCGGCGGGGGTTCGCGCAATGAACTCCTCTGCCAGTGGACCGCCGATGCCACGGGGCTGCCCGTCACGGCCGGCCCGGCGGAGGCGACCGCGCTGGGCAACATCCTGTTGCAGGCGCGCGCCCATGGGCTGGCGGGCGACCTCATGTCCATGCGACAACTGGTAGCACGGACCCAGGAGTTGCGCCAATACACCCCGCAGGGCGACCGGCGGGCCTGGGACCGGGCGGCCGCGAGGCTGGCCCCGGGCTGATCCGGTGCGGCCATTGCCCTCGACGGAAACCCGGGCGCCCCTCGGGGAAGCCCGGGCCTTCGACGGAACCGAAGGAAGGAACCTCATGACTGATGTCCCGCCCGCCGCGCTCGACGGTGTGCTCGCCCGCACCGTGCGCCGTCGTACCCGGATCGGCCTGGTGTCCGGCGGACTCGGTGCGTACTGGCCGCAGTTCCCCGGTCTCCTCGACCGGCTGCGGGAGTCGGCCCGCTTCGTGACCGGGCGGTTCGAGGAGATGGGCTGCGAGGTCGTCGACGCCGGTTTCATCTCCGATCCGCAGGAGGCCGCGACGGCCGCGGAACGGCTCCGCTCGGCCGACTGCGACATCGTCGTGACGTTTCTGACGACGTATCTGACCGCCTCGATGGTGCTGCCGATCGCCCAGCGCGCGCACGCTCCGGTGCTGGTCATCGATCTCCAGCCGACCGAGGCGATGGACCACCCGGACACCGACACGGGCAAGTGGCTGGCGTACTGCGGGCAGTGCCCGCTGCCGGAGGTCGCCAATGTGTTCCGGCGCGGCGGCATTCCCTTCCGCTCCGTCTCGGGCCATCTGCACGACGAGAACGCGTGGAACCGGATCCGCCGCTGGATCCGTGCCGCTCAGGTCCGCGCCGCGCTGCGCCACGGCCGGCACGGTCTGATGGGCCACCTCTACCCCGGCATGCTCGACGTCTCCACCGACATGACGCTGGTCTCCACCCAGTTCGGCGGGCATGTCGAGGTCCTCGAATTCGACGACCTGCGGGTCCGGGTCGCCGCCGTCACGGACGAGGCGGCCGCCGAACGGGTCGCGCTCGCGCGTGCGGTCTTCACCCTCGACGACTCCGTCGACGAGAACGATCTGGCGTGGGCCGCCCGCGTGTCGGTCGGGCTGGACCGGCTCGTGGAGGACTTCGCACTCGACAGTCTCGCCTACTACCACCGCGGTCTGGAGGGCGAGATCCACGAGCGGCTCGGCGCCGGCATGATCCTCGGCGCGTCGCTGCTGACCGCGCGCGGCATCCCGATGGCGGGTGAGTACGAGCTACGCACCAGCCTCGCCATGCTGATCGCCGACACCATCGGCGCCGGAGGCTCCTTCACCGAACTCCAGGCCCTCAATTTCCGGGACCGGGTGGTGGAGATGGGCCACGACGGCCCGGCCCATCTCGCGATCAGCGCCAAGGATCCGCTGTTGCGCGGACTCGGCGTCTACCACGGCAAGCGCGGCTGGGGCGTGAGCGTGGAATTCGACGTCAGGCACGGACCGGTCACCACGTTCGGCGTCGGGCAGGAGGCCGACGGGACCTTCACCTTCATCGCCTCCGAGGGCGAGGTGGTGCCCGGGCCGCTGCTGGAGATCGGCAACACCACCTCGCGGGTCGACTTCGGTTTCGACCCGGGCGAGTGGACCGATGCCTGGTCCGCGACCGGCATCGGTCATCACTGGACGCTGTGCACCGGCCATCGTGCCAAGGACCTCAAGGCCGCGGCCGACCTGCTCGACGTCCCGTTCCGCACGGTCGACGGGCCGAACGACCTCTGATCGCCGAATGTGGTCCTCCGTCCCGCCGAAGCGCCTCAGTCCGTCGTTCCGGAGGTGGCGGCCAGGCCGAGTTCGCGGTCGCCGAGCGGGGCGAAGAAGAGTGCGACGTCGGCGTCGGTGACCCCGGCGAGAGCCGCCGGGCTCCACCGCGGGTCGCGGTCCTTGTCGATGATCTGGGCGCGTACGCCCTCCACGAAGTCGGGCCTGGTGAAGGCGGTGCACGAAGTCCGGTACTCCTGGTCGAGCACCGCCTCCAGGCTGCCGAGCCGACGCGCCCTGCGCAGAGCGGAGAGGGTCACCTTGAGCGAGGTGGGCGACTTGGTCAGGATGGTTTCGGCGGCCTGCTTGGCGGCAGGGACGCCGCTGTTGTCGAGCCGGTCGACGATCTCCTCCACCGAGGCCGCCCCGTAGCAGGCGTCGATCCACTCACGGTGCGCGGCCAGTTCGCCCTCCGGCGCGGGTGAGGCGTACCGCAGCACCGTCTCCTCGATCTCGGCGGCCGTGCCGCAGTCGGCCAGGCCCGCGGTGAGTCCGGCGAGCCGCCGCGACGGAACGAAGTGGTCGGCGAGGCCGCACAGCAGCGCGTCGCCGGCGCCGACCGCTTCCGCGGTGAGCGCCAGGTGGGTGCCCAGCTCGCCGGGAGCCGCACCGAGCAGACGGGTGCCGCCGACGTCGGGGACGAATCCGATGCCGGTCTCGGGCATGGCGATGCGGGAGCGTTCGGTGACGACACGGACGTCACCGTGGGCCGAGACTCCTACGCCGCCTCCCATCACGATGCCGTCCATGATCGCGACGTACGGCTTGGGGAATCGGGCGATGCGGGCGTTGAGCCGGTATTCTTCGCGCCAGAAGTCCATCGACTCGCTGCCGCCGGCCCGGGCGTCCTCGTAGATGGACCGGATGTCGCCGCCCGCGCAGAGCCCCCGCTCGCCCGCGCCGGTGATCAGGACCGCGATGACCGAGTCGTCGTGCTCGGCGTCGGTGAGTGCTTCGGCGACGCGGGCCACCATGGCGTGATTCAGTGCGTTGAGGGCACGTGGGCGGTTCAGCGTGATGTGCCGGATGCATCCTTCGGTGTGCAGCAGAACTGGATCTTCGTGGTTCATGAATGCGCTCCGGTCAGCCCCTGTGCCGTATCGACCGCCGATCGCGGACGATCTTCCGCTGCCATTCTGCGGGGCGGGGCCGGTGTCGGGACAGCAGAGGTCCGGAGTCCGCGCGGCCCGCACGATCCTGTCTTCCAGCCGGATTTCGCCGGGTTTCCGCTGTGGCAACCTGCCGGAAGCGGTTCGACAATTGAGTCACCCAGTACGGGCCGCGCCGCCCGGCAGCCCCGCCCGGCGACCTCCGGAGCAGGAATGACCGATCACGACCAGCAACCGAGCACTTCCGTCCCGCCTCGCCCGCTGATCGAGAAGTCGCACAATGGCGAGATCGCGACGGCTCAGCGCCTTGCCATGAATCGGATGGGCAGCTTCGAGTGGGACGTGGAGGCGGGAACGCTCGACATGGACGATGCCGGGCTGCTGGTGTTCGGTCTGGATCCGCAGACCTTCGATTCACGGCCCGAGACCGTGCTGGACCGGCTGGAACAGTCGGAACGGACCCGTCTCGATGTGGCGATCGACGAGGCGATCAAGAGCGGTCGCAGTTCGTACAGCGTCCATTTCCGGGTTCCGATGGACGACGGCAGGGAGCAGTGGACCCGCATCCAGGCACGAATCCTGCGCAGCGACGACAGCCGGGCGCACCGGATCGTCGGGGTGGTGCAGGATGCCACCGCGGAGGTCACCCATTCGGCCTTCGTGCTCGATCTGGAAAAGCGGCGGCAGCGACAGACCAGCATCGTTGAACGCACAACGAGCGCGCTGTCACGTGCGGTGACCGTCGACGACGTGACCGCGGCGCTCACCGGACCGGGCGGGCTCGCCCGGCTCGGGGCGGACGGTCTCTCGCTGGGCCTGGTCGAGAACACCACGCTGAGCGTCATCGCCCTGAGCGGCGATTCGGCGGAGGCGATCGACGGGCTCGGGGACGCCGGGCTGGACCGGCGGTTCCCCCTGGCGGACACCGTGCTCAGTGGCCGGCCCCGCTTTCTGACCTCGGTCTCGGCTCTCACCCATCGCTACCCGGTGCTTGCCCCCTCGGCCGGCCGGCTGAAGTTCCGGGCCGCCGCCTATCTGCCGCTCGTGGCCCAGGCCCGTCCTCTCGGCACACTGGCGCTCTTCTACCGCGAGAACACGTCCTTCAACGCGGACGAGCGCAACCTGTGTCTGGGGCTGGCCGCCATCGTGGCGCAGTCCCTCCAGCGCGCGAAGCTCTTCGACGAGGAACGCGAATTCGCCACCGGGCTCCAGTCCGCGATGCTGCCGCGGCGGATCCAGGAGATCGAGGGCGGCGAGATCGCCGTGCGCTACCACGCCGCCTGGAGCGGACGGCAGGTCGGCGGTGACTGGTACGACGTGATCGCGTTGCCCAAGGACCGGTTCGGGATCGTGGTCGGTGACGTACAGGGGCACGACACGCACGCCGCCGCCATCATGGGCCAGTTGCGCATCGCGCTGCGCGCGTACGCCGGCGAGGGGCACCCTCCCTCGACGGTGCTGGCCCGGGCCTCGCGCTTCCTCGCCGAACTGGACACGGACCGCTTCGCGACCTGTACGTACGCCCAGGTCGATCTCGCGTCGGGCACGGTGCGCGTGGTCCGGGCCGGGCATTTCGGCCCGCTGATCCGGCACATGGACGGGCGGGTCGGCAGCCCCCAGGTGCGGGGCGGTCTGCCGCTGGGCATCTCGACCGACTTCGAGGACGAGGAGTTCCCGGAGACCCGGCTCGACCTGGTTCCGGGCGAGACGCTGGTTCTCTACACCGATGGGCTGGTGGAAGAGCCTGGTGCCGACATCGACACGGGGTTGCAGGCGTTGATCAATGAGGTGAGCGCGGGGCCGGCGAGCGCCCAGGCGCTGGCCGACCATCTCTCGGACCGGCTCTGGGAGCGTTGGGGTTCGGGGGACGATGTGGCTCTGCTGGTCCTTCGGCGCAGCCCGGACCCCGGGTC
Source organism: Streptomyces sp. NPDC007164 (assembly GCF_040634135.1). NCBI lineage: Bacteria > Bacillati > Actinomycetota > Actinomycetes > Kitasatosporales > Streptomycetaceae > Streptomyces > Streptomyces sp. NPDC007164. Next base: position 15,732 of record NZ_JBEYFB010000058.1, read on the forward strand.
GCCAAGGGCCCCGCGACTGCACCAGTACGTCCACCAGGCGGACCCGGAGGGCCTGTCCGACGCCCGGAACATCGTGCGACAGGCCCTGACCGACTGGGAGATGGCCGAACTCGCCGACGACGCCGAGCTGGTGACCGGCGAACTGCTGGTGAACGTCCTGCTGCACACGGAGGGCGGCGCGGTCCTCACACTGGAGGTGCTGCCGGAGCCGGTCCGGCGGGTCCGGCTCTCCGTCCAGGACCGCTCCAGCGCCTGGCCGAGGCGACGCAGTCCGGGCGAAACCGCGACATCGGGCCGGGGGCTGCTGCTCCTGGATGCCGTCGCCACTCGCTGGGGCATCGAGCCTCGCGGCGAGGGCAAGGCGGTCTGGTGCGAGATCGGGCCCTCGGTGCCGCCCGTCGTCACTGTCCGGCCGGCCGCGCAGCAGGTGTGACGGTGTTTCGAAGGGCGCGCCGCCCCACGCGCCGGGCGTGCGGCGGCGCGGCCACGACCGGTGGTCCCGGCAGAGTGTGCGTCAGGACCACCGGCTCATCCGTCAGTGCTGTGCGGTACGACGCTTGCGCACGGACCACATGACGCCGCCGCCGGCCAACAGCACGGCCACGGCCGCTCCGGCGATGACAGGGGTGGCGGACGAGGAACCCGTCTCGGCCAGGTCGGGCGAGCTCGGGCTCGGGGTGGCCACGGCGGGCGCGGACGTCGAGGGCGCCTCGCTGGGCTTGGCACTCGGGGTCGGCGCCTCGGTGGAGGGTGCCCGCGACGGGGTGCCCTCGGACGGCGCGGGCGGCGGGGTGGCGTCCTCGCACACGGGTGCCGACTTGGTCTCGTCGCGGGAGAAGTTGTCACCGTCGCCGGCCTTGACGACGAGGTGGACCGTGAGCTCCTTGTCGTGCTTGGGCAGCTCCAGCTTCTTGTGGAACTCCCTGCCGAAGGTCTCGGTGGACAGGAGGTCCTTGCCGTCGACAGTGACGGTCACCTGGTTGGTGACCTTGCTGTTGTAGGCGGTCAGGTCAAGGCTCACCTCGGAGCAGGTCACGGCCCAGGTGGGGGTGTGAGCTGCGGCCGGGCCGGCGGTGAGCACCGCGCCGGTCAGGCCGACGACCGCGGCGGCTGCGAGCGTTCCCGCGGCGCGCAACGATCTCCTGGGTATGGTCATGGATTCTTCCTCCGCATGTGTTTCATCGCCTGAATGGCGGTGGGGCGCAGAGTACTGCCCCCGCCGACACCCCACGCACCCGCCCCACGAAGCACCTGCGGCAACAACTGCCCGCACATCACCACTGTTTCGGACGTGACGGGCTCGCTGCGGATGGGAGGGTGAGAGGCGGCGCCGTCGTCAGAGGCGGCAGTGCATGATGTGCAGCCCGACGAAGCCCTTTTCCGGGTGGTTGAATCCCTCCGGGAGCGTTCCGAGGATCTCGAATCCGAGCGATCGGTAGAGCTTGACGGCGTGGACGTTCGTCTCCACCACCGCGTTGAACTGCATCGCCCGGAAGCCCGACGTGCGAGCCCAGTCCAGGGTGTACCCGCACAGGGCCCGGCCGACGCCCTGGCCCGAATGCTTGGGGTCGACCATGTAACTGGCACTCGCGATGTGCGAACCATTGCCCATGTGGTTGGTGTTCATCTTGGCCGTGCCGAGGACCGTCCCGTCGTCGTCGACCGCGACGACCGTACGGTTGGGAGACTCCAGGAGCCACCAGGAGCGGGCCTCTTCTTCACCGAGATCGAGTGGGTAGGTGAAGGTCTCGCCCGCGGCGACGATTTCGTGGAAGAAGGGCCAGATAGCGGGCCAGTCCTCGGTGGTGGCTTCCCTGATCAGCATGGGAGACAGAATGCCGCTGCCGTTCTGTTCCCGCGAGCTCTTTTCCTCCGTCCGGCGGCTGCCCCTCGGGGTGCGTTCAGGGGCACCCACCCCATCACCCACCGAACGGCACACGCCCCGGCGGGGATTGCCGGCGCTTCGCCTCCCTTACTGTGCGCCTGCGCAGACCGATCCGGGCAAGCAGGCCAACCACTGGTTCCACTGCGCCCGTCGGCGCCTGGACCGGGCCGGGCCCCGGGCAGGGCCCCGGCGGGACAGAAGGAGGAGCCCCGGGGACGAGGGCGGACTCCGGACCGGACCTGGACCCGGACTCTGACCTGGGCCTGGCCCCGGACCCGGCATCGGCATCGGCATCGGCATCGGCGCGAGAATCCGGGGCGGGCGCACGCTCACTTCCCGGAGACTGGAAGGCACGCCGATCCCTGCCCGGACGCGGTGCCGGCCGAACCTCCCGGGCGTTGTCCAGCTCCATGATCAAGTTCACCCGCCGCCACAACAGCTCGTCCGGTTCATCGGCTCGCATCAGGTGCGCCATGGTCTCCCGTGCCCATACCGGACCGGTCGGCCCGAAGGAAGGCTCGGGTCGGAGCCTGGCGAGGTACGCGCGTTCGTACGGATCGTCGACCACCTCCGCCAACTGCACCGGGTCCAGCGTGTCCGCGAGCACGGCCACTCGGGCCCATGGATCCTCGGTGAGGCTCAGCAGTCGTTCGACCCGGCGTGAACGCCAGTTGCCCGCCCGGCAGTCGGCACCTCCCTCCAGCCGGTCGCGCAGCCAGCCCGGAGTCCTGCCGGTCAGTAGCTGCGGTTCCCGGGCGGCGAACCCCGTGAGTTCGTCGGCGAGATAGAGCCAGACGATCGCGCGGTACCGGTTGAGGTAGAAGGTGATGGGCGTGAGGCATCCCGCGCGGGCGAGCTTGGTGAAGCGGTCCGGACTGATCCCGAGCTGCCGAGCGCCCGCCGCCGTCCCGACCGTGCGCACCCGCTCCCTCAGCGCCTCCGGGAACCCGTCCTGCGACCGGAGCCGCTCGATCTCGTCGCGGCCGACCCTCGGCCGTCCACCGTCCCGCGGCACCGTCAGGCGGATCATCCCCAGGTGTACGGCGATCGCGAACTCGCCGCGTTTCAAGCCGAGTTCCTGCGCCGCCGTGGCCACCGCCATCGCGCTTGCCGTGGGCGCACCCACCACCGCCGCACCGGTGGTCCCCGTACACACGTCTTCAGCAACAGTCATGACACTCTCCCCCGCGAAGCTCGGTCACTCTCTGCGATCACCGTAGCCCGGAAGAGAATCCATCCGCCCGGCCTGTGGATAACTCCGCGGCCGGATCACCGGATCAGAGGCGGTCGGCCCCTTCGCCCGCCGACTGCCGCACGGCGACACCCAGATGTTCACCGACCCTGTTGACCAGCAACGTCATCTCGTAGGCGACCTGGCCGACGTCGGCCTCGGCCTCGCTCAGCACGCACAGACAGCTGCCGTCCCCCGCCGCCGTCACGAAAAGCAGTGCCTCGTCGAACTCCACCATGGTCTGCCGGGCCTTCCCGGCCCGGAAGTGGCGACCCGATCCACGGGCCAGGCTGTGCAGCCCGGACGAGACCGCGGCGAGATGCTCGGCGTCCTCGCGGGCCAGCCCCCTACTCGCACCCGTCACCAGTCCGTCGTTCGACAGCACCAGGGCGTGCCGTATGTATTCGACCCTGCTCGTCAGGTCGTCAAGGAGCCAGTCGAGTCCCCTGTCCAGCGCCATTCCCTGCTCCTCCCCGCTCATACGTTCCCCGTGCCCCGTTGCCGTAAGCCTTGCGCACTGGTCACTCGGGGGCAAGCACTCCTTCGTCATGTGGCTTGGTCCGGGCCCCATATCGGGCGCAGGCGGAACATCCGGCAGGGTCAGCTCACCGGGTCGAGGAGCCTGGCGGTGTGCATCCGGCCGGCGTACTCGACCATGCGGGTCAGAACTCCCTGCCGGAGTCCCGGTCGCGCGCATCGCACAGGACGACTGGGGTGCCGCGGTCGAGATCGAGCGCGCGGAACACCTCGCGTTCTCCGTATGTGCGAGCGCCGGCGAAGCAGTTGGCTGCGACGACGAAGGGGACGCGGCGGTGTTCGAAGTAGTCGACGGCCGGGAAGCGGTCCTCCGGCCGACGGGTGTCGGCGAGGACGACGGCGCCGAGCGCGCCCCGGGAGAGTTCGTCCCACAGGAACCAGAAGAGGTCCTGTCCCGGTGTGCCGAACAGATGGAGCGAGGGCCCGGACCTGATGGTGCCGTCCGAAGTCCATGGCGACGGTTGTGGTGGTCTTCCGAACGACCCCGTCCGTGTCGTCGACCGACTGCCCCGCCTCGCTGAGAAATTCCTCCGTTCGCAGTGGCCGGATCTCGCTGACGACTCCGACCAGCGTGGTCTTTTCGACGCCGAAGCCTCCGACGACCAATGTCTTCAGCGCGAGTACGTCACTCTCCACGGCCTCCCCTGCCGTCTCCTCGTAGGTGTTGGCAGTGTGCTCGGAAGGCATCGATCACTTCTCTCACCAGTGCGTCTCCGGACGTCGAAGGCGCAGGTCGGAGCCCATCCGAGCGGCTCGGGCACCGTGATCATCGGTCCGCAATCCGCTCGTCCTCGCAAGGGACCGCCTCTTTCCGGCGCCTACACTGAAGCTTCGGGTGCGAGGAATCGAGCCACGCGGACAGGGAGAGCAAGAGTGTCGAGAGCTGCCGACGGCGGTTTCGAGGATCCGCCCGCGGAGGTACTGGCGGAGGCCGCAGCGGCCTTCGGCCTGCTGGCGACGCCCGCGCGGCTGCACATCGTGTGGGCCCTGTCCCAGGGTGAGAGCGATGTGACCGGACTCGCGGACCGGGTGGGCGGCACCCTTCCTTCGGTGAGCCAGCACCTGACGAAGCTCAAGCTGGCGGGGCTCGTACGGTCCCGGCGCGAGGGCCGCCGCCAGGTGTACCTGGTCGACGATCCCGATGTGGTGACCGTCGTCCGGCTGATGGTCGGCCAGCTCGCGGAGCGTGCCGGACACGCGCCCGCACAGTCCTCACGCCTCCGTGGGCTCGGTGCCTGAGAGCAGTGCCGCCGCAGGTCCCGGCAGCACCTACGACCCCGATGGCCCGTCCGCCGTCGCTGTACCGATGGCTGCCGCGACAGCCGGGCGGGGTGCCACCCACGACACCGAGGCTGCCGCACCGACCTCCCTCCAGGTGCTGCGCTCGCTGGACAGCGGACCGAGGGGGCTGCTGGAGGAGCAGGCCGGTGAACGGCTGGCGCGGTACGGCGAGAACACGCTGCCGGCCTGGCGTCCGGTCTCCTGGCCCCGCCGTTTCCTGCGCAGTCTGCGCGATCCGTTCACCTCGGTCCTGCTGTGTCTGGGCCTGGTCTCGGCGGCGGTGGCCTCATGGGGCACGGCGTGCGTGACACTCGTGCTCGTGGTCGTCAGCTGCCTGCTGCGTTCCGCGGAGGAACACCGGGCCGACCGGTCCACGGCCGCGCTTCGGGAGCTGGTGGCGACCACCGCGACCGTACTGCGCCGCACGGGGCCGGATGCCACGCCGCACGCCCGTGAGCTGCCCGTCGGGGAGCTGGTGCCGGGTGATGTGATCCGGCTCGGTCCGGGTGATCTCGTACCCGCCGATGTGCGGCTGTTGCGTGCCAGCGGCCTGACCGTTCATCAGTCGGCGCTCACCGGTGAATCGGTGCCGGTCGCGAAGTATCCCGTGGACACTCCGCCGGGGTTCCGCGCCTCCGGCGACGGGAGCGGCGCCGAGGAAGAGCCGTTCGCCCGGCCGGAGCTGTGTTTCCAGGGCAGCAGTGTGGCGTCCGGCAGCGGTACGGCGGTGGTGACGGCGACGGGTGCGGAGACCAGGTTCGCCGCCGCGTACGACAGTTCGGCGCGCCGCCGGGGTGCCAGTGCCTTCGAACGTTCGGTGCACGGGATCTCCTGGACGTTGATCCGCTTCATGCTGCTCACCCCGCCCCTGGTGCTGATGGCCAACGCGGCACTGCGGGGCCGGGGTCTGGAGACGCTGCCGTTCGCCGTCGCGGTGGCTGTCGGGCTGACTCCGGAAATGCTGCCGGTCATCGTGACGACGGCGCTGGCCAGGGGCGCTTCGCTGCTGGCCGGGAACCATGGGGTGATCGTCAAGCGGCTGCCCGCGCTGCACGACCTCGGTGCGATCGATGTGCTGTGCGTGGACAAGACCGGAACCCTCACCCAGGACCGGCCGGTCGTGGAGAGCTCCCTGAACGCGTCGGGCCGGACCGGTCCCGAGGCGCTCCACTGGGCCGCGGTCAACGCGCTGTGGACGCTGCAACTCGCCGATCTGCCCGCCCCCGACGCTCTCGACGAGGCGGTGCTGGACGCGGCCGAGGAGCGGGACGAGCCGCTGTCCGCGTACGACGGCGTCGCCGCGCTGCCGTTCGATCCGGTGCGCCGCCTCGCCACCGCGGTGGTCCGCCGCCCCGGGAAGCTCGGTGTGCACACGCTCGTGACCAAGGGATCCGTCGAGGCGGTGCTCGAACGGTGCGCGCTGGACGAGGCCGAACGGACCCGGCTGGGCGAGCTGGCCGCCCGCGAGACCACGAACGGTCTGCGGCTGCTCGCCGTGGCCCGCGCCGAGCGCCCGGCCCGGCCGCGCCCGTACACCACGGCCGACGAGAGGGGGCTGACCTTTCTCGGCTTCGTCACTCTGCGGGACGCGCTCACGCCGAGCGCGGCGGACGCCCTCGACGCGCTGAAGGACCGGGGCATCGCCGTCAAGGTCCTCACCGGCGACGACCCCGGCACCGTCGCCCGTACCTGCCGGGATCTCGGCCTCGACCCGGGCGAGGTCATGTCCGCGGACCGGATCGACGCGCTGCCGGACGAGGCGCTGGCCAGGGCCGCCGACCGGGTCACGGTCTTCGCCCGCTGCACGCCGGAGCACAAGGCACGGATCGTGTCCGCGCTGCGCACGGCCGGACGGACCACCGGGTTCCTCGGTGACGGGGTCAACGATCTGCCCGCGATGCACGCGGCGGACGTCGGCATCTGTCCGCGCAACGCGGTCGACGTGGCGAGGGAGACCGCGGACGTCGTTCTTGCCGAGAAGGACCTCGCGGCCATCGATCACGCGATCACCGCGGGCCGGCACTCCAGCGGGAACATCGCCACGTATCTGCGCATCACGCTCTCGTCGAACCTCGGCAATGTCATCGCGATGCTCGCCGCGGGGCTGATGCTGCCGTTCCTGCCGATGCTTCCGGCGCAGGTCCTGGTGCAGAACCTGTGCTTCGACGTGGCGCAGCTCGCCTTCGCCTTCGACCGGCCCGCGTCCGAGGTGCTGCGGTGGCCCACGGTGCTGCGTCCGCGCGACTTCCTCCGCTTCATCACGGCATTCGGTCTGCTGAACGCCACCGCCGACCTGGCGACGTTCGCCGTGCTGGCCGTCGCCCTGCACGGTTCCGCGACGTCCGGGGGGCAGGATGCCTTCCACTCCGGGTGGTTCACCGAGAATCTGCTGACCCAGGCCCTGGTGATGCTGCTGCTCCGTACGGGCGGAGGAGTCGCCGGCGGTCGCGGTGGCGGGCCGCTGCGGGTGGCCACGTGCGGTCTCGCCGTGGTCGGCCTGCTGCTGCCGCTCACCCCGCTCGGTGGGCTGCTGGGCATGAGCGCGCTGCCGCCGCTCTATTACCTGTTGCTGGCGACGGTGCTGGCCCTTTACGCATACGGTCTGCGGGCGGCCCGGACCCGCTACGAGCGGAAGTGGAGCCGGTCGTGATCCCGTCACCCGCCGAAGGCCCGGAGACACACGGCGAGGCCGTCACGGGTCCCGGTGACGAGCCGGTTGTGCGTGCCCGTCGTGCCACGCCCGACGACGTGCCCGCGTTGGTCCGTCTGCGCGGGCTGATGCTGGACGGGATGGGTGTGGAGACGGCCGGCCCCGACGCGCCGTGGCGGGCGGCCTCCGCGCGGTGGTTCGCCGAGCGGCTGCGCCGGCCCGGTGAGTTCGCCGCGTTCCTGGTCGACGATCCCGTGCTCGGCGTCGTCTCCAGCGCGGTCGGGACGTGTGACGCGCACGCCCCCGGCCCGGCGAACCTCAGCGGCCTGAAGGGCCACGTCTCCAATGTCAGCACCGATCCCCGGCGGCGCCGTCTGGGGCACGCCCGGGTCTGCCTCGAAGCCCTGCTCGGCTGGTTCCGCGAGGAGGCCGGGGTCACAATTGTCAATCTGAACGCCACCGAGGACGGGGCCGCGCTGTACGAGTCGTACGGTTTCGCGGCTCCCCGTCACCCGGTGTTGCAGCTCCGGACGGCCGGGACGCCGCGCCGAGTGCCGCCGTCCCACTGCTGAGGGCCGGTCAGCCGTAGGAGAGGTCGGCGCACGGGTCGTCGTCGGCTGACCGGGCCTCGTCGGCGACGGCGGAAGGAACGGTCGAGGGGGTCGGCGCCCCGGCGGAGGCTGTCGGGTTCTGTGCGTAGTCGCTGCCCAGGATCACCTGGATTCCGGCGGTGCCGGACTCCGACGTCCGTGCGCCCGCGAAGAGCCGCGCGGTGGTTGCCGCCTGGTCCTTCAGGCCCGGCCCGTACTCGATGACGGTCGAGGTCCGGTCCTGGCTGCTCGCCGTGGCCGTGGTGGTGACGGTGAAGTCCCGGGAGCGCAGGAGCTCGGCCGCCTGGGCTGCGAGCCCCCTGACCGTGGTTCCGTTGTAGACGGCGACGCTGATTCCCCTGCCGGAGACCGGGGTGTCCGCTGCGGGGGACTCCGGGCGGCCGTCCTTCCCGTCGCCCTTGTCCGAGGTCTTGCCCGACCCCTTGCCGCTGGCGTCCTTGCCGTCGACCGTACGGTCGGCCTTCAACGCGGCCCAGAGCGCGTCGGCGTCGGGTTCGACGATGGCGACGCGTGCCCCCTCGTATCGCCAGGGGACGGTCACGAACTTGGTGTTGTGCAGGTCGATCTTCTTCATCGACATGGCGAACGACAGCAGCCGGTCGGCCGATCCGAGTCCGGGGTCGACGGTCATCGCGTCGGTTGCCGCATTGGCCAGGGGCAGCAGCGTGGTGGGGTTCAGTCCCTGGGACTTGACCTTCTTGATGAGGGAGGCGACAAAGGCCTGCTGCCGCTTGATACGCCCTATGTCCGAGCCGTCGCCGATGCCGTGCCGCAGCCGGACGTAGTCGAGCGCCTGCTGACCGGAGACGGTCTGGGGGCCCTTGGTGAAGATCTTGGACCCTCGGGTGGTCCGCTTCGGGCTGAGATCGCGCTGGTAGATGTCCTGGGGCAGGCACACCGGGACGCCGCCGACGGCCGATGTCAGCGACGAGAATCCGGCGAAGTCGACGACGACTGTGTGGTCGACGCGCAGGCCGGTGAGGTGTTCGACGGTGTTCTGGGTGCAGGCCGGGTTCCCCTCGGCCGTCTCCCCCACCGAGAACGCCCCGTTGAACATGACGGCGTGCTGCGGGGCGGTCCACTTGCCGTCGGGCCCCTTGCAGGCCGGGATGTCGACCAGCGCGTCACGCGGGATGGACACGGCGACCGCGTGCTTGTGATCGCCGTAGACATGGAGGAGGAACGCGGTGTCGGAGCGTCCCACCTCGCCCGTGCCGCCGCCGAGCCTGCTGTTGTCGCCCGAACGCGAGTCGGATCCGATGACCAGGACGTTCTGCCCCTCCGAGGAGTCGGGCGGCCGGTTGTCGGAGATGCCGTCCGCGCTGAAGGTGTCGATGCTGCCGCCGAGTTTGAGGTAGCCCCAGCCGACTCCGGCGACCAGCAGCACGAGGAACGACAGCCCGAACATGACTGTCCGGCGCAGGCGCCCGGCCCTTCCCCTGCCCGCTCCCGCTTTGCGACTTCCCGTCATCGGCCACCCCGTCCGTCCGGTTCCCATGAGGGAAGACGCGCTCCGCCGCCCCATGGTTGTACAGTTGCGCAATGTAGCAAGTATTGATGCTCGAACCGATCATCGGACCTGCCTACAGCCAGCTTGAAGCACTGTCCGCGAATGCCGAACGGAAACTCCGGCCAAAACACCGAAAGGAAGGGCGGGACGCACATGTTGCGCAACGGCCTCGAACCCTGGCACCTGTTGATCCTGGCGATCGTGGTGATCGTGCTGTTCGGCTCGAAGAAGCTGCCGGACACAGCCCGAGCCCTGGGCAAATCCATGCGGATCCTGAAGAGTGAGGCGAAGGCCATGAAGGAGACCGATGGGCAGGCGCCCCGCACCGACCCACCCGCTTAGGACACCGGCCCACCAACGTACGGCACGTCTCACGGACGTTCACTTCAAGGCTTGCGCAAGCAAGGGAACCATGGTCACGACGCCGTCGTTGACCGGGTGACGGCGAAAACAGCGCCGTTCACCGAATCGCTGGACCACTGGATCAATGGAGGATGTTCATGGGTGTGACCCTGGCCAAGGGCGGCAACGTCTCCTTGTCGAAGGAGGCACCCGGCCTGACCGCAGTGACGGTCGGCCTGGGCTGGGACGTACGGACGACGACGGGCGCGGACCACGACCTGGACGCGAGCGCGCTGTTGTGCTCGGACGCGGGGAAGGTCCTCTCCGATCTGCACTTCGTCTTCTACAACAACCTCACGAGCCCGGACGGTTCGGTCCAGCACACCGGTGACAACCTGACCGGTGAGGGCGAGGGCGACGACGAGTCCATCAATGTGGACCTGTCGACCGTCCCGGCGGATGTGGCCAAGATCGTCTTTCCGGTCTCCATTCATGACGCGCAGAGCCGTGGGCAGAGCTTCGGCCAGGTCCGCAACGCGTTCATCCGCGTGGTGAACCGGGCGAACGGCGTCGAGCTGGCGCGTTACGACCTCAGCGAGGACGCGTCGACGGAGACCGCCATGGTCTTCGGCGAGCTGTACCGGCACGGCGCGGAGTGGAAGTTCCGTGCGGTCGGCCAGGGTTACGCCTCCGGCCTGGCGGGAATCGCGTCCGACTACGGCGTCAACGTCTGACCGGGACGGACCCCGCGAATCACGGGCACGGGCCCTTCCTTCCCCTCCGTCGGAGCGGGGAGCGGGGCCCGTGCGGCCCGTCGGACCGGTGCGTGGTCCGTCGAAGCCGACGAGTCCGATCAGGTCGGACTGTGCGCCGCTGGGCCCCGGGCCGGCCCGGGCCGAAGGTGGCGTGGTCCAGGTGTCCCCTGGGCCGGGGACCCCGATTCCTGACGCTTCGCTCCGTCGGCAACTACGCGATCATGTCCGCATGGCCGATGACCACGCACACATCCAGGAGTTCTTCACGGCGCGCGCGGCGGACTGGGACACCCGCTTCCCGGACGATGGACCCGCCTACGCGGCAGCTGCCGGTTCCCTCTCGCTGCGCCCGGGGGACACGGTGCTCGACGCCGGCTGCGGCACAGGGCGGGCGCTTCCCGCCCTGCGAGCGGCGGTCGGACCGCAGGGCACAGTCGTGGGCGTGGACCTCACAGCGGCAATGCTGGAGACGGCGGTACGGGCGGGGCGGGACCGGGACGGGGCGCTGCTGCTCGCCGATGTCGCGCGGCTGCCGCTGAGGTCGGCATCATTGGACGCGGTGTTCGCGGCCGGGCTGATCTCCCACCTGTCGCGTCCCGGCCCGGACCTGGCGGAGCTGGCACGAGTGGTGCGACCGGGCGGACGGCTGGCGCTCTTCCATCCCGTCGGACGGGCGGCCCTCGCGGCGCGTCACGGCCGCCGGATCACGGACGGTGATCTGCGGGCCGAGCCCAGTCTCCGGCCGCTGCTGGCACGTTCGGGCTGGCGGCTCGATGCGTACACCGATGAGGACGACCGCTTCCTCGCCCTCGCCGTACGGGCGTCCTGACGCCCCCGCCCCGTGTCGTCGGGCTCACTCCACCGGTGTCCCGGAGCGCGGGTCGTGCGGGATCGGGCAGCCTCCGACGCCCTGGACGGGGAACGTCCCCAGCCCGGAGACCTCGTAGCCGTCCGGGTAGCCCTTGATCTCCGGGTTCTGCCGGGCGTAGTGCGGGGTGGAGCGCGGCGGCAGGAGCCGCACCGCGCGCGCCCTGAGCCGCAGTGCGCCATGTGTGAGGTTGCGGGCCGCAGCACTCGGGCGTTCGTACCGGAATGCGCGCAGCAGGGGGTCGTCGAGCAGCGCGAGGGCAACCTTCCGCGCGGCGGGGGCCAGCGGACGCGGGTACCAGGAGCTCATCAGGTCCAGGGTGGCGTCGGCGACGCGGCGTCCCCCTTCGTCCCAGCCGAAGTGCTCTGCCTCATAGGTGTCGAGGACGCGCTCGAAGTCCTCGTACGTCTGCGGGAGTTCCTTGATTCCCATGTGCGCACCCAGGACCCGGTAGTAGGCGGCGCACGCCCGCAGTTCGTGGTCGGAGAGCCGGCGCCAGCCGTAGGAGTCGAGCCAGCGCTTCGGGGTGACGACAAAGGTGCACAGCACATAGCGCATGTCGTCGTTGCTGATGTCGTAGCTGCGGTGCATCTGGTTGATCCGGCGCAGTGCCGTACGCCCCGGGTCGCTGTCGAAGCCGTGCTCCATGACAGTGTCCAGGAGCAATGCGGTGTCGTCGTAGCGCTTCTGCGAACGGTCCGTCAGCTCTGCGGTCCGTGCCAGGAGTCGGCCGATGCTGGGCACGGCATAGGTTCGGTACAGGGCCAGTTCGAGCGCCCGGGTGATGTCCCAGGGGAACTCGTGGGTTGCCATGATCCGATAGATCCGAAGGAAGTCGCGCTCCGGGTCGAGACGCTGAATCTCCTTCAACCAGTCGTACCGCTTCACGGTGATTCCCCCTCGTGTCGGCCGAAGGTCCAACTCTACTTCGGCGGGAACACCCGCCGATGAGAACCGGCACGGACCGCACAACCTCTTCGCGGAGGCCCGCCACCTTCGTCCCGGCATCCGTGGAGGAGAATCGGGCACGGATCGACCGGGCGAGCGGCCCGGTGTGGCCCGAGGCTCTCGCCACCGGGCGAGCGGCCGGCTGTCGCCGAGGCGCTCTCCTCCGGCGTCAGCGAGCCGACCGGCCGGGCCGTCATCGCGCCGGCCCGCGAGCGCGGCGAATCGCCGTGGTCAGTGGCCCGCGCCCTGCGTGGACTCCCGCCGGATGACGAGCGCCGTCCGGCCTCGCACACAGCCGGCGTCCGGACTTGTCAGGGCCTCGACGAGTGGGTTACTCACTCGTTAAGGTGCGCCGACGGACAACGACGACGGACGAGGAGAGTGCCGTGGCTGCGCCGATCGACACGGTCGCCGACGACGACGCGCTGTATGTGCTGACCGCGGTGCTGCTGACACCGGCGCAGTTCCCGAGCGTCCTCGGTGACGACTATCCGGCCGCTTGTGCGGCGCTCGCGCTCGAACCGTACGCCGAGGGGTACGGGCTGGTCCTCGGCCAGGACGGGAGTGGCGCACGGTGGACCGTCGTCGTCGAGGACGTGTCGCTGGTCGCCGTCGCGATCGCGGCCTGGGACTGCGGCATGGACTACGACCTCTCCCCCGACGACCGTTCGGTGGTCTGTGCGCTGCCCGGCTGGCCGCTCCCGGTGGCGGTCGCCGCTCCGGGCGTGGCCGCGCCGCACGATCCGCTGCCGGACCCGGAGGCCGAGGGGACCGAACCGGCGCCGCTGACACCGCCCGACACGGAGTCGTGGGGGCCGGCCCAGCGGCGCATGGGCGCGGACGAGATAGCGCACCGGTGGACCGCATGGCGCGAGCAGATCGACGACGGGACGGCCTTCGCCGACCCGCCGCGCATGGACAGCACCGGAGGCGAGGCCACACCCGGATCCGGACCTGAACCCGGATCCGGATCCGGGCCCGGGTCTGCACCTGTGCCCGAGCCCGAGCCCCACCTCGATGCACCCGACCCTCACCCTGAAGTAGAGGTTCAGGGTGAGGCCGACATCGAGACCGGAGCCGGGGGCGACCAGCCCGACAATGCCGCCGTGAAACCGGGCACGGACTCGCCTTCCGGAGTGCACCCCGGCGTACGGCGGGCGCTGGCCCAGGCACACGCCTACGTCGATGCCCCGCCGCCGCCCGGCCGTGTCCGGTCCTCCTTCGCCACGGGCGAGGCCCGGATGCTGCGCGCCGACGGGCCCGGCTGGTCCCTGGTCGCCCGGACCGACGACATCGCGTTCATCCTGTTGGACGAGGAGCCCGGCGAGGTGCTGCCGGTCGGGCGCGGAAGCGAACTGCCGGGGCTACTGAAGGCTCTGGACGCGCTCGCGGTACGGCCGTCCTGAGTCCCGTCAGCGGCCTATTTCCTTGCGGGTGATCCTGCGGAGCCTGCGCCGCTGACCCGGGTCCAGCATCAGATACGCGACGGCCGGAACTCCGATCAGGACCAGCAACGACAGCCAGAAACCGATGAACGGCATCAGGATGACCGCTACGACCACTCCCCCGATGGCAATCTTCGCGCTGTTCGACATCGTCCACGCCTCCTTCGCGGCCCGGAGCCGCTCCTGCTGTGAGAACGCATGTGCCCGCCCATCGGTTCCAGGCACCCGATGACTCACCTCAATGGTTCTCCGACCTCGTGCATGTGCTGCAGCGCCTGCCGGTAGGACTCGATCAGTCCGGTCTCCGCGTACGGCATGCCCAGCGACTTGCAGTGGGCCCGCACCATGGGCTGTGCCAGGCGCAGGTGCGGTCGGGGCATGCTCGGGAAGAGATGGTGTTCGATCTGGTAGTTGAGCCCGCCGAGGAACCAGTCGGTGAGGATGCCGCCGCGTACGTTGCGCGAGGTGAGGACCTGGCGCTGGAGGTGGCCCCAGCGTTCGCCGTCGGGGTCCGGCATTTCCATGCCCTTGTGGTTCGGGGCGAAAGCCATGCCCAGATGGAGGCCGAACAGCGCATGGTGCACGAGCGCGAAGACGACGGCCTTCCCCGGGGACAGGACGGTGAGCAGCAGTGTCGCGTAGAGGCCCAGGTGGGCGACCAGGAGCAGTGCCGCGAGAGCTCGTTCCCTGGCGGGCTGCCGCCGCAGGTACTGGAATCCGGAGATCTTGAGCGCGATGCCTTCCAGGAGCAGCATCGGGAAGAAGAGCCGGGCCTGGTTGCGGGTGAGCCAGCGGGCGAAGCCCTCACGCTGGGCCGCCTGCTTCTGTGTCCAGACGAGGGCGCCCACCCCGACGTCCGGGTCCTTGTCGATGTGGTTGGGGTTGGCGTGGTGGCGTACGTGTTTGTCGTTCCACCATGCCTCGTTCATCCCGAGCAGCAGGTTGGCGTGCACGAGGCCGATGGCACGTCCCGTCCCTCGGTCGCCGGTTATCTGGGCGTGCCCGGCGTCGTGTCCGACGAACGCGGTGCGCGACCAGAAGACCGCCAGCGGCAGTGCGAGGAGCAGGGTCCACCAGGTATTGCCCAGAAGGACCATGCCGGTGACCACGGCGCCCAGGGCGATCAGATTGACGGCGATGCCCGCGGCGTACCACCCTGTTCGCCGCTCCAGGAGGCCCTGCCCCTTCACGGACCGCAGCAGGGGCGCGAAGTCGCTGCCCTGTGCCGGACCGGTTCCCGTCCCGGCGTCGGCGGCACCTGCCGCGCCCGCCGCTCCGTCACCGACCGCTCCGGAACCGCCCGCGCCGTCACGGGTACCTTCCGCTGCGGTGGCTGTGGCCTGGGGCATGACGTCTCCGGTCTCTGGAAAGCTGCGCTGACCTGTAGAAACGTATGGGGACCGGGTATGCGGCAGCCATGGCGCCACCACCCGGGGTGCCCGGGGGTATACCCCCGCCCTCGATGGGGGTGCTGGCCACACCCGGGGGTGCGGCTCGGCCCCCGGCCGGCGCGCAGCGGGACTTCCCGACGGGTCGGAATGTGTTCTGGATCACTTCGATTTCCCTCACGGGTGAGGGCATCGCCGGGGTACCCTCGGCGACCCGACCCCCACTAGTCAAATTTGAGGAATTCGGCATCACTGTGCAAAGACTCCCTGCGGCAACGCTCCCCGAGATCTCCGCACTCTCCGCCTGCTCCGTGGTCTTCCTGCCCGGGGATCCCGCCCGCACCGGCCGCATCGCCTTCTGGCATCCGGACGGCAGCGGCCCGCCCGATGGTCCCGGCTGCGTGGAGGAGCTGGCCGTCGTCGGCGCCGACGCACGGGTGTACGGCGTACCGGCACGGTTGCTCCCGGTCCGCGACGCGCTGCCGGTGCTGACGCGTGCCCGGCTCGCGGCACATGCCTCCGACGCGGCCGCCTTCTGGGGTGCGGCCGCTCTCCTCGCTCTCCAACTCGCCGCCCGGGGGCTGCTGCTGCCGGGGCTCACCGCCACGGACCACGACGCCTGGCGGGCCGGTCCGCTGACCGCGGACGACCAGTCGCGGATCCGGACGCTCGCCGCCTCGATGCCGCCCCTGGCCCACGCGGTTCCGCTCGACGGGTCCGCGGAGCCCGTGCTGCTGCCCGAGCCCGAACGGCTGCTGCGCGCGTTCCTCGACGCCGTGGCGGACGGTCTGCCCCGTACTCCGGCCGCCTCGTCGGCCGCCGGCGGCCCGGCCTTCACCGTCGACGAGCCGCAGTATCTGCCCGGCCACCGGGCCTGGGCCACCGATGTCGCGGCCGGGCACGACGCGGGCGTCCGGCTCTCGCTCCGGGTGGAGGTGTCCGGGCTCACGGCACCGGACGAGGACGGCGGGCAATCCGCGGGGCCCTCCTTCCGTGTGGTTCTGCAGATCCACAGTGTCAGCGATCCGACGCTGGTCACCGATGCGGCCGAGGTCTGGGCGGGCGGTGCGGGCACCGCAGCGGCCTTCGGTCCCCGTGCCCGGATGGACGTCCTGCCCGCGCTGCGCCGGGCGGCCCGTGCCTGGCCTCCGCTGACCCCGCTGCTGTCCGCCGCCGTGCCCGACTCGGTGGACCCGGACGACGACGAGCTCGCCGAGCTCCTCGGCCCCGCCGGACGGGCGCTGGCCGCGAGCGGGGTCCAGGTGCACTGGCCCAAGGAACTGGCCCGCAAGCTTACCGCCCGCGCCGTGATCGGGCCGCCCGACGACGAGGAGGACGGGGAGCACGACGGCGTCGTACGCGGCGGGTCCGGGGCTCCGCCGCTCCTGTCGGCCGACGCCCTGCTGGCGTTCGACTGGTGGTTCGCGCTGGGTGATCAGAAGCTGAGCCGCGCGGAACTGGACCGCCTGGCCGAGGCCAACCGGCCGGTGGTACGGCTGCGGGACCAGTGGGTGCTGATCGACCCGGAGGAGGCCCGGCGGGCCCGTGGGACCCGGGACCGCAAGGTCGCACCGATCGACGCGCTGGGCGCGGTCCTCACCGGTTCCACCGAGGTCGACGGGGAGCGGGTCGAGGTCCGGGCCACCGGCTGGCTGGAGCAGTTGCGCCGCAGGCTGGCCGATCCGGAGGCGGCCGGGCAGCAGGGCGAGCAGCCGGTCGGACCGCCCGAGGACCTCGCCGCCACCTTGCGCGACTATCAGCTGCGCGGTCTGAACTGGCTGCACACCATGACCTCGCTCGGGCTCGGGGGCTGTCTCGCGGACGACATGGGGCTAGGCAAGACCATCACGCTGATCGCGCTGCATCTGCACCGCCGGAGCATCGATTCGGCCGCCGGTCCGACGCTGGTGGTCTGCCCGACGTCGCTCATGGGCAACTGGCAGCGGGAGATCGAGAAGTTCGCGCCGGGTACTCCGGTGCGCCGCTTCCACGGCGCATCGCGCAGCCTCGCCGACCTGGCGGACGGCGAGTTCGTCCTCACCACATACGGCACCATGCGGCTCGACGCGCCGAAGCTCGCGGAGGCCCGGTGGGGCATGGTGGTCGCGGACGAGGCGCAGCACGTGAAGAACCCGTACTCGGCGACGGCCAAGCAGCTGCGGACGATCGGCGCACGGGCCCGGGTGGCGCTCACCGGCACTCCGGTGGAGAACAACCTCTCCGAGCTGTGGGCGATCCTCGACTGGACGACGCCCGGTCTGCTGGGCCGGCTCGGCACCTTCCGCACCCGCTACGCGCGGACCGCGGAGGGCGGTGATCCGGCGGCCGCCGAGCGGCTCGCCGCGCTGGTCCGGCCGTTCCTGCTGCGACGGCGCAAATCCGATCCGGGTATCGCGCCGGAGCTGCCGCCGAAGACCGAGACGGACCGCACGGTGTCGCTGACGGCGGAACAGACAGGTCTGTACGAGGCGGTGGTGCGCGAGACGCTGAACGCGATCTCCGGTGCCGACGGCTTCGCCCGGCGCGGCCTCGTCGTCAAGCTGCTGACGGCTCTGAAGCAGATCTGCAACCACCCGGCGCAGTATCTGAAGGAGAACGAGCCCCGGATCGCGGACCGTTCGGGGAAGGTTGAGCTGCTGGACGAGCTGCTCGATACGATCCTTGCGGAGGAGGCGAGCGTGCTCGTCTTCACTCAGTACGTGCAGATGGCCCGGTTGCTCGAACAGCATCTGGCGGCGCGCGGGGTGCGTACGCAGTTCCTGCACGGCGGCACGCCCGTCGCGCAACGCGAGGCGATGGTCAACCGCTTCCAGGCAGGCGAGGCACCGGTCTTCCTGCTGTCGTTGAAGGCGGCCGGTACGGGCCTCAACCTCACCCGGGCCGGTCATGTCGTGCACTTCGACCGCTGGTGGAATCCGGCGGTCGAGGCACAGGCCACCGACCGCGCGTACCGGATCGGCCAGACCCAGCCGGTGCAGGTGCACCGGCTGATCGCCGAGGGCACCATCGAGGACCGGATCGCCGACATGCTGGTCCGCAAGCAGGGGCTCGCGGACGCGGTGCTCGGCTCCGGCGAGGCGGCGCTGACCGAACTGACCGATGCGGAACTGGCCGATCTGGTGGAGCTGCGAGGGGGCACACGATGAGCGACGGACACGACGGCGACCGCTACTACGGTGACGACGGCGGCGAGTACGGGAGCGACGGCACGGGCGACGCCGCCCCGGGCCAGGAGCGGACCTTCGCCGCGCTGCCGCCCGCGCACGGCCACGGCTTCGCCCGGTCCTGGTGGGGCCAGGCCTGGCTGAAGGCCTTGGAGGACACGGCGCTGGACGGCCGGCAACTGAAGAAGGGGCGCAGGTTCGCCCGCGAGGGCCGGGTCGGTGCGGTCTCGGTGCGGCCCGGCCGGATCACCGCGGTGGTCCGGGACGGGGACTCGTCCACGTACCGCAGCGACGTGCTGCTCCAGGAGTTGAGCGAGGCGGACTGGGAACGGTTCCTCGGCATGGCCGTCGAGCGGGCCGGGCACATCGCGGCGCTGCTGGACCGGGAGATGCCGCCGCACCTGGTGGAGGACGCGGCGGCGGCCGGGGTGGAGCTGCTGCCCGGGATCGGCGATCTGGATCCGGAGTGCACCTGCGAGGCGTGGGACCACTGCCCGCACACCGCCGCGCTGTGCTATCAGGTGGCGCGGCTGCTGGACCAGGACCCGTTCGTGCTGCTGCTGATGCGGGGGCGTGGTGAGCGGCGGCTGCTGGACGAGCTCCAGGTCCGGATCGCGGCCCGCGCCGAGGGGCACGCGCCGTCCGGTCCGGCCGACGGTTGCGAGGCCGTGACGGCGAGCGCCGACGACCGGGGCATACGGGCGGACGAGGCGTTCGCGGCCCGGGACATCCTGCCGCCGCTGCCCGAGCCTCCGCCGCTGCCCGCGGAGCCCGGCCCGGCACCGTCCCTGGAAACGGAGACCGAGCCGCAAGCAGGCGTCGATCCGGCGGCACTGGAGATGCTGGCGGCGGACGGGGCGGCGCGCGCCCACCGGATGCTGGCCGAAGCGCTCTTGCCCGGCCATGAGAAGCGGCCGGCGCCGGCCGCGCTGACCCCACAGCAGGATGCCGTGCGGCTGGCCGCTGAGGCCCGGCCCGAGCCCTGGGTCGCGAAGCGGCTGGCCGCCGGTTCGGGGCGGCGAGGGGCGGAGCTCGACGCGGCAGTGCGGGCCTGGGGGTACGGCGGGGTGGCCGCGCTGACCGTGCTCGAAGAGGAGTGGACTCCCGATCCGGAGCACCTGGCCAGGGCGCGGGCACGGCTCGCCGGGGCGTGGGAGGAGGGCGAGCGGCCCCGGCTGCGGGCGGTGGGCAATCGCTGGACCGCGGTGGACGGCGGCGTCCAGCTCCGGTACGGACGGGACGGGCGCTGGTGGCCGTACCGCAAGGAGAGCGGGCGCTGGGTCCCGGCGGGTCCGGCGGACGACGATCCGGCGGCCGCGCTGGGTGCCTCGGGTGTGCCGGAGGACTGAGGCCCGCCCGTACGGCAGGCAGGGCCGAGTCGCGACGGGCGGGGGCGCCGGACCTCCGCCTCCGCCCGTCGCCGCGTTCTGTCTGTGCGTTCAACTGGATGTAACCACGCGTTGAGGGCGAGGGTGGAACCTGACGGCCGTCAGAGCTGTTCATGCCCCAGGAGTCTCAATGATGAAGTCAAGCCGCTTGCGTGACAGGCGGAGCGGAGGTGAAGACTCGTCCGTCACGCAGCAAGGCCCACAACACGCTGG
>NZ_JBEYFB010000059.1:0-35188 GCF_040634135.1 Streptomyces sp. NPDC007164
AGGATCAGACGAAGGCCGCCCTCATGTCCGGCGAATGCCCAGGTGAGTGACCTCGTTCGGGACACCGTTCGAGCCTGGAAGAAAAAGAACAAGCTTAGGATCATTCGGCGCCAGCCGTCGAGCCGCCGCGGCTCAGCAATGGGCTGCTCTTCGGGCTGCAGCTGCGCAGCAGGCGCACCGAGGTGTGCGCATAGCGCTCGTCCACTCGATCTATCAGCGCGCCTCTGCAGGTGACAAGGCATGGATCATCTGGCAGGAGACAGGAGTCCGCCAGGACACCTGGTTCCACGGTGGTGTGCCGTGCAACGCGGGTACGTTCGTACTCCTGGGCGGGTTTGTCGGCTACGGACCGCACAACAACAACCCCCGTGTGCTGTACGTCGATCCAGCCGATGTGCTGGGTACGGCGAGTGCGAGGTCCCTCAAGGCCTGGCGTAAGCAGAACCGCCAGGACGGCTGAGACGGCCGCGGCGAGCAGCAGGGTTCAGCGTTTGGGGCGGAGCCAGCCCTGCCTCTCCTCCGGGATCACCTTTTCCGGATCCATGTACCAGAGACTGTTGTCACCGTCGAATCTGGCATTCACCAGTCGCTTGGCTTCGCCCCGCTCCTGGTAGGAAACGTTCAAGTAGAGCCGCCCCCAAACCACTGCCCCCACCTTGACTCCTTCGGACGGATCAGGGTTCCGCTTTTTCGTACCGCTCGACCCCTGACCCGGGCGCGTGCCGCCCGTCCCCCGGTACACAGGGCTCGCTCTGCGCGCCTGGTCCATGACGCGTCGCGCCTGCACACACGATTCCGCATCCTCCAACCTCATCATGAGGTCGGTGGGTCCCAGATTTCCCAGCAGGTTCAGCGAGCCGTGCCAGAGGACGGTGTCGTCCACGATGAACACCTTCTCGTGCATGCGCTCGCGGTACTCGACCGTGCAACCTGCCGACTTGAGCTGATCCACCAGCCCGCGGTGCCGCGCCACCACGGCCTCCTCCCGCTGCTCCTCGGGAGAACGAGTGTGGATCACGACGCTGACACCGGCGGCTGCCTTCTCTGCCAGGAGTGGCAGCCATTTATTCACTCGGGGGACCGCCAGCAGGAACGTATAGATGTCGATGCGCTTCCTGGCGCGCTCGATGTCCCAGCGCACCGCACGATCGACCTGGTCAGCGGGGAAGAAGGCAGGCCGGGTCAGCTCCTCGTCCGGCAGCGCCGCAAGCTCCGCGGCACTTCTGATGGGGATGAGCTGGTCGACGGAGATGGACTGGGCACTCGACTCCAGGTGGTCGAGCATCGTCCGTGCCTCACTGCGCGGAGGCAGCTTCTTACGGAGGAACGCCACGTCCGCAATGACGACAAGGTGATCCTGGGCCCGGCTCAGGGCGACGTTCAGCAAGCGGCACGTCTCGGAGTCAAGGCCGGTTCCTTGGTAGAAATGGCCTGCGTAGCCGCCGGCTCCGGCCACGGTGTCGAGGATCACGACCGGTCGTTGGCTGCCCTGGAACCGGTGCACGGTGTCCACCAGGCCTTCGTAGTCGGCGCCGAGCCGCTCGACCAAGGTGCGCTTGAGGCCATTGACCTGATCCCGGTACGGCGCGATCACAGCCAGGCGGTCGGTCGCGCGCTCGCCCGGCAGAACGTTCTCCCACTTCCTCGGCGGCAGCACTTCGTCGTACTGGAGGCCACGCACAAGTTCATGGACTGCGGCCTGATGGACTGGGTTCGTCCTGTGGTTGGGACCGGGGACACAGTGCCCCGACGTGTCGATCAGAATGACGGGAGCGTTGACGAGCGGACTGAAGGGGATACGGCTCTCGTTGTCCCGGCCAGTACGCAAGGGTGCGTCCGGGTAAGCCACGGCGTTGACGAGGTCGCAGATCGGCTCACGCATGCGGTACTGGGTGCTGAGAGCCACGAGCCTCGGGTCCTGACGCACGGTCCCGGCAGCTGTGACCAGGCCCGCCGCACGAAATGCGTCCGTAGCCGACCACCGGCGTGCGTGTGCCTTGTCCTCGTCATTCGCGCCCCGGTCATCGGCGGCCTTATTCACGGCCGGCAGCTGCCGGAAGTCGCCTGCCACCACGACGCGTTTGCCGGCCAGGCCGGCCACGTACCAGGCCATCGGCAGATTGATCATGCCCGCCTCGTCGATCACCACGACATCGATGCGCTCAAGCAGGGGGCGGGACTGGACGGCTTTCGAGACGGTGGCGCCGAGCACCCGGCAGTTCGCTTTCACGGCGTCGGAGATACGCCGCAGTTCCTTCTCGGCTTCGTTGACCTGTTGCTGCAGGGCGTCAGCCTCTTTGGTCAGGGTCTGCAGCGGCGCTACACCTTTGAGCTTCTCGACCTGGTCGGCGAGATCCGCTCCTATGCGGGAAATGTCCCGCTCAGCCTTGTTCTGTGCGGTCCCTGCCGCGCCTTTGGCCTCAGTGGCCTCAGCCACCGCCTGATTGGCCTTCCGCAGATCGATGAGCGCCGCATCGAGTTTGGCCTGTTTTCTGTCTGCGAAGAGACCTGATGGCGTGCCGATGCTCTTGATGCGCAGCCCCAGCGCGTTCGCCACATCTTGGGCTTCGCTCCATGCCTGACCAGCCTTCTGCCGCGCAGCACCCGCCGCACCGTACGCCTTCCGCGCAGTGGCCAGGTCCTCCTGCAGGCTCCGCATCCGCTCGTGGAGCGCGACACCCGCGCGCACCGTCGTCAGGGTGGAAGTGAGCTGAGTGAGCCTGCTCTGCAGGTGGGCCGAGAGCCTGGCTGCCACCTGCTCGGGGTCCACGTACGCGCCATACCGCTCCCGGAGCGACTCGACGTCGATGTCGCCCGCCCGCTGCACCAGACCGGTGTCGAATCCCTGCTCCTCGGAGAGCAGATCGCAGATCCGTTCCAGCGCCTGGTCGACAGCGACCTTGGTCGGCGCGAGGAAGAGCACGTTGAGCCCCTGTCGGCTGCACCCTTCCACGATGTGCGCGACCACATCCGTCTTTCCTGTCCCGGGTGGGCCCCAGAGGAAGGTGATCTCGCTGGCGAGGGCCTGTTCCACGGCTTGGCGTTGCCGTGGATTGAGACGGAGAGAGGGCCAGTCGGCAACCCAGCGGCCCGGATTGGTCTCCCGGGCCACCTTCGGTTTCCCCTGGTCGGTGATCCAACCGGCACTCGTCGGGCGTACCGGGTGATCCGCCTCACCGACAGACGTGAGGCGCTCCGCCAGCACCTTCCAGGTCTGGGAGTCGTCCGCGCGCAGCTGTACCTGGCGGGGCGCATGCCCCAGGTCGGCCTCGGTGACGATACGCACTCTGTTGTCGGGAAGGCGTGTGACCTCGGCCGGTGTCCACGGGCCTTGCGATCGGGAGGGCCGCACCAGCAGGGGCAGACCGTTCAGAGCCTCGGGCCAGCGTTTGAAGCTGAATTCATACTCGCGCTGCGCCCCGGATACGGACAGTCTGCGCCCCTCACTCAGGGACGCCTTGGCCTTGTTTCCCCCGTCGCTGCGCAGTTCCGCCGCGATCTCCAGGTGTGCGGCCCTCAGGAGTTCATCCACCGGTTTCGGACGCCCAGACCCTGCCATTCCACTCCCCCGCCTTCTCGCCGTCCCGCCATGGTCTCCAGGACCGGATGCGGGGCATCAGTTTTCGGCCCTGCCGCGCCTCTCCTTCCGAGACGCCACGGGACTCTACGGATACGGATGCGCGAGGACAATGAGTTCTCCCACAAGCTCACGGCCGCCAGCAGGGGAAACATCAAGGGGCGCCTGCCACCCGCCGATAAATGATCTTGGTCGATTCCCTGCCGTCACCCTCAGCCGATACGATCTGGGTGGACTTTTGACGTGCGAATCGAACGTTCGTCGGAATATGTGCAAGTGGGTTCGGAAACAGAGCGGGGACGGTGTATGCGGGAAGGCCGCTGGGAAACGGTCACGGATTCCGAGTTCCCGCATGAGCGTCGTGGCCTTGAAGCCATCCGCACGGAACTTCCGGACAACGATCCGTGGCGCGCCTGGTCGAACTTCACGTTCACCGCGAACACCGGGCATGTCCGGGAGGTGGATCTGCTGGTGGTCGCTCCCGGCGGTGTCTTCCTGATCGAGCTGAAGGACTGGCACGGCTCCGTGGAGTCCCGCAACGGAACGTGGCTCCAGCCCCAGCCCGGCGGGCGGCAGATCACGCACGGGAACCCTCTGCACCTGGCGAACAAGAAGGCCAAGGAGCTGGCAGGGCTGCTGGACCCCGAGCTGAACGGTGAGCGGGTGTGGGTCTCGGAGGCGGTCTGCTTCACAGACTCCTCGCTGAAGGTCCGGCTCCCGGCCCATGACCAGCACGGTGTCCATACCGTTTCCCAGCTCGTCAGGGCTTTGAAGGAGCCCCCGCACTTCGAGCAGCGGCGGATCGATGGCCCGCGGTCGCGGAGGATCGCGGCGGCGCTGGGCCGGGTCGGCATCGCGCGCAGTGACGCCGAGTACAAGGTCGGCCCCTATCTGTTGCACCGGAAGTCATTCGACTCCGGTCCCACCTGGGCGGACTATCTGGCCCAGCACAGTGATCTGCCGGAGGCTGCCCGGATCCGGGTCTATCTGCGGGAGCGCGGTTCCGACGCCGGGCTGCGGGCCTCGGTGGAGCATGCGGCTCGCCGTGAGGCCGCGGTGCTGCGGCGCTTCCGGCACCCGGGTGTGGTGCAGCTCAAGCAGTACGACCCGTCGGGGCATTCCGCCGGCCCCGCGTTGATCTTCGACTACGACCCGAGGACGCTGCGGCTGGACGAGTATCTGGCGCAGTACGGAGAGAAGCTGGACATCCTCAGCCGGATGGCGCTGGTGCGTCAGCTGGCGGAGACGGTGCGTTCGGCGCACGGAAGGCGTATCTATCACCGGACCCTGGCAGCGCGTGCGATCCATCTGCTGCCGCGCGGCCGGGGCGGGGCGGCGGGTTCGGACAGTGAGGACGCGGGCTGGCTCAGCCCGTATGTGCAGATCTCCGACTGGCAGGTCGCCGTTCAGCGCGGTTCCGAACACAGTGGCCGCAATGTCGGGGACCGACTCGCGCCGACATCGTTCTCACGGGCCGGTGCGCACATCGCCGAGGACTCGGACCCGTACCTCGCTCCTGAGCTGACCGCGCTCAAGGCTGATCCGGTCGCCCTGGATGTGTACGGGCTCGGCGTACTCACCTACCTCCTGGCCACCGGCAAGGCGCCCGCGGCCAGTCAGGCCGAACTGCTGGCCCGTTTCGAAGCGGGCGAGGGACTGCGGCCGAGCGCGGTGGTCGATGGTCTTTCGGAGTACATCGACGAGCTGGTACAGGCCGCCACCGCCTACAGCGTCGCCGACAGGCTGTCGTCGGTGGACGACTTCCTGGAGATGCTGGAGGTCGTCGAGGAGGAGCTGACCGAGCCGGCTCCCGCCGCCGAGCCCGTGCCGGTGGCCGTCCCGGAGAAGGACCCGCTGGAGGCAGTCGCTGGCGATGTGCTCGCGGGCCGCTGGGAGGTACGGCGCCGACTGGGTACGGGCTCGACGAGCCGTGCGTTCCTGGTACGGGATCTCGCCGCCGGCTCCGAAGTCCGCTTCTCGAAGTCGCTCGCGGTACTGAAGGTGGCGCTCTCCGACAGCAGGAACGACGTGCTGACCCGCGAGGCCGAGGTCATGAGCCGACTGCGCCCTGACTCCCGCATCATCCGGCTGATCGAACCGACGCCCCAGCGCATCGGAAATCGCACGGTCCTGGTCATGGAGTACGTGGGTGACGAGCGCGCGGCCGACACCGAACCCACAGCGCCCGGCACGACGCGGAATCGACGACGCGAGGAAACCGTCGCCCGCCAGCTGCGCGAGTTCGGCCGCCTGTCCGTGGACCAGCTGGAGGCGTACGGGGACTACCTGTTCGGCGCGGTGGACTTCCTAGAAGGGGAGGGGGTCTGGCATCGCGACATCAAGCCGGACAACATCGCGATCCGTATCCGCCCGAACCGCACGCGTGAGCTGGTGCTGATCGACTTCTCGCTCGCCGGGTATCCGGTGCAGGAGACCGGCGCGGGCACGGATGGCTACCTGGACCCGTTCATCGGCACGCTCACGGAGCGTTCGGTGTACGACGCGCATGCGGAGCGGTACGCCGTGGCGGCCACCCTCCATGAGATGGCTTCGCGCGAGCTGCCGGTATGGGGCGAGGGCCGCGTGTCCGCGCGTCAGACCGACCCGGAGCAGGAGCCGTACCCGAAGATCGCGGTGGATGGCTTCGATCCGGCGGTGAAGGACGGGCTGCTCGCCTTCTTCCGCCAGGCCCTGCACCGGGACGCGTCCCAGCGCTTCCGCGATCTCAAGCCGATGCGGGATGCCTGGAAGAAGATCTTCCTGGCGATGGACGAGGCCAAGCCCTCCTCCCGCCGCTCACGCCACGTGGTCGCGGCCGAGGTGGAAGCGGCGGCCCCGGTGGCAGATGCCGCGATCGCGGATGCCGAGGAGGAAACCGCCGCCCAGCAGCGCGACCGGCAGGCCGCCCAGGCCGACCGCCCGACGCCGGTATCGGCTTCGGGTCTGAGTCCGGCGGCGGAGTCGTTCGTCTACGGACTGCGCGTCAACACGGTCGGGGAGCTGCTCGACTACAGCCAGCGGCAGCTCGTGAACGCTCCGGGTCTCGGCGCGAAGACGCGCAAGGAAGTCCTGGGCCGGATCAAGGAATGGCGCCAACGGCTCGCCGAGCGCCCGGCCGCTCCCCTCACCCCCGAGGGCCGCAAGGAGGCGAAGGCCGAGCTTTCGGCAGCCGAGGCGGCGATCGCGGGGGCCGTGGCGGAGGCCGACGGCGGAGGTTCGCTGCCGGAGCGGGCCCTGCGCAGCGTCAGCCTGGACACCCTGGCCACCGTCTTCGTACCCGAACTGAAGAAGGACGGGGCGAACCGCAACGAGTGCGAGATGGTCCGGCTGCTGCTGCGCCTGCCCAATGAGCACGGGGAGTTGCCCACCGAGGTCGGTGTCTGGCCGAAGCAGAAGGACGTAGCGGATGCGCTGGGTCTGTCGGCGGGCCGTATCCCTCAGATGCTGAAGACGCAGCGCACCCGCTGGAAGAAGCATCCGACGGTGCGGGCGCTGCGCGCCGAGATCCTGGAGTTGCTGGGTTCCATGGGTCGGCTGGCGTCGGCCGCGGAGATCGCGGACGCCCTGGCGGTGCGCCGCGGCACCCAGCTCCAGGAGCGTGAACAGCGCCGGGCCCTGGCCCTGGCCGCGGTCCGTGCGGTGGTGGAGGTCGAGCAACTCGTCCCGCAGGAAGCCGAGTTCCAGCACGCACCGAACCGGGAAGCGGCCGACGAGGGCATGGGTGCCGGGCTGCTGGCTCTGGAGGTCGGTGCGGACG
Source organism: Streptomyces sp. NPDC007164 (assembly GCF_040634135.1). NCBI lineage: Bacteria > Bacillati > Actinomycetota > Actinomycetes > Kitasatosporales > Streptomycetaceae > Streptomyces > Streptomyces sp. NPDC007164. Next base: position 7,335 of record NZ_JBEYFB010000059.1, read on the forward strand.
ATGCACCGCAGACTCCGTCCGCACCCGGCCTGCTGGACTACGCGCAGCGGCTGGGCCGGGTCGCGGACCGGCTCGCCAAGCTGGACACGCTGCCGACCGCGGCAACGGTTCTCGCTGAGCTGAGCGCGATCACCGCGCCGAGTGCGGTCGTGATGTGGGACGAGCGCCGCCTGGTGGAGGTCGCGGCGGCAGCGGCGCGTAACGCGGCTGCGACACCCCGGCTGGAGATATATCCGCGGAATCTTCCGCTGGTACGGGCTCTGCGGCTGACCCAGGCTGGGCTGGTCCGCATCATCCCCGGCGTGGCGGAGGCCGACCAGCCCGGCCTGACCGGCGCCGATGTGCACGAGCGGGTACGGGCGCGCTTCCCGGAGCTGTTGAACGAGCGCGGAGGGCATGCGCTGCCGACCGGCGGCCGACTGACCAAGGCGTTGCAGGAGGCCGGCTTCGACCTGGTCCTGTCCACCCGTGAGCGCCCCCGCACGTTGCGATACCTGCCGCGGCGGACGAACTTCGCGTCCAGCTTCCTGTCCTCGGACGGAAAGCGGCAGGCGACCGGCACGATCGCCGCGCGCCGCTACTCCGACGACCCTCAGCTCGCGGGCGCGGTCGCGGCTGAGGAACGTCTGCTGTCCTCGGCCCGACGGGACGGATTCCGGGCCCTTACGGTACGAACAGGTCTGGCACACCAGGCAGTGAGGGAGCTGGAGAGCGACCGGTTCGCTGCGGGGACGGTCTCCGTGACTGAACTGTTCCTGGGCGCCCTACATGAATTGGTCGATGCCCGTCCGAAGCCGACCTGGGAGACGATCCTGCGGGCGGATGTGGCACCGCCCGGTTCGAGGGGCGCGATGAAGTTCGCCGAGTACGCGCGCACGGCATGGGGCGCGGTGGAACCCCGGGTGGGCGAGCTGCTGTCGGTCCCGGGGCCCAAGGCGCCGGTACTGCTCACGGACGCCGGGGTGCTCGCCCGCTACGACGCGATGGGCATCCTGGAACGGCTGGCCGAGCTGGCGAGGAACGGCGGGCGGGGCCTGTGGCTGCTGTGCCCGCAGAGCGACCCGGCACGCCCACCGCGGCTGGGTGCGACGGCTGTGCCGCATCAGGCGGGGCTGGGTGAATGGGTGGTCCTGCCGGACTCATGGGCGTCGAACGCCCACCGGGCGGACGAATTGAAACTGCAGGGCAGGCGAATCGCTCTGCCGACGACTACGGCTACGCCGACTGCGACAAGGGGAGAAGACCAGAAGTGATCGACCGCACGGCGTTGAAGACAGACCTGATCAAGCAGGTCAAGGCGGTCGAGGTGGACCTCGGCAAACAGGTCACGGAGGGCGAGAAGGTCCTCAAACCGCTGCGCACGGAGTACGTGAAGACGTGCAAGGCAGTTGCCCCGCCGGACGAGGCCCCGAAGTGGGAGACCTGGCTGTCGGACCGGCTGGCCGAACTCCCGGCGGAACGCGCGGACGCGGTACGGGTTGCGGAGGGGGTCGCGGGCCGGCTGCGGTCGGAGTACGACGAGGCGCGGGGCCTGGGTCGCACGGCAGCGACGTGGAACGCATGGCTGGACGAGCGCGTCACGCAGGTCGCGGTGGCGTGGGTGCTGGGCACGGTGTTCGTCCGCTTCTGCGAGGACAACCGCCTGATCCCGGACCCGTACCTGACGGGCCCGGACCAGGAGCGCCGCGACCTCGCGGAGGCACGGTACGCCCAGTACGTGGAGGAGACCGAGGACCCCACGTACCGGGGCTGGCTGCTGCGCGCCTTCGACGAGCTGGGCACGGGCCAGGCGGGCAAGCTGCTGTTCCGCCAGGACCGCAATCCGCTGTACCAGATCCCGTTGTCTCATGACGGGGCGCGGGCGCTGGTGGAGTTCTGGCGGGAGCGGCGGGAAGCCCAGGAGGGCGAGGGCGGCGAGGATGGAGCGCTGCTCCTGGTCCACGACTTCACGGACGCGCTGAACGAGGACGGTACGGAGGGGTGGGACACCCGGTTCCTGGGTGACCTGTACCAGGACCTGTCGGAGGCGGCGCGGAAGACGTACGCGCTGCTCCAGACCCCGGAGTTCGTGGAGGAGTTCATCCTCGACCGGACGATGGACCCGGTGGTCCGGGAAATGGGTGGCCGGTTCAACGAGCTGAAGATGATCGACCCGACGTGCGGCTCGGGCCACTTCGTGCTGGGCGCGTTCCGACGCCTGGTGCGTCTGTCGGCGGAACGCCAGCCGGGACGCGATCGGCATGAGCGGGTGCGGGACGCGCTGAACTCGGTGCACGGCGTGGACATCAACCCGTTCGCGGTGGCCATCGCGCGGTTCCGGTTGCTGCTGGCGGCTATGGCTGCGGCGAATGTGCGGACGCTGGCGGATGCGGGGCGGTATGACTGGCCGATCCACTTGGCGGTGGGCGATTCGCTGATTCAGGACCGGCAGCAGGAGCTGGAGCTGATCAGCGTGGAGTCGGGGAAGCGGCTGGTTGATTTCGCTTATGCGACGGAGGACCTGGATGACTATCCGGGGATTCTGGAGCGCGGGCGGTATGACGTGGTGGTGGGGAACCCGCCTTATATCACGGTCAAGGACAAGAAGCTGAATGCTCTGTATCGGGGCCTGTACGACTCCTGCTCGGGAAAGTACGCACTGTCCGTTCCGTTCGCCGAGCGGTTCTTCCAGCTGGCCAAACTGGGAGAACCAGACGGGCGCGGGTACGGAATGGTTGGCCAGATCACTGCGAGCTCTTTCATGAAGCGAGAATTTGGTGCGAAGCTGATTGAGGAATATTTCGCACACAAAGTTGAACTAAAAGAAGTGATCGACACCTCGGGTGCTTATATTCCGGGACACGGAACACCGACAGTGATTCTTGTGGGACGCCGGAGGACGGGCAGCAGGCGCACACCAACGGTCCGGACTGTGCGAAGCATTCAAGGAGAACCTGCGGCACCAGAACAGGGAGGAGATGACGGCTTCGTCTGGAACGCGATCGTCAATCAGATTGATCAGCCCGGCTCCATTAGCCAATGGGTGTCCGTGGACGACCTCGAACGTGGGCGGTACTTTGCAAAGCAGCCGTGGATCCTTGCTGACGGCGGCTTGGAGCTAAACGAGAAGATCGAAGCAAACAGCCAGCAACAACTTAGAAGTCGTCTGCCACGGGACATCGGCTTCGCCAGCTTTCCCGGCCAGGATGATGCTTTCATCAGCACGCCTGAAGCGCTTCGCCGACAGCGGATCACTGGCACGCTGGCCAGGAAACTCGTCATAGGCGAAGTCGTAAGGGACTGGGGCGCCCAGTGCGTGGAGAGCGCCATCACGCCCTACGCTGAAGACCTGACGCCACTCCCCTACGATACTGAAGCCCCGTGGGCAAGGCTCCTGTGGGCCACGAGAAGCCATCTCCGTTCTACAATCGACTTCAACGGCCAAACGCAGAATACCCTCGGAAAGGCATGGTGGGTCTGGTACCGATGGGTTACCGAGAGATACCGCACCCCGCTCTCGATCACCTTTGCTTTCGTGGCTACACACAATCACTTCACCCTAGACCGCGGCGGGAAGGTCTTCAATCGCTCTGCCCCTGTGATTAAACTCAGCGAAGGGGCGAACGAGGAGGAACACCTTCGATTGATTGGGCTACTCAATAGTTCGACTGCCTGTTTCTGGCTTAAGCAGGCAAGCCACAACATGGGAAGCACTGTAGACACGAAGGGCGCCCGCCAGAGCACCTTCCCATTTGAGGATTTCTTCCAGTTCAATGGCACCCCCATGGGAGACTTCCCTATTCCATCCGCCTATCCCACCACTCTGGCAGCGAAGCTTGATGCTCTGGCTCAGGAGTTGGCCGCTGCGAGCCCCTTGGCTGTAGCCACAATCGAAGCGCAGCCACCCGCAGTCATCGCCCTCCGCGAAGCAAGTACCAAATGGCACTCCATCCGCGCCGAGATGATCACTCTCCAAGAGGAGCTGGACTGGCAGGTCTACTCCCTCTACAAGTTGCACTCTGAAGACCTGCGCGCACCCAAATCTGAAGTCCCTGAACTCGCCCTCGGCGAGCGAGCGTTCGAGATTGTGCTTGCGCGGCGCGTGGAGAAAGGCGAGGCATCCGGCGAGTGGTTCAAGCGGCACGGCTCCACGCCCATCACCGAGATGCCCGACCACTGGTCCGGTGCCTACAAGGCCGTCGTCCAGAAGCGCATCGACGTCATTGAGTCCTCCCGCGCCATCGGCATGGTCGAGCGGCCCGAGTACAAGCGCCGTTGGGCCACCGAGGGTTGGGACGTGCTTCAGGAGCGGGCCCTCAAGTCCTGGTTGCTCGACCGCATAGAGAACCGCGATCTCTGGTTCCAGGACGGGCAGCCGACTCTCCTCAGTCGCACCCAGCTCACCAGCGCCCTCGCTCTCGACGAGGACTTCGTGTCCGTCGCCGAGCTGTACGCGCCACGCAAGGAGCTGGCGACCGTCGTCGCCGAACTCCTCTCGGACGAGCATGTGCCGTTCCTCCCTGCCCTCCGCTACAAGCCCTCCGGGCTGAAGAAGCGCGCCGACTGGGAGCACGTCTGGGAGCTTCAGCGTGAGGAGGACGCAGCCCCGGACGAGCCGGCCAAGCGGAAGATCCGGGACAGCATCCCCGTACCGCCGAAGTACACCTCGGCCGACTTCCTCAAGCCCTCCTACTGGCGGGCGCGCGGCAAGTTGGACGTGCCGAAGGAGCGGTTCATCTCCTACGCGACGGGCGCGATCTCCGGCGTTCCCGACCTGTTCGGATGGGCAGGTTGGGATCACCGGGAGCAGGCCCAGGCCCTGACCACGTACTTCACCAACGATGACGGGCTGTCCTCCGAGGAACTGGTTCCGCTCCTCGCCGGCCTTCTCGAACTCCAGCCCTGGCTCGGACAGTGGCACAACGAGTTCGATCCGCTGTACAGCGGTACGCCCGCCGCCTTCTTCGCCGGATACCGTTCCGCCCAGCAGGGCGAGCATGGGCTGACCGACGACGATCTGCGCGCCTGGCGCCCCGCCCCGGCATCCCGTCGCGGCCGACGCCCGGCAGGCAACTGAGGGACCCAGAATCCGTATGGACGGCGTGCAGGTCAGACCGACATGACCTGCACGTCGTACTGCGGAATCCAGCGGTTCCGGGTGACCAGCACCATCTCTTCGGCCTGCGCCTGCGCGATGAGTATCCGGTCGAAGGGATCGGTGTGCACTATCGGCAGCCGTCCTGCCCGTACTCCGTGCGCGGCCGTGATGGGCAGGCTCCTGAACTGGAGATCACGCACCTGCTCCGCCAGGTCGCCGGGGCCTTCGAACCTGCCGAGAAACTGCTTGACGGTAATCTCCCACGGCGACACCGCGCTGACGTACACAGCAGGTTCGGTGTCAAGGAGTTCTTTGAGCGACGGGGTCACTTGTGGCGAGTCGTCGAGCCACCACAGGACCACGCACGTATCGAGCAGTAGACGCATCAGCGCATCCCAAGCGCTTCAGCCATCGAGGCCGGTGCATCGTCGAAGTTGGCGGGGATGCGGATACGGCCCCGCAACGACCCCCGGCCCAGCCGTCGCACCTTCGGCCGTGAGGGCAGCGCCCTCGCCACCGGCTCGCCCGCCGTGCTGATCACGACCGCATCGCCGCCGACCATCTGCATGAGAGTTCCCAGGAATCGCGGTCCGACGCGGTGGGAGTGGCGGCGGCAGAGCCTCTTCCATAGCGCCTTCACGATGAGATCACCGGGCTGGTCACGGGTTGAACCAGGCTCCCGGCAGGCTCTGCCACCCGCACGGCCAGCGGCTCAGCAGCGTCCAGGCGCAAGGCCGGGCCACCGTCGTCCAGGACGATGATGACTGCCAGCCCTCCCGATGCGTACCGCTCACTCCGGACCGAACGCACCGCGTGCCAGGCACCCCGGACACGTACGCACTGACCCGGCCGAACGGTTACCGCCGCGATCTCCACCTCTGCGGGCGCGGGGTCGATACCGGGTGCCAGCAGCTCCGCCCATACCGTCTTGCCGATCCCTGCCCGACGTTCGTCCACACCCCAGCGGTGGGTCAAAGCCTCAACGAGCAGGAGTCCGCGCCCACCTTTGGCCAACTCCCCCGGTCGCTGGAACTCGGGTCGGCCCGGTCCTGCGTCACTCACCTCCAGCCGCAAGAGTTCGCCCCTCCCCCGACACTCGATACGCACGCCCACCAGCCAGTCTCCAGGGACCGGTACTCGTAGCGCGTTGGTCACCAGCTCCGAGAGCACCAACTCACCGTCTTCTGCGGCAGCTTGTCCGGCCCGCCACTCCCCGAGCTTGGCTCGCAGGACTGCCCGAGCCCTGGGAACGCTGCTGCGGCAGCGAGAGAGCCTGAAGGTCACTTCGTTCAGTGCAGCCATGGCAACTCCAAGAAGGTCGACGTCCGGTCGGAATCCCCCACAGACAGAGGCAGTTCGCGTCGAGCGACGCCACCCCCGTACCCAGCACAATGGATGAGCCACGTGCCAATCTGCAACGTTGCCGACCGGCATCATGCCGTTTTTCCCTCTTTCGAGTAACCTCGCCTCCTTCAAGCCGTCACTTTGCTAAAGGTGTTCTCATGCCTGCGAAGCGCACCACCGCCACCCCGTCAACCGTCCTTGGCCGCCAACTCGGCGATGAACTACGCCGGTTGCGGGAGTCCGCCGGACTGACCACCGCCTACGCGGCAGAGGCGCTCGACTGCACCAAGGGCAAGATCAGTCGCATCGAGAACGGCCGAGTCGCGGTACGGATGCCCGACCTGACAGCGATGCTGCACGCGTACGAGGTATCCGATCAGGAGATTCACGATCGCCTGAGCACGCTGGCCCGCAAGGCCAACCGCAGGCGCAGGGAAGGGTGGTGGAACCAGTACGGGTCAGTCCTCGCCGACACGTACCGGGACTACATCGCACTGGAAGCGATGGCGGGTTCGATCCGCACCTTTCAGGCGCAGCTCATCCCCGGTCTCCTCCAGACACCTGAGTACATTCGAGCCGTAACTGTGGCCTCCCGGCAGTGGGAGACAGCGGACGAGATCGACAAGTTCGTCCAAGTGCGCCTCGCCCGGCAAGAACGCCTGGCGGACGAACAGCCGTTGCACCTGTGGGCCGTACTTTCCGAGGCTGTGCTCCTCCAGCAGGTTGGTGGCGCTGCGGTCATGAACGCCCAGCTGGAGCAGATGTTGGCCAGTTCCGAGAACCCCAACGTGACCGTCCAGGTGCTGCCGTTCTCCCGCGGAGCCCATGCGAGTATGTTCGGCCCGTACGTAGTGCTGGGATTTCCCGAGGAGGGGGCGCTCGACGTGGTACTGGCGGATAACCCGTCGGGTTCCATGTGGCTGGAGCGAGAGGCAGATGTATCCCGATACCAAGACCTCTTCGACGCCGCGCGCACGTCTGCGCTCTCCCCGACGGAGTCCCGCACTGTCATCCATCGCCGGGCCAAGGAGCACAGAGCATGAAGAGCGCACACCGCAATACGCCGAACCTCTCGGGCGTGAAGTGGCGCGCCAGCACGTACAGCGGTGGCAATAACGAGTGCCTCGAAGTCGCCGACGGTATCCCCCACCTCGTCCCCGTCCGCGACAGCAAGCGCCCCGCCGGCCCCGTAGTCACCTTCAGCCCCGATGCCTGGCAGACGTTCGCCAGCAGTCGGCCGAGCTGAGTCCGGCGCCGGCCGGAAGGCGCCCGCTGCAGTGAAGGGAATCCCCGCCCCTCACACCTTCTCGGCCAGGACCCGGGAGTACGGGGCCGTGAGCATCTCGATGTCCTCCACGTCGGAGGTCAGGATCGTCACCCGCCCCGGCAGAGCCAGAGCGGTCGCGCACAGCATCGCGTCGATGGCGTACTTGTGACCGTGCAGCCGCGCGCTGCGCAGCAGAGTCGCGGCAGACTGCGCCACTGCCTGAGTGACCGGCTCCACCCGCAGCCGGGACAGCGTCCACTTCAGTGCGGAGTCATTGATCTTGGGGTGAATGACCTCGACCAGGACAGCGGCCGAGGTCACCACCGGAAGGTCGGCGTCGCGGGCCGCCGTCAGCCACTCGTGAACCTCTCGGTCACGCCCCACCGCCTTTGCCAGGCCCTCGCTGCCCAGGACGAGCGCACCGGTCATGCGGCAGCCCCGGCATCGGATGCATGACCGGTGAGCCTGGCCCTCTTGGCGTCCACGGCCCCCCGGTCGGCCGGCCCATTGGCCTTGTCGAAGTCCGCGATCAATTCGTCCAAGCTGTCACGCTCGATCTGGCGCTGCGCAGCCTTCTCCAGATAGGCGGACACACCTCTCTTGCCGACGCGTTCACGGATCGCCTGCAACGTTCCGGCGGCCAGGGTGACCGAGATGCCACTGCTGGGGCCGTCGCCGGGCAGGAAGTCGGAATCATCACTCATGACGCCACTGTAGTATTTGAAATGCCATAGCGGGTGGTAAGTGCCATAGCCGGTCGGGCGGCCCCCTGTTCTGTACGGCGGTGAGGCACCCATGACGCGAGAGCGGTAGCGCCCCCCGGCTACAGACGGCACACGGAGCGTCGCTTCGTCCCAGTCCCTCGTACCATGCATGTCCGAGGGAAAGACGGAATGGAACGGAAGCAGCAGACCTTATGGCCCCGAATGTGACCCAAGCCCCGCTCCTCCGCGACGTCATCGACATCAAGACGTCGATCTCCACCTCCGACTTCGTCCTGAAGCTCGCCGAGGCGGTCAGCGAGGAGGGCACGACCCTCGCGCTGCGGGACTACGTCGTCACCGAGCGGCTGCTGGAGAACTTCGACGAGGCGCTCGGTCTGATCAAGGCCGCGCTCGACGGTCACACCTCGAAGGCCGCGTATCTGCACGGTTCGTTCGGTTCCGGTAAGTCGCACTTCATGGCCGTGCTGCACGCCCTCCTGCGCGGGGATCAGGCTGCGCGGGCCCGCGCCGACTTCGATCCCGTACTCGGCAAGCACGAGTGGCTGGGCGGTGAGCGCAAGCGGTTCCTGCTGGTTCCGTACCACATGCTCGGGGCGAAGTCCCTGGAGCAGCGGGTGCTCGGCGGGTACGTCAGTCATGTCAAGGCGCTGCACAAGAACGCGCCGACGCCGCAGGTGTACCGGACCGACTCCCTCTTCGAGGACATCCGCTCGCACCGGCAGCGGATGGGGGACGAGAAGTTCATCGAGGGGCTCGCGGGTGCGGACGCGGACGCCGGGTCCGGCGCCGTGGGTGATGATGACGACGACTGGGGCGAGCCGTTCGCCTGGACGTCGGAGCTGCTTTCCAAGGCGCTCGCCGCCGAGGAGCTGGACGGCGGCGAGGTCAGTCTGGACCTGGTCAATCCGAGTACGCCCGCCGAGCTGCGGGCCAAGCTGGTGCATGACGCGAGTGCCACCTGGTTCCCCGGGTTCGCCCGCAACGCGGCCGAGGACGAGCACGGCTTCATCTCGCTGGACGCCGGTCTCGCGGTGATCGCCGAGCACGCGAAGTCGCTCGGGTACCACGGGCTGATCCTCTTCATGGACGAGCTGATCCTGTGGCTCGCCAACCGGGTCCACGACCAGAAGTTCGTCTCCCGCGAGGCGGACAAGATCACGAACTTCGTGGAGGGCGCCGACTCCCGGCGGGCCGTCCCGATCGTGTCGTTCATCGCGCGCCAGCGTGATCTGCGCGAACTGGTCGGTGAGGAGATCTCCGGCGCCGCAGAGGCCGCCATCCAGGACAGCCTCCGGCTCGCCTCCGGCCGCTTCGACACGATCACGCTGGAGGACCGCAACCTTCCGCAGATCGCCCATGCCCGTCTCCTCAAGCCGAAGGACACCGAAGCCGCCGCCAAGCTGGACGCCGCCTTCGCCAAGGTCAAGCGGGTCGGGCCGCAGGTGTGGGACGTACTGCTGGGCTCGGACGAGGGGACGACGGGAGCGGATGAGGACTCGTTCCGGCTGACCTATCCGTTCACGCCCGCGTTCATGGACACGCTCGTCCACATCTCCTCCGCACTCCAGCGTTCCCGCACGGGTCTGAAGCTCATGGGTCAGTTGCTGGCCGATCACCGGGACGACGCGACGCTGGAGAATCTGATCCCGCTCGGCGATCTGTACCCGGTGATCGCGGACGGCGGCGACAAGCCGTTCGTGGACAGCCTGAAGGTGGAGTTCCAGGCCGCCGACAAGCTGTACCGCGCCAAGCTGCGGCCGCACCTCCTGGCCACGTACGAAATCACCGAGGAGGACATCGAGCGTTACCGGCACCGGCGCGGCTCGGTGACCGATCCGCAGCTGGCCAACCGGTGCAGGGGCTTCATCGGTGACGACCGGCTCATGTGCACCCTGCTGCTGTCCGCTCTGGCACCGAGTGTGCCGGCGCTGCGGGACCTCACGATCCGGCGGCTCGGCGCGCTCAACCACGGTTCCGTACTGTCGCCGATTCCCGGCGCCGAGGTCGGCGTCATCAAGGCGAAGGTCGACGAATGGGCGTCGCGCTTCGCCGAGATCAAGGCGACCGGCACCGGTGCCAACCCCGGTGTACGGCTCGAACTGGCCGGGGTCGACGTCGACTCCGTGATCGCCAACGCCGACGTCAACAACAGCCGGCCCAACCGCCGCGCCCTCGCCAAACGGCTGCTCGCCGAAGAGCTGGGGCTGCCGCTCCAGGAACGACTGGTGGCGGACGAGCTGCAGCTCGTCTGGCGCGGCTCTAACCGTGCGGTGGAAGTCGTCTTCGGCAATATCGCCGACCCCGACGACCTGCCCGACCACGATTTCTCCCCCAGCCAGGACGGGCTGTGGCGGATGGTCATCGACCTGCCCTACGACGAGGGCGAGTACGGGCCCATCGAGGACGCCAACCGCATGCGCGATCTGCGCGCGCTGCCCGGCGTCCATCCGCGTACCGTCGCCTGGATTCCGACGCATCTGTCGGCCGCCCGGTTCAAGGACTTCCAGCGGCTGGTCGTCATCGACTACACGCTGGCCGACCAGCAGCGCTTCGACACCCTGTACGCCCGGCATCTCAACGCCGACAACCGGGCCCGTGCCAAGGCGCTTCTCGAAGGGCAGCGCGAAGCGCTCAAGAAGACGGTGAAGGCCGCGTTCAAGCAGGCGTACGGCTGCGCGGAGAAGAAGCCGACCGATGTCGATGTGTCGTTCGAGAACCACTTCGAGCCGCTGCCGAACGTTGCCGAACTGCGGGTATCCGTCGGGATGACCCTGCACGCAGGGATCCGGCACGTCGCGGACAAGCTGCTGACGCACCAGTTCCCCGCCCATCCCGAACTGGACCCGCAGAACACCGGTACCGCCGTCCGGCCGGCCGATGCCCGGACCGTCTTCGGACACATCAGGGCAGCCGCCGAAGCCGGTGACCGGCAGGCCGAGATCCCGGCGAAGGACCGCGCCGTGATGCAGCGCGTCGCCGCTCCGCTCGGGCTCGGTCAGCAGAAGGAGGCGTACTTCCGGCTGTCGGGCCGTTGGGTGGACCACTTCGGGCTCCAGGCCCGTAACGAGGGCGGACCGGGTGACCTGAGCGTCGTCCAGCTCACCGAGTGGCTGGACCGGCCCGAGCCGATGGGGCTCGACCCCTTCCTCGCCAACCTGGTCATCGCGTCCTACGCGGAGATGGACGACCGGGTGTGGGTGCAGGGCGGGGCGCTGCTGGACCCGGCGCCCGAGCCGTCGGCCGTCAAGCCGCAGTACGCGCTGCGCTCGCAGCCACTTCCGGAGGAGGAGGTCTGGGAGGAGGCAGGGCAGCGTTTCTGGGAAATCTTCGGCGAACGCCCGCCGACGCTGCGCCGCGGCAGGATGGTCGGCCAGTTCGCCCGGCAGATCAGCCGCCAGGCGCACGCCTACCGAGGGCACGCGGATGATCTTGTGCAGGGGCTGGAACGGCGCTCCGTCACACTCGGTCTCGACGGGGCGGACGAATCCGGCAGGCTCGCGATCGCCCGGCGCTCGCGCGATCTGCTCGACGAACTGGTGGGTCTGGACCGTGGCGCGGCGAGCGGTTCGGCCAGTGCCAAGCAGATCATCACGGCTTTCGCCTCTTTCGACCTCGGCGAGGTGTCGGCCGGGCGGTACGGGGCTTCGATCAAGCAGGCCGAAACCGTCACCACGGCGCTGGTCGGTGCGGCATGGGACATGTTCAAGCTCGCCCCGAAGTACGGTGCGCAAGGCCGGGCGGTGCTCGAAGAGCTGCGTGGAGCCGCGCAGGCCGATCAGCGCACCACGAAGCTGGAGGACGCGCTGCAGAACGCGCGGGACTCGATCGTGGCCGTCATCGACCGGAGTGACACGGAAAGCGTCCCGCCGGTGGGGCCCACGCCGACCACTGCGTCCACGGACAACCCGCTCAGCACGCCCAACGATGTCGATCTGAACACCGAGTTCAGCCGGCCTCCGGTGCCGACCACTCATCCGGCCACTGAGCGTGCGCCGAAGCGTTCGGGCGGTGGCCGGACAACTGCTGCGCGCGCGATCGCCGAACTCCAGGCAGAACTGGCGGGCCTGTCGGCGGCGGAACCCGACGCGACGATCGAGATCAGCTGGCGAGTCGTGGAATGAGGCGTGTGAAGTGAGTACGGCGACGAGCGCGAGCGGGTCCACGCCCGCTGCCATGAGCGCGGTGCGGCTCAACAAAGCCACGGTGAAGCAGTATCTGGCCTCTCAGTCCGGTCTCCAGGCCGGGAAGCGCCGGGTGGTTCTACTGAGAGCCGAACCGGTGTGGGACGGGCCTGCCGAACTGAGCTGGGGCGAGCCCTGGCGGGCTGTCGTCAAGGGCGCACCGTCGCCGCTGGCCGTGCACGAACTGATCCTGGGGCACCAGGACAGGTCGGCCACGGGCCCCGAGGTGCTGGTGCTGCTCACCGACCGCGAAGAGGCCGAGCTCGGGCCGGACCTGCTGGCCAAGGTGCACAAGCAGCGCGTGAACGCCGTCAATACCTGGGACGTCGTCCGCGAGGCGTTCGGGGCGGTGGACACCGACAGCAGGCTCAACAAGGAGAACTGGGCCGCCGAATCGCTGCTCGACGCCACACCGCCCGGCGGTTGGCCACAGCTGGCCGGCGGCATACTGACCCGGCGTGAATCGCTCACCGCCCTCACCCTGCGCAGGCTGGGGATCGGCCGGTACGACCCCGACCGCGATCCGCGTGTTGCCTCCCCGGAGTTCGCCGCACGATCGGGCGGGGGCACCGAAGCCGACCTCGGGAGCCTGGTCGCGGGTACGGTCACGAGCGGTGACGGACTCGATGTACAGACACTCTTGCGGTGGTCCATGGCGCCGGGCGGTCCGGAGCGCCTGCTGTCCCTACGCGCAGCCGAGCGGGACGGGCTGACGCGCTTCCTCGGTGAGGAGGACCAGACCGGACTTGCCGGACAGGCCCTGCTCGCACTCGTCGGCGCGGAGCACGGGTCCGACGCCGTGGCATTCGGTCTGGTCTGCGCCGCTCTGTGGGGGCATGCCGATGCGACGGCGGACGCGGAGGACTACCGGGCCAGGGGACGGGCCGAGCGCTGGTTCGGGGAAGAACCACCGGCACGAGGCAAGGCGCTGGACGCCCTCGCCGCTGCTTTCGGACGGAGCTGCGAGAACTTTGTCTCCGGTCTTCTGCTGACCGGGCGAACCGGTCAGGACGAGGTTGCGGCAACGGCGCGCCGACAGAGCGGCGCCGTACTGGACCGGGCCTCCTCCCTCGTCCGGCAGTTCGGCGCCGAACGGGCGGCCACGTCGAGCCCCGTTCTCACAGAAGGACTTGAAGCCAGGTTCCGTGATGTCGGACGAGCGTTGTCCTCGGGCGACACCGGGGCGACAGCGCAGACGGTGAGCGCGCTCGATGAACACCGGCAGGCCACGGACCCGGATGCCCGGACCCGGATCTCGCGGGCGAAAATGGCCCAGCGGCTCACTCAGTGGCTCGCTACCGGGCCGGTGGCGGAGTGCGAAAACGTCGCGTCCGGCGTCGGACGTCATATCGCCGAGACCGGCTGGGTGGATCTAGCACTGGAGCACATCGAGGCGGGAGGCGATCCCGATGCCTCCTTGCGGTCCGCCTACGACACGCTGTGCACCTCGATACGTACTGAGCGCCGCGAGATCGACCGGGACTTCGCCGCGAAACTCGCCACCTGGACGGCGAACGGCACGGATCCTGGTTCGATGCTCACGGTCGAGACCTTCCTGCCCACCGTCGTCGCGCCCGTCGTGAAGGCCGGAGGGCGGCGCGTGCTGCTCCTCGTCCTGGACGGCATGAGCGCGGCGATCGCTGCCGAACTGGGCGAGGAACTGCGTGAGCACTGGGTCGAGTACGACCCAGTACCGAAAGCCAAGGACTCCCCGCAACGCCGCGGTATGGCTGCGGCGTTGCCCACGGTCACCTCCGTTTCACGGACCTCGCTCTTCGCCGCCCGGCTGATGACGGGCACACAGGCCGACGAGAAGCGGCTCTTCCCCAGTCATCGGTTCTGGGGCGGCGAGAGCGTGGCGGTGTTCCACAAGGACGATCTGCGGGGTGAGAGCAGTGGTGACACGGTCGGTCCGGAGCTGAACGACGCGCTGGTCGGGGACCGTACACATGTCGCGGTGGTGCTGAATACCATCGACGACCGTCTCGCCAAGGAACAGAAGCTCGGGGACGGCGCCTGGAAGCTCGGCGAGATAGGGCGCCTGAGGCAATTGCTCCGGCTCGCCGCCGGGCAGGGGCGTGCGGTGATCCTGGTCAGTGATCACGGCCATGTCATCGACAGGCACGGTGTGAGGGTCGATGCCTCGGGCGTACGGTCGGCCAGGCACCGGAGCGCCGGTGGTGTCCTCCAGGAAACGGAGATCGCGCTCTCGGGACCGCGCGTCGTCGCGCCGGAGTCGGGTGACGAGATCGTGGCCCTGTGGGACGCCGACTCGCGATACACCGCTCAGAAGGCCGGCTACCACGGCGGGGCGGCTCTGGCCGAGTTCACCATTCCGGTACTGGCCTTTCTGCCCTTCGGTGCCGAGCCGCCGCACGGCTGGCGGGAGCTGGGCAGCCAGCAGCCGCCGTGGTGGTCGCTCACATCCCGGCCGACCGAGCCCGTGCGCCCCACGGCAGCCGATGTCGCCGCGCCGAAAAAGCCGTCCAAGCGGGCAAAGGCCGATGCCGTATTCGCCCGGAGTCATGAATCGCTCTTCGACGTGGTGCTGACACCGGTTACGGAGGAGTCCCGGGCGGACAGTGCGATGATCTCGGCCGAGCTGAGACTGCCTGACGATGCCCTGGTCACGGCTCTGTTCGCGTCCGAGCTCTTCGAGACGCAGGTGCAGGTGCTGGGCCGCAAACCGAATCTGGCTCAGGTGGAGAAGGCCGTCCGCGCGCTGCTGGATGCCGGGGGCACGCTGCCGGTGACCGCGCTCGCGCAGCGTGCGGGGGTACGTGCCAGTGGAGCGGACGGCTTCGGAGCCGTACTGCGGCAACTGCTGAACTACGACAGCGCCCAGGTGCTGGAGAATCTGCCCGATGGCCGGACACTTCGGCTCGACAAGGAACTGCTGCGAGAACAGTTCGGGTTGGGGTAGGGATTCCGGGCCGGTCCGTCGTACGACAGGCCGGCCCGGTGGACGGCCTCAGGTGATCTGGCGGAGCAGTCCGGCGAACTCGCGGAGTTCGTCGGACAGCTTCGCTGTCAGCGGTTCCGCGTCGAAATGGGCAATGCTGTTGCGGATTACACGCACGCGGTCGAGCTGACGCACGAACTGCCCCCGGTCGACCCCGGGCCAGCCGAGCGCCTTCCAGTTCTCGTCCGAGAGAGCACGGAGTGCGGGGTTCTGCTGATCACCGTCCAACAGCTTCACATAGCCGTTGAACATCAGGTCGGTGATCAGCCCTGTCTTCTTTGCTGCCGAGGGCCCCTGAACGGCACGGATCGCGTCCGCGTCGAGCTTCGCACTCAGACACCTACGGAGTCGGGACTCGATCTCCCCCACGACGAAGAAGGGCCAGGCCGTCGTGCCGAACCGGTCAGTGATGTCAGCCGCCGTCACGATTCCGCAGAACGTGCCGTTGTTGGCCCGGACCAGCAGATAGTCGTCGTCGCTGACTCGGGGCAGCAGCGTGAAGAAGTCGTGGCGCACATCGACGACCGGCGCGTCGTCGACCATGGCCTCCACCAGGACAGCGGCGGACGTCGTCTCGTACACCTTTGCGACGGAGCTCCAGGTGACGACGCCATGCAACGTCGATCCGCCCTCGATCACGGGAATCTGGGAGTACTTCTTCGTCCGCATGAGGTACGTGACTTCCGTCAGCGCCGTATCCGGCGTCACGGAGAACAGGCCACCCACTGCGGAGGGGATGTCCCCGATACGCAGAGGGCGCGCCGGCAGCCCGCCCGAAGGCAGCCCTTCGGCCTCGTCGACCGACTCGTCCTCGGCCGGCTCCGGTGGAGCCGTCTGCTGCCACGGCACTATGTGGATGTCGGCGCTGTTGTTGCAGTTGGCGAAGTACGGCAGCGTCGCGAGGCCGACGTCCTTGAGCGCCTGTTCGACGCGCGGGACAGTCAGATCGTTACGCAGGCGGGTGCCGAAAAGAGCCATGAGTTCAAGGACGGGGATCCGCTTGCCCTTGAGCGCGAGGAGCTCTTCCGCGGAAGGATCCTGAGGCATCGTCGCGCTCACACCCATTCCGTCGCGTCGCGGAAGACGGTGCGCTTGCCCATGGCAGACCTGACCAGATCACGGAGCTGCTTCGCCCGGTTCTCGTAGAAGCGGATGAAGTCGCCCTCCTTCAAGGTATCCACGTCGACGAGGTGGGTGGCGACAACATCCTCGAACCATTCGGGACGCATACCCGACTCGAGTGAAAGTGTCTTGAGATAGGCACCGGGCGGACCGGACATGCTCTTGCTGGCCCGAAGCGAGAGCGGGGTCTTGTTGACGATCGAGGTGGCGTACTTGGCCCAGGTGGGCTCGTTCTTGGCGATCCAGGCCTTGGGGAAGAGCAGGCGGACGTCGACCGCATGCTCGACCAGTTGTGCCGGAGAGAGAGGACTGTCGGTGAAATACCAGTCCACAGCCCCCTGCTTGATGAGGAGAGCGTAGATCCCCTTGTAGGCGGCACTGTTGCGGGTTGTCAGCGTGTCCAGTCGGTCGTCGAGGAACGCTGCTTCGCTGACTGTGTCAGGGGTCGCCTGGTCTTCGCCGCGAACCCAGTCGATCAACTGTTCGACATCTCTGGTGAAACGGGTTTCCAGTGAGCCGCCGTACATCTCGCCCAGCACACCGCACCAGTACCACTGGCTGATCTGCTCGTCGGCGCCCGGCGTGTCCGTCTCCGTGCCGATGAGTGCACGCACAGCGGCCAACGGCACCAGCTGCGTGCGGTAGGGCAGGTCACCGGTCCGGACAATGGACTGGCGCTCCAGAAATCCGCCGACCCACGCGAAGGCGGCTGCCACCCGAGGTGCCAGTCTCCGGAAGTCGGCGAGCGGCAGGTTGAGGAGATCCCGGCGCTTGCAGGACACGGACGTCCCCGCTCCCGCTCGCTTGGCCTCCCAGGTACGGACCAGGGAGACCGCCTGGAGGAAGTCGCTACTGCTGAGACCGTCCTCCGGACCATCCTCCGGGCGGCCGAAGACCGGGTACGCGGACGTCAGTTCCTTCTTGAGCTGCTGCCACTCGTCAGGCAGCCGGTAGTAGTCCCCGTGCTCCGCGACGTGTTCCTGATTCCCCGCGTACGTGGCTGTGAGCAGCTCGAAGACGTTCAGCGGCACACCGCCGGTATTCACTCGCTCGAACACCGCGCACACCGCATCGGTTGTCGTGGTCGCAGCAAGCTTGATCATCGGAACGTCGAACGACAGCATGTTGTTCAGAACTTGCTCCTGGAACTTCGCCCACAGAGGCCAGTTGCTGTGCTCCTTCACGAACTCCTGCTGCCATTCACTCACCCGCCGGGTGTCGAAGACGAAGCGGAGCGGGAAGTACCCGGCAGCGCACTCACCCTCGACCGTACTCAGATCCAGTACGACTCTGCGGGCAAAGTCCCTCTTCAGTTTGCGGTCCTCAGGGACCGAGACAATCGCGTCGTCGCGGTCGGCGGGCGCACCCACGGCCTTGGCGATGTCGACGTAGTACCAGCACTTCAGGTCATTGCCGCGGGAATCCACCGTCGCGACCGGACTGTCATGGTGCAGTGCCTGGAAGAGCGAGGTCATCCGTTGCTGTCCGTCGAGCAGCAACAGGTCGGGCGTCCGATCGGCGGCGGGCTCGGCGCCCTTGAGCGTCCGGGCCTTGAACTGGGAGGTACCGCCGGTGTGCAGCGCCATGACCACACCGAGCGGATATTTCAGCGTCACCGTCGCGATGAGTGCCCTGATGCGCTCGTCGTCCCACTTCCACTCCCGCTGGAAGTCGGGCAATTGGAGGGCGCCGGATGCGACTTCCTTGAGTACGTCCTTCAGATTCGGATTATCGAGCGCCACGCCGCTGCTTCCCCCACTCTTAACAGAACTGTGCACTGAGCATTTGACCGGCGAGCCGCCCAGGTGTCAATCAATGCCGGAACACCGAGGTCCGTAGGGGCAAGATCCGGCCGATCCTCCGGAACTCTCCCTGGATGGGAGACTGAGCAGGTGAGTACCGACAGACCCGAACGCACCGGCCCCGTCAGCGCCGCCCGGCGCCGAGATGTGATCGACGCCCTTCGGCGCGGCGCCGTCCCTGAGAGCGGCCTCGATCTGCTCGCGACCGGCCTGGGCCGCTTCGAGCCGGCGCTCGACGCCGAGCTCGACGCCGTGGCATCGGGTGCCTCCGTGTTCAAGGCGGTGCGGGGCGAGTACGGGTCCGGCAAGACCTTCTTCACCCGGTGGCTCGGCGAGCGGGCCAAGCGGCGCAACTTCGCCGTCGCGGAGATTCAGGTATCGGAGACCGAGACACCACTGCACAAGCTGGAGACGGTCTACCGCCGCCTCACCGAGCGGCTGACCACCTCCGGCTTCCCCCCGAGCGCGTTGCGCCCTGTCGTGGATGCGTGGTTCTACGCATTGGAGGAGGACTCGCTCGCCACGGGTACGGCGGAGGAGGACCTGGCAGAAGCCGTCGAGCAGCTGATGGCGGCCCGCCTCACCGATGTATCCCGGCATGCCCCGTCATTCGCGACAGCCCTTCGCGGCTACCGGACCGCGCTTACCTCCGGCGACGAAGTCACCGCCTCAGCGGTGATGGCCTGGCTGGGAGGCCAGCCACACGTTGCTGCCTCGGCGCGCAGAGCCGCCGGAGTGCGGGGCGACCTCGACCATTTCGGTGCCTTCGGTTTCCTTCAGGGCCTGCTGACAGTGCTGCGAGACTCCGGGCACAAGGGGTTGTTCGTCGTACTCGACGAGGTGGAGACCCTTCAGAGGGTACGTTCCGACGCGCGCGACAAGGCGCTGAACGCGCTGCGTCAGCTCATCGACGAGGTGCACTCCGGCCGCTTCCCCGGCCTGTACCTACTGATCACCGGCACTCCGGCATTCTACGAAGGTCAGCAGGGGGTCCAGCGCCTGGCGCCCCTGGCGCAGCGACTCGCCACCGACTTCACCACCGACCCACGTTTCGACAATCCCCGGGCCGTGCAAGTCCGGCTGCCCGGATTCACCCAGGACTCGTTGGTGGGCCTGGGGATGACCATCCGCGACCTTTATACGGACGGTGTCCGCGATGCCGAGCGTGTCCGGACTGTTGTGGACAACGCGTACATCGCCGACCTGGCCAGGGCCGTCGGCGGGGCGCTCGGCGGCCGGGTGGGTGTCGCACCGCGGCTGTTCCTGAAAAAGCTTGTCGGCGACGTTCTGGACCGTGTCGACCAGTTCGACGACTTCGATCCGCGTCAGCACTATGCCCTGACGGTCAACGCGGCGGAGATGAGCGAGGTCGAACGCAACGCGGCGGCCGGCAGCCCGGACGAGATCGAACTGGATCTTCCATGACCGCGGCCTCGGATCCATTGGATCTGCTGCACCCGGGAATCGTCCATCACATCGTGAACACCTTGGGATGGCGGGGGCTGCGCCCGCTCCAGGAGGAGGCGATCACACCGCTCGTCGACGGCTCGGACGCATTGCTGCTGGCCCCCACGGCTGGAGGGAAGACCGAGGCGGCGAGCTTCCCGCTGCTCTCGCGCATGGCCCAGGAAGGCTGGACCGGCACCTCAGTCCTCTACGTCTGTCCCCTCAAGGCGTTGCTGAACAACCTGCTGCCCCGGCTGGAGACGTACACCTCGTGGCTCGGGCGCACGGCAGCGCTTTGGCACGGCGATGTACCGCAGACCCGCCGCAAGCGCATCCTGCGGGAGCGCCCGGACATTCTGCTGACCACTCCGGAGTCTTTGGAGGCCATGCTGGTCAGCACAAATGTCGATCACAAGGCGTTCTTCTCCGGGCTGCGCACCATTGTCGTGGACGAGGTGCACGCCTTTGCGGGAGATGACAGGGGATGGCATCTGCTTGCCGTACTGGAGCGGCTGGAGCGTGTGGCAGGACGGTCCATACAACGGGTGGGGCTCTCGGCAACCGTAGGTAATCCGGAACAGCTGCTCACCTGGTTGCGGGGGGCGCGGGGAGGATCGGGGAAGGGCAACCCGCGAGTTGTCGCTCCCCATCTGCGTAACCAGGTGTCGTCGACACAGCAATCACCTCCATCGGGGGACGTCCAGCTCGACTACGTCGGTTCGCTGGCCAATGCGGCCACCGTGATCGCGGCCTTGCACAGGGGTGAGAAGCGTCTGGCGTTCTGCGAGTCGCGCAAGCAGGTCGAAGAGCTCGGTGAGGCACTGCGCGCGAAGGGCGTGACCACGTTCCTGTCCCATGCGTCGCTGTCCGCGGACGAGCGACGACGCGCCGAGGAAGCCTTCGCGGACGCACGCGACTGCGTGATCGTCTCCACAAGCACTCTGGAACTCGGCATCGACGTGGGCGATCTCGACCGTGTCATCCAGATCGACGCTCCGGGGACTGTGGCTTCCTTCCTCCAGCGGCTCGGGCGCACTGGACGGCGGCCAGGGTCGACGCGCAACTGTCTGTTCCTGGCCCTCGATGAGGATGGTCTGTTGTCGGCTGCCGCTCTTCTTCTGCTCTGGTCGCGCGGGTGGGTCGAGCCGGTCGTCGCGCCGCCAGAGCCCCGGCACATCGTTGCTCAACAGGTCCTGGCGCTCTGCCTTCAGGAGCACCGGGTCGGGGACCGTCTGTGGCAGGGCTGGTGGGGCAGCCTCGGGCCGTTCGGACCGTCCGCCGAGCCGCTCGTACGCCACCTGATCACGGAGGGTTATTTGAACCGTGACGGCGGAATGATGTTCATCGGCCCCGAGGCCGAACAGCGTTTCGGTTACCGGCACTTCATGGAGCTCACAGCTGTGTTCACCGCGGCCCCCGAGTTCACGGTTCTGTCAGGACGCAACGAAATCGGTACGACGGACCCGGCCCTGCTCACCGAGAAGATCACCGGACCGCGTCGGCTGCTCCTCGCCGGACGCAGTTGGCAGGTGACCTACATCGACTGGTCGCGGCGCCGTTGCTTCGTCGAGCCGGTGGATGGAGGAGGAAAAGCCCGATGGGGCGGAGCAGGTCTGTCCCGTACCGGGTCCCACGCATTGACCCGTGCTGCGAGGGAAGTACTCCTTGGTGAAACACCTTCGGTCACTTTCACCCGACGTGCCGACAGCGCTCTAGTGCAAGTGCGTGAAAAGGCAGCCGAGCTGGTACATCCGGATGCTTCGGTTCTCGTGCGTGGTGGACGGGACACCAATGTGCGGTGGTGGACGTGGGCCGGGTACAAGGCCAATGCGACACTGGCTGCTTCGCTCGGCTCAGCCGCCGATCCTCTGCAGCGCCCGACAGACACGTACGTCCGGCTCCGCGAAGACATCACGATTCAAGAATGGAAACAGGCCAAGTCCGATGCCACAAGGCGCTTGTGCCTTCCTTCAGTGGACCCTCGCGCTCTCCGTGGCCTGAAGTTCGGCGCAGCTCTGCCTCTGCGGTTGGCCGAGGCGACACTTTCCGCACGTCTGGCCGACCTCGATGGCGCGGCGGAAGTACTTCACGAACCCAGCAGGTTCACGACGATGTCGTCCGGCTCTGCGTCCGCCCGAACAAAATGATGCCGCTCCGGCCCTAACTCTGCCTACCGATCCACTGATGTCCCGGCGCGTCCCCCTCCTGGCTGGGGAACGCGCCCAGGGCGGACCCTGCAGCGTTGGTCGAGATGTATGCAGGGCTCCGTCCCGGTCAGACGCGTCCGCACAGCCCTCGGTGGTAGCGCAAGTGGTTCTCGTCTATGACGTGATCAGCATGGCGTCTGAGCTCAAAGACGACATCCCCGGTGGAGTTCCGCCTCACCGACCAGTCCTCATCGATGTAGATGGCGAGCCTGTCGAATTCGACATGATGATTGGGACAGAGGCACAGCAGGTTGGAGAGCTCATCCGGACCATTGTGAGGTTTCCCGATTCCTCTGATGTGTGCCGCCTCGCTGTAGTGACTGTACCTGGTCTCCACCCGGGATCCGCAGACCTGGCATTCGTGCATGTACATCATCTTGATGTGCTCGACGAGACGCTGATCACGATCAGGCTGAGATGAAGTGACCGGACGGCGTTTCACGGATCCGCTGCCCCCGGTAGGGAATTCACCGCTGGCGCTCGTATAACCGGCCAGCCCCACTCTGTCCAGCAACCTATCCCGATCGGTATCGGCGAAGTGGGTGGAACACAGCAGGCCGATCGCCTCGGCACGGGACAACGAACGTCTGAGGATCGCTGCCGCGTCCTTCTCAAGCCCGGCGCGGGCATGCGACGAGGCCAGCTGGGAGGGTGTGGGAGTAGCTCCCTGCGGCACGACCCCTTCGACGCCCCACAGCCCGCTGCTGCGCAAATGCCAGAAGGGGTACTCGGGGGTGACGCGTGAATCCGGGTGCCCGAACTCCTTGAGCAACGGTGCGACCTCGGCCCTGAACGTATCCCAGTCCACCATCCGGTCCTCGCCTCGTGACAGACGGCCGATGGCCCAAAGGAGCGTGATCGGCTTGTGCCGCGACGGGCGTCGCTCCTTGATGTGGGTCTTCAGGGACGCGAGAGCACGGAAAAGGTCGTCCCGTCCCAGTGCCGCCCGGTTCTCAGCCCCTGCTGTGCCTGTAGCCGGGGCTGTACTCTCCGGGTGCGACGGAGAAGTGGTCAGGTGCAGGAATCGACGCCGTCCTTCAGCAGGCACAAGTGTCAGCGAACGCAGTGGAACAGCGATCGAAAGCCCTTTGAGGATGGGTTCCGCCGGCACGTCGAACTCGACCACGTCGCCCAACGCCATCACGTGTTCCCAGGTCTTCTGCCTTTCGTCCACACCCCAGATCTCTTTGGCCAGCGGCCGGTTGTGGAGGAGGCCGAGAATCCTGGCTTTGGCGACGAACCTCGTCTTGGCATAGAACAACACTTCATCACCGACCCGTCGCTCCCGGAGCGCAGTCACCTTCTCGGACTTCTCTCGAACAGGAGGTGTGGATCCCCAGAGTCTCGCCACGCCTTTGGGGAACAGGCGTCGCAGCACATCCCCATCGGCACCCAGTACATGCTCATAAGACGAGAGCAGGATGCCTTTCCGGACTGAGTGCTGGAAGTGCTGAGGCCCCCTGACTTTCGAAGTACCCCGCGGTTGCAGGACCCATTGGACATCACGCGCATCACTCCGGGCGGGGCCGCCGTCCGGACCCGCGGCTTGTGCATCCCCCGGACCGGGGAGCTGGATACTGTGCTCCGTTTCCATGATTGCCAGACTAACCAAAGGCGCTGACAGCACAGTTACGGCGTACGGAGCGGGCCAGGTGGTGCGCCGTCGTCAATCAGGCTGACGGCGTCGGCGGCAGGGCCACGTGGGCATCACAAGCGATCCCGTAGACGCCCGCGAAGCCACTCGTCCTGCAGGGAGTGCGCCCGGATTGACACTGTTCGGGGTGTCGTGGATGGTGTTCCGGCCGGGTTCGATTCGAGTCCCGGGTTGCGCAAACGTTGGGGGGCCGACGTGAGTTGGGACGATCAGAGTCATACCGGCGGGGCCGGGTCGGCTCCGCCGCCGCCCGGTTTCGCCCCGCCTCCGCCTCCGCCGCCGACACGGCCGCCCGCAGTCGGGCCGCCGCCGCCCGGGGGCGGGCTGCGCTCGGTGGCCGTGGCGTTGCTCAATCTGAGCGGGTTCGGGCTCGGTTATGCGCTGATGCGGTGCTGGATGCGGGCGGTGCTGTGCTGGGCCGTGACCGGCGCGTTGTTGTGGTCCGTGCTGCCGGCCGATCCGGACGGGGCCGCCGGTGGGGTGGTCGTCGGGTATCTCGTCGCGCTGGTCCTGGCGGCCGTGGACGGGGCGTGGGCCGCGCGGCGTCGGGCGGTCGGCGGGTCGTGGCGGCCGATGGTGGCGGCGGGGGCCGGTCTGGTGCTGCTGGCGGTGCCCGCCGGGGGTGTGGTGGCCTACGGCTCCGCGCAGGACGAGGCGGTGGAGCGGATGCTGCTCGACCGGCTGGACCGGGGCGACCGGAGCGTCGAGGCGGCCTCGGGCAAGCCCTTCGCCGCCGCGCGGGGCGACTACCGGGCGGCGCTCGCCGTCTACCGCGAGCTCGGCGAGGACCATTCCGGGTCGCGGGCCGGGAGGCTCGTACCGGCACGGCTCGACGCGTACTACAAGGCGGTCTCGGCGCCGTACCGGCAGCAGAAGCACTGCGAGGCCGTCGAACCGCTGACCCATCTGCGGACCGTGCCCCGGTCGATCGACCCGAAGCTGCTGGGGGATCTCGCCGGGTACCCCGACGGGCCGCTCGCCACCTCGCTGTACGAGTGCGGGGTCGCGAAGCTGGGCAAGGCGCCCGGCGGCCGGGACGGCGACGAACTGGGTGAGCTGCTGCGTACGTTCCCGGACTCGGCGCAGGCCGGGAAGGTGGGGCCCGCGGTCTCCCGGAAGATCTCGGAGCAGAACCGGGCCGTGCGCGGCAGCGACCCCTGCACCGCCCGGAACACGCTGCGCCGGCTCCGTACGACGGCCCTCGCGCTGCCGGACAAGTCGGTCTCGGCGCTGGCGGGGAGGGCCGACGGTGGCATCCGCGACGGCGAATACGCCTGCGGGATCGCGCAGTTCAAGGACAAGCGGTTCGACGAGGCCCGGCTGACGCTGACACAGTTCGCCGCCACGTACAAGAAGGACGGGCGCGGTGCGCGGGCCCGGGACGTCGCCATCGCCGCCGAGATCGCCGGCACCCGGGCGGCGGCCGGCAAGCACCTGCCGCCGTCCGGCAGTCCCGGCGGGGCCCGGATGGAGCTGGTCATCAGCAACGACGCCCCGGACGGGGTGGAGATCCTCTACACCGGGCCGGTCACGGGACGGACGAGCATCAAGGGGTGCGGCAGCTGCCGGACGTACTCCGGAATCTCAGCCTCCCTGTCCGCGTGCAAGGCCGGGGGGAAGAGCTATCCGAAGGTGACGCTGCGGCTGCCCGCGGGTGAGTACCACTTCCTGTACAAGCACCGGGGCGGTGCGAGCCGCACGGTCGTCAGCAGCTACGCGGACGGTTCGAAGATCCAGCCCGGGTACCGGTACACCGGCTGTACGTATGTGAGCAGTTCGCCCTCGTTCGGCATCGGTCCGGCGGACTCGGTCTCGAACACCTGAGAGCCGGGCGGGGGTGCAGTTCGCCGGATTCCCGGCGAACTGCACCGCGCATTGGTTCACTTGGTCGATTCTTGGTCAGTACATGCCCCTTACATGAGGCGTTCCTCGCCAGAGTGGCGCATTACATGTGCACAACATCCGGCACATGTAATCCACACGCGTAGACCCACATCGCAGGGGGTTGTATGAGAACCAGCCGCGCGAGAAGTCGCGCCGCGCTGAGCATGGCAGCGACGCTGCCGCTGCTGGCCGGCGCGCTCGCCCTCGGGATACCGAACGCCAGCGCCGACTCCGCGCCGGGCGGGCGGGACGCGCTGCAGGGCACCAAGCCCGCCTGGGCGACCGCCGGGGCGGACCTGGGAGCCACGTCGGACAGCGGCAAGGTCAGCGTCCGGGTCCATCTGGCCGGGCGGGACGCGAAGGGGCTGGCCGCCTATGCCGCGGCCGTCTCCGACCCGCAGTCCGCTTCGTACCGGAAGTTCCTGAGCGCGGACCGGGCACAGGCCCGGTTCGGGGCGACCCAGCAGCAGATCGACCAGGTCGGCCAGTGGCTGAGGTCGAACGGGCTGACCGTCACCGGCAGCAACCGGCACTACGTCTCGGCCACCGGTGAGGTCGCCGCCGCCGAGAAGGCGTTCGGCACCCAGCTGCGCAACTACCGCAAGGGCGGCCGCACCTACCGTGCCCCGGCCTCCACCGCCTCCGTGCCCGCCGCCCTGAGCGACGCCGTGCTCGCGGTCTCCGGCCTGGACAACGCGCCGCACAAGTCCAGCCACGACGAGGCGCTGCCGCCGCCGGACGCGGTGTTCCGCAACTCCGGCCCCTTCTCCACGTACTACGGCTCGAAGACCCCGTCGTCGCTGCCCAGCGCCTACGGGACCAAGGCGCCGTACGCCGTGAAGGGGTACACCGGCAAGCAGCTGCGCGCCGCCTACGGTGCGGGACGCTGGACCGGCGACGGCGTCACCGTCGCGATCACCGACGCGTACGCCTCGCCGACCATCGCGAAGGACGCCGCCGAGTACGCCAAGCGCAACGGCGACGCCCCGTACCGTCGCGGGCAGCTCACGCAGGTGCTGCCGGACGACTACACGAAGACCGAGGAGTGCGGCGCGTCCGGCTGGTACGGCGAGGAGACCCTCGACGTGGAGGCCGTGCACGCGGTCGCGCCCGCCGCCGACATCGTGTACGTGGGCGGCGCCTCCTGCTACGACGCCGATCTGCTGGACTCGCTGAACAAGGTCGTCGACCACCGGCTCGCCGACATCGTCTCCAACTCCTGGGGCGACGTCGAGGCCAACGAGACACCGGACGTCGCGGCCGCGTACGACCAGGTCTTCATGATGGGCGCGATCGAGGGCATCGGCTTCTACTTCTCCTCCGGCGACGACGGCGACAACGTCGCGTCGACGGGTACGAAGCAGATCGACGTACCGTCCAACTCCGCCTGGGTGACCTCCGTCGGCGGCACCGCGCTGGCCGTCGGCAAGCACGACAAGTACCAGTGGGAGACCGGCTGGGGCACGCTCAAGTCGAGCCTCGCCGAGGACGGGAAGAGCTGGGACGGCTTCCCGGGCGCGTACACCTCCGGTGCGGGCGGCGGCACCAGCTCGTCCGTGAAGCAGCCGTTCTACCAGCGCGGCGTCGTGCCCGACTCGCTCGCACGGGCGAACGGGAAGCAGCGGATGCGCACGGCCCCGGACATCGCGGCGGTCGCGGACCCGAACACCGGCTTCCTGGTCGGCCAGACCCAGACGCTGCCCGACGGCTCGCTCGGCTACGACGAGTACCGCATCGGCGGTACGTCACTGGCCGCGCCGGTCATCGCGGGTGTCCAGGCGCTCGCGCAGCAGGCCGGGCACGGACGTCCGCTCGGCTTCGCCAACCCGGCGATCTACGCCCGGTACGGCTCGAAGGCGTACCACGACGTCACCGACCACCCGCTGGGCCCGAACCGGGATCTCGCGGTGGTCCGGGTCGACTACGCCAATGGCGTGGACGCGGCGGACGGTCTGCTGACCTCGCTGCGGGGCCTGGGCAAGGACGCCTCGCTGAAGGCGGTCAGGGGATACGACGACGTGACGGGGGTCGGGACTCCGGCGGCCGGCTACGTGAACTCGTACCGCTTCCCGTTCCGCAGGCACTGAGCCACCGGTCCGGTACCGACGGCCGCCCCGGGAGCCTGCTCCCCGGCCTGCTCGCCGGCACGCTGCTCGGCTCCATGCTGTCCAGCCCCGCGTACG
>NZ_JBEYFB010000060.1:0-33869 GCF_040634135.1 Streptomyces sp. NPDC007164
CCACGAGGCGACCGCCGTACGTCAGCGCGCCCCAGATCTCCCACACCGAGAAGTCGAAGGCGAAGGAGTGGAACAGCGTCCACACATCCTCCGGAGCGAACCCGAAGTCCCCATCCGTACCCCGCAACCGGTTCACCACACTGCGGTGCTCGACCAGCACACCCTTCGGCACACCCGTCGAACCCGACGTGTAGATCACATACGCCAGATCACCCGGCCCGACATCCGTCACGAGGTCGCCGGACGACTCGCGGCCGATGGCCTCGCTTTCGGCGTCGACGCACACGGCGGTGAATCCGCTCTCGGGCAGCCGCTCCCGCAGCCCCGCCCGCGTCACCACGACCGGAGCCGCCATATCCTCGACCATGAACGCGAGTCGCCCGGAAGGGTATTCGGGATCCAGCGGCACGTATGCGCCACCGGCCTTCAGTACGCCGAGCAGACCGACCACCAGATCGATCCCGCGCTCCATGCACACCCCGACCAGAGTGCCGGTAGCAACCCCGCGCGCTTCGAGGTGATGTGCGAGCCGGTTCGACCGGGCGTTCAACTCACCGTACGAAAGCGACTCTTCGCCGAAGACCACGGCCACCGCACCCGGACACTCCCGTGCCCGCTCCGCCACCAGACCGTGCAACGTCGCCGCATCCGCGACACCCGCCTCCGCACCGCCCCAGTCCCCCCACAGCGCACGTAACTCCGCCGCACCCAGCATCTCCAACTCACCCACCAGGGCCGCCGGATCGACCACCAAGGACGAAAGGAGCGCACCGAAGTGACCGGCGAGACGCTCGATCTCCTCGTGCCGGAACAGGCTCTTGTCGTACGTGACTTCCGCGAGGAGGTGCTCGTCGGTGTGGCCGACGGCGACGGTGAGGGGGTAGCCCGTGCGGGCGATGCCCTTCTGGTGCTGCACGGCGAGGTTTTCCGGCAGGTCCGATTCCCCGAGGATCTTCGGGTAGTTCTCGAAGACGAGGATGGACTGGAAGAGCCGCTCGCCCTTCGGAACCGCGCTCCACCCCTGCGCGTCGACCAGCGACGTGTACTCGTACTGCCTCAACTCCACATGCTCGACCTGGAGTTCACGCAACCAATCCACCACCGGAAGATCCGACCGCACCCGGGCACGCACCGGCAGCGTGTTGATGAACAGGCCGACGATCGATTCTGCGTCGGCGAGCCCCGCGGGTCGCCCGGAGACGGTGGATCCGTAGACGACGTCGTCGCCGCCGCCGTAGCGGGAGAGGAGCAGCGCCCAGGCGCCCTGCACCACCGTGTTGACGGTCACCCGGTGGGCGCGGGCGAAGTCGCCGAGACAGCCCGCAAGGTGGGCGCCGAGCTCCAGGTCGACGTCCCCGAAGCCGCTCGCGCCGGTCGCCCCGCCGATGCCGAGTGCCGTCGGCTCGGCGAATCCGCCCAGATAGCGGCGCCAGAACTGCTCGGCGCGGTCCCGGGACTGCTCGTCGAGCCAGCCGATGTAGCGCGCGTACGGGATGGGGTCGGGGAGCCGGGCCGCGGTGCCGTCCGTGGCGGCGCGGTAGAGGGTGAACACCTCCTTCTGCACCATCTGCGTGCTCCAGCCGTCGAGCAGCAGGTGGTGGAAGGTCCACAGGACCGTCGCCCGCTCGTCGGCGAGGCGGACCACCGTCAGGCGCAGCAGCGGCGCGGAGCCCAGTTCGAAGCCACGGCCGCGGTCCTCGCCGAGCACGTCGTCGAGCCGACTCCGCTGTTCGCCGGCCGGCAGAGACCGCCAGTCGATGACCTCGAAGGGCAGCTCGACCTTGCGCTGCACCACCTGCACCGGCTCGTTCAGGCCCTCCCACACGAACGCGCTGCGCAGTGCCGAGTGGCGGTCGACCACCGTCTGCCAAGCCTCCCGCAGCCGCGTCACGTCCAGCGGTCCGGTGAACTCGTCGATGGACTGGGCGACATAGGGGTTCGCGTCCGACGCGTCGTACAGGACGTGGAACAGCATCCCGGACTGAAGTGGCGTCAGCTTGTAGATGTTTTCGACGTTGGTCATTTTGAGAACCTTTCAAGGACTGACGCCAGACCTGCTTCATCGAGTCCCGCGAGCGGGAAGCTGTCGGCCGAGACGGTGTTGCGGCCTGCGCCGGCGGTCTCGTCGAGCAGTTCCGTCACGCGGCTCCGCAGGCTTTGGGCAAGTGCTTCGATCGATCCCTCGGTGTACGTGTCGGCCGCGTAGGCGAGCTCGAAGGACAGCGACCCGTCCTGGAGCACGGCGGTGACGTCCAGGGAGTGGACGCGCACGCCGACCGGGGCGGCGAATTCGCCTTCATTCAGGGGTAGTTGGACTGCTTCGCCCAGACCCGCGGGCGGCGGGGCGGCCGACTGGGCGACGGTCAGCACCACAGCGGTCCGCTCGCCACCGGCACGTCCCTCGGTCCGGCTTTCCGCCGGACGCAGCAGGCAGCCGACGGTGCGGGTGAGGTCCATGCCGTCGAAGGGCCGCTCACGGCCGCTCACGGCGAGCTCGACCCGTGCGGGCCCCTCCCGCCAGTCGCGCACCGCCGACTCCAGTGCCTCCAGGGCGACTTCGGTCAGCCGGGTCCCCCGCTCCTCCTCCGTGGCATGCGCGGGCGTTGCGCTCGGGGCCCACTCGGCGTGGATCCGCACCCGGGCCGTGGCGGAGGGCTCCGCCCCCGCGTCGGCGACACGTGCCGCCCAGGCCGTGAACGGCGTGCTCTTCAGGGGCAGTACGACGTCCTTGCCCGCCGCAAGGGCCTGGTACGCGATGTCCAGATCGGCCAGCAGGATCGGCCAGGATTCCTCGTCGACCGCGAGTCGATGGGCGACAAGGAGGAGGTGCCGGGCCCTGCGTTCACCGATGTCGAAGACGGCGCCGCGCAGCAGCGGGCCCTCGGCCGGGTCGAGGCCCGCCCGCAGGGTGCGGCAGGCGGCCTCCATCGCCGTGCGACCGGCCTCCTCCGTCCGGTCCGTCAGGTCATGGTGGTCCAGGTGCGCGTCCGCGTCGGAGGTGACGTACAACTTCCGTGCGTCGCCGCCCGGTTCGGAGCGCAGGCGCAGCGCTTCGTGGTGGTCGATCACCACGGCCAGTGCCTGGCGCAGCGCTTCGGCGTCGAGCTCCGGGGTGGCGATCAGCCGGGCGGTGGCGCCCTGGACTCCGTGGTACGAGGCGTCGTCCAGAAGCGCCCGCTGGTGCGCGGTCGCCGTCACCGCCCCTGTCACCGGGGGCTCGGAGGTCTGGCTGCAGGGCGCCGCGTGCTCCGCCAGTTCCGTGACCGTGGGGTGGCTGAACATCATCGGCGGGGTGATGAACAGGCCGAACCTTCGGACGCGGGCGATGACCTGGATGCTGAGGATGGAGTCGCCGCCGAGCCCGAAGAAGTTGTCGTGGGCGCCGACCCGGTCCACGCCGAGCAGATCGCTCCAGACGCGGGCCACCACCCGCTCCGCCGGTGTGCGCGGGGCGACGTACGTCTCCCCCAGGTCGGGGCGCTCGGCGTCGGGTGCGGGCAGGGCCTTGCGGTCCACCTTCTTGTTGCCGGTCAACGGCAGCCGGTCCAGGAAGACGAACGCGCTCGGCACCATGTACTCGGGCAGGCTCCGCGCGCACCACGCCCGCAGCGCGGACACGTCGGGCCGTTCGGTGCCGCGTCCCGTGACGCAGTAGGCCACCAGCCGCTTCGCGCCCGGCGGGTCCTCGCGCACGACGACGACCGCGGAATCGACGGCATCGTGCCGCAGGAGCGCGGACTCGACCTCACCGAGTTCGATGCGATGCCCCCGGACCTTGACCTGATGGTCGATCCGCCCCAGATACTCGACAGTGCCGTCGGCCAGCCGCCGCACGAGGTCACCGGTGCGGTAGACACGGGCCTGCGGGTCCTTCGAGAAGGGGTGCCGCACAAAGCGTTCCGCCGTCAGCTCGGGGCGGTTCAGATAGCCGCGGGCCACGCCGGCCCCGCCGATCCACAACTCACCCGGCACACCCACCGGAGCCAGGCGGGCGAACCGGTCCATCACGAAGAGCTCCGTGTTGGCGATGGGCTCGCCAATGCTGACGGCGCGTGCCCCGGGCGCCACCTCGGCGGCCAGGGACCAGATGGTGGTCTCCGTCGGCCCGTAGAGGTTGGTGACCCGTCGGGCCCTGCGGGTCAGACGCTCGGCGAGGTCCAGGGGCAGCGCCTCGCCGCCGGTCAGGACGTGCAGCCCCGCGGCCTCGTCCGGCAGCACATCGACGAGCATCTGCCAGACCGACGGGGTCGCCTGCATCACGGTGACACGCTGCTCGGTCAGGAGCGCGGCGAGCGCCAGCGGGTCGCGGGCCTGTTCCCTGCCGGCCAGCACCACCCGGGCCCCCGTGACCAGCGGCACGTACAGCTCCAGGTTGGAGATGTCGAACATGATGGTCGTCACGGACAGCAGCCGGTCCTCGGGCGAGACGTCCAGCCGGTCGCGCAGCCCGAGCAGCAGGTTGGTGAGGGCGCTCCGGGGCACCCCGACGCCCTTGGGCCTGCCGGTGGATCCCGAGGTGTAGATGACGTACGCAAGGTCGTCGCCGGATGCTTCGGACGGCAGGTCCGCGGCGCTCTCCCGCGCCACGGCCGCCGCGTCCGCGGCACCGTCCACGCTGACGACCGCGGCGCCGCTCTCGGGCAGCCGGTCGCGCAGGCTCTCCTGGGTCACCACGACCGGGGCCGCGGTGTCCTCCAGCATGAACATGAGGCGGTCCACGGGGTATTCGGGGTCCAGCGGGACGTACGCGCCACCGGCCTTGAGCACAGCCAGCAGGCCGACGACCATGTCGGGGCCGCGCTCCAGACAGACCGCGACGAGCGTGTCCGGGCCCACTCCCAGCCCCTTGAGGCGGCGGGCGAGCCGGTTGGCCGCGGCGTTCAACTCCCCGTATGTGAGGGACTGTTCGCCGAGGGTCAGCGCCACCGCGTCCGGGCGCTCGCGCACACGCTCCTCGAAGAGCTCGGGGACGCCGAGATCCGCGGGGAAGGGGGCCGCCGTGTCGTTCCACTGGACGAGGAGCCGCTCGCGTGCGGCGCCGGTCAGCAGCTCCAGTTCGCCGACCCTCCGGTCGGGGCCCGCGACCGCGGCCGCGAGAAGCACCCCGAAGTGCCCCGCCATCCTTTCGACCGTCGCGCG
The DNA here is from genome assembly GCF_040634135.1 of Streptomyces sp. NPDC007164. NCBI lineage: Bacteria > Bacillati > Actinomycetota > Actinomycetes > Kitasatosporales > Streptomycetaceae > Streptomyces > Streptomyces sp. NPDC007164. Next base: position 5,140 of record NZ_JBEYFB010000060.1, read on the forward strand.
GTCGAAGAGGTCGGTGGAGTACTCGACACGGGCCGCGATGCGGTCGCCGTCCTCACGGACCGACATCATCAGGTCCAGGGCAGAGGTGGCTGCTCGGAGCGGCAGCCACTCGGCGTCCAGTCCCTCGAACCGCCAGTGCTCGTCGGCGCCGTCCTGCGGGGCGAGCATCACCTGGAACAGCGGGGTGCGCGAGAGGTCCCGCTCGGGGGCCAGCTCTTCCACGAGGCGCTCGAAGGGGATGTCCTGATTGCCGTAGGCGTCCAGGGCACGGCCCTTGACCTGCCGCAGCAGCTCTCGGACCGTCGGGTTGTCGCCGAGGTCGGCCCGCAGGACAAGGTTGTTGACGAAGAACCCGACCAGGCCCTCGGTCTCCGACCTGTTCCGTCCGGCGATCGGCACGCCGACCGCGACGTCGGACTGGCCCGAGTACGAGGAGAGCAGCACCTGGAAGAGGCCGAGCAGCACCATGAACAGCGTGCAGTCCTCGCGCCGCGCCAGCTCCCGCAGCCCTTCCGCCACGGCGCCGGGCACCTCGAACTCGATGCTCGACCCGCGCCCCGAGCGCACCGGCGGCCGCGGCCGGTCCGTCGGCAGCTCCAGCGGCTCAAGGCCGGCCAACGCCACGCGCCAGTAGTCCAGTTGGCCGTCGAGTGCGGCGTCGCGCAGCCACTCCCGCTGCCAGAGCGCGAAGTCCGCGTACTGCACCGGCAGCGCCGCGAGGTCCGCGGGGCGGCCCGCGCGCTCGGCGGCGTACAGCTCCGGCAGCTCCTGCGCGACAAGCCGCATCGACCAGCCGTCGGAGACGATGTGGTGCACCACGACCAGGAGCAGGTGCTCGTCCCCGGCGGCCCGCACCAGGGCCGCCCGCACCAGCGGTCCCGCTGCGAGGTCCATCGGCCGGAACGCCTCGCGCCGCACCACCTCCAGCGGCTCCGCCCCGCCGTCGAGCCGGGTCAGGGATAAGTCGGCAGGCTTGTCCACGAGTTGCCGCGGGTCGCCGTCGGGGCCCGTGACGAACCGCGTCCGCAGCGCCTCGTGCCGCTCGACGAGCCGCGTGAGGGCCCGCTGCAGCGCGGCGTCGTCCACGGTGCCGCGCAGACGGACGACGACCGGCAGCAGATACTCGGCCGACTCGGCCTGCAGCTGGTCGAGGAACCACAGGCGCTGCTGCCCGAAGGACAGGGGCAGTTCACCGCCGGCGGCCCTGGGGAGCAGCGGAACGCGGTCCGCGTCCCCGGGCCGGTCGCTCAGGTGCTCGACGAGGCCCGCGACCGTCGGATGAGCGAAGAGATCACGTACCGGCACCTCCATCTGCACTTTGTTCGCGAGGCCGTTGACGACGCGCATCGCAAGGAGCGAATGGCCGCCGAGGGAGAAGAAGTTGTCGTGGATCCCGACCCGCTCCACGCCCAGCACGTCGGCCCAGACGCGGGCCACCTGTTCCTCGACCGGGGTGCGCGGGGCGACGTAGCCCTGCGCGAGCTCCGGCCGTTCGCCCTCGGGTGCGGGCAGGGACTTGCGGTCCACCTTCTTGTTCGCAGTCAGGGGCAGCCGGTCGAGGAGGACGAAGCCGCTGGGCACCATGTACTCAGGCAGGCTACGCGCGCACCACGCCCGCAGCACGGACACGTCGAGGTCGCGACCGGCCCTCGGCACGCAGTACGCGGCGAGGCGCTTGTCACCCGGCCCGTTCTCCCACGCGAGCACCACGCAGGACGCCATGTCCTCGTGCTCCATGAGGGTCGACTCGACCTCGCCGAGCTCGATGCGGATGCCGCGCACCTTGACCTGCTGGTCGATGCGGCCGAGGAAGTCGAGCGTGCCGTCGGGCAGCCACCGCACGAGGTCGCCCGTGCGGTACATGCGGCTGCCGGATGCGCCGTAGGGGTCGGGGACGAAGCGCTCGTCGGTGAGCTCCGGGCGGCGCAGATAGCCGTGGGCGAGACCGACCCCGGCCGCGTACAACTCGCCCGCAGCGCCCGGCGGCACGAGCCTGCGGTGCGCGTCGAGGACGTACAGGCGCGTGTTGCCGACGGGCCGGCCGATGGGGGCGACGCCGGGCCACCGCGAGACGTCTGCGGGCAGCGCGTGGTCGGTGACGCCGTGCGTCTCGGTCGGCCCGTAGCCGTTGTGCAGGGTGCACCAGGGGTGGCGGGTGTGGAAGGCGCGGGCGGAGTCGCCGAGTACGTGCGTGTCGCCGCCCTGGGCGATGACGCGCAGCTCCGGCAGGACGGCGCCCGTGGCGTTGGCCGCCTTGTAGAACTGCTCCAGGACGAGGTTCGGGGCGTTGAGTTCGTGGATGCCGTGCCGCTCCAGCCAGCGCACCAGGCCGACCGGGTCAATGCGGACGTTCTCCGGCGCGACGACCAGGCACTTGCCGTACAGGAGGGCGCTGAGGATCTCGTAGGGCGCGATGTCGAAGCTGATCGTCGCGAACTGGGCGACCCTGCCGTGCGGTTCGCCGGGGGTGGCCGCGCGCAGCCAGGACGTGAGGTTCACCAGGCCCGTGCCGGGCATCACCACGCCCTTGGGGCGCCCGGTGGAGCCCGAGGTGTACATAACGTAGAAGGGTGTGTCCCGGGTGACGGGCCCGAGCCGGTCGCCGTCGTGCGGATCGGTGGCCGGGCACGCGTCGATCTCCGCCGCGCAGTCCGGGTCGTCCAGGACGAGCCGGTGCGGCTCCGCGGGCAGCGCGCTCTGGACGGTGGTGTGCGTGAGAGCGCAGGTAGGCCGGGTGTCCTCGATCATGTACGCGATGCGGTCGGCCGGGTGCTGGACGTCGATCGGCAGGTAGGCGGCGCCGGTCTTGGCCACGCCCAAGAGCGCCGCGACCAGGTCGACGGACTTGGGAAGGGCCAGCGCCACCACCTGTCCCGGTCCCGCGCCGGCGGAGATCAGGCGGTGGGCGATCCTGTTGGCACGCCGGTTGAGTTCGCCGTAGCTGAGCCCGGTGTCCTCGTGGAGCACGGCCGGTGCGTCCGGGGTCGCGGCCGCCTGTTTCTCGAAGAGGGCGGGCACGCTGTCGGCGGGCAGCGGGTGGCCGGTGTCGTTCCACTCCTCGAGGAGCTGGTGCCGGTCGGCGGCGCTGAGCATGTCGAGCGCGCCGATCCGGGCATCGGGTGCGTCGACCGCCCTGGCCAGCAGGGTCTGGAAGTGCCGGGCCATCCGCTCAGCCGTGGCCCGCTCGAAGAGGTCGGTGCTGTAGCTGAGCAGCCCCTGAAACGTGTCGGAGGATTCCTGGAGGACAAGGGTGAGGTCGAACTGGGCACCGTCCATGCCCGTGCGGAGCGGTTCGCTCTCCAGGCCGGGGAGGTCCCACACCTCGTCGGAGAGGTTCTGCGGAGTGAGCATCGCCTGGAAGAGCGGGGTGCGGCTCAGGTCGCGGTCGGGCGCGAGGTCCTCCACGAGCCGCTCGAAGGGCACGTCCTGGTGGGCGTAGGCGCCGTGCGCGGACTCCCTGACCCGGCCGAGGAACTCTTCGAACGTGGGGTCGCCCGACAGGTCCGCACGGATCACCAGGGTGTTCACGAAGAAGCCGATCAGGCCTTCGGTCTCAGCCCGGTTGCGGCCCGCCGCGGGCACCCCGACGGCCACGTCGTCCTGCCCGCAGTACTTGGCGAGGTGGAGCTGGAACACCGCGAGGAACGCCATGAAGGGGGTGACGCCCGTACGGCGCGCCAGCCGCCGCAGCCCTTCGGACACCTCGGCGGGGACGGCGAACCCCACGCTCGCGCCGGCGCCCGTGCGCTGCGGCGGCCGCTGACGGTCGGTGGGCAGCTCCAGGGGTTCGAGACCCACCAACCGCTCGCGCCAGTAGGCCAGTTGACGTTCCAGGAGGTCGCTGCGGAGCCGGTCGCGCTCCCAGGCGGCGAAGTCCGCGTACTGAACAGGAAGTTCGGGCAGCGCAGGGGCGCGGTCCTCAACGGCCGCCGCATAGAGCTCCCCCACCTCCTCGGCGAGGACAGAAGCCGACCAGTCGTCGGAGACGATGTGGTGCAGGACCACCAGGAGGAGGTGCGTGTCGGCCGCCTCGCGCACCAGGACCGCGCGCAGCAGCGGGCCGTCCTCGGGATCCAGCGGCCTGCGGGCCTCCTCCCGTGCCAGCAGGAGCGCCTCGTCGCGCCCGGCCGCGTCCCGCCGCTCGACCCTGAACTCGACCGCCGGGACGACGTGTTGGCGCGGCTCGCCGTCGTCACCCCGCACGATCCTGGTGCGCAGCACCTCGTGGCGTCCGAGGAGCCCGGTGAAGGCGGCGTCGAGTGCGGGGGCGTCCACGACGCCGCGCAGCCGCACGACCCGGTGGGTCAGGAGCTGTCCGCTGTCGGGCGTGAGCCGGTGCAGGAACCACAGGCGCTGCTGTCCGAACGACAGGGGAGCGTCCCGGTCCTTGCGGCCGCGCGGCTTCGGGGCGGCGGCCACGGAGTCCGGGAGTTCCTCCGCGCGCTCGGCAAGGGCGGCGACGGAGGGGCAGGCGAACAGGTCTCCGACGGTAAGGTCCAGGCGCAGGTCGCTCGTGATGCGGTTGACCACACGCATCACCAGCAGCGAGTGCCCGCCGAGGTCGAAGAAGTCGTCGTGGATGCCCACTCGGTCCACGGCCAGGATGTCGGCCCAGATCTGGGCGAGTCGTTCCTCCGTGGGTGTGCGCGGCGCCACGTACCGCCCGTCGAACTCGGCGCGCAGGCCGCTGGGCTTGGGGAGGGCCTGCCGGTCCACCTTGCCGTTGGCGGACAGCGGCAGCCGCTCCAGGACCACGAACGCGTTGGGCACCATGTGCTCGGGGAGCCGCTCGGCGACGTGCCTGCGCAGCGCCCGGCGGAGCTCGGCCTCATCGCCGCCGGCGACCGGGGCATTGGCGTACCGCGCGAGCCCACCTGCTGCCGGCGCGGCGTCGGCCGCTCCGTCGCGCCCCTGCCGTGAGACGGCGCTCGGCCCGTCGCAGACGATGTACGAGACCAGGCGTTTGTCGCCCGGCTGGTCCTCACGCACCACGGTGACCGCTTGGGTCACCTCCGGGTGCGCGAGAACGGCGGCGTCGATCTCGCCGAGCTCGACCCGGAATCCGCGGATCTTCAGTTGGTGGTCCATCCGCCCGAGGAAGTCGATGTTCCCGTCCGGGAGCCATCGGACGAGGTCGCCTGTGCGGTAGACGCGGGCATCCGGGTCGTCGGAGAACGGGTGGGGCACAAAGCGTTCGGCGGTGAGTTCCGGACGGTTGAGATAGCCGCGGGCGACACCCGCTCCGCCGATCCACAGCTCGCCCGGGAATCCGACGGGGGCCGGGTTGCCGTGCCCGTCCATCACATACAGCTGGGTGTTCGCCATCGGCCGCCCGATGGGCAGTGTGCCACTGGTCGCAAGCATGCCCGGGCTCACCTCATAGAGGGTGGCTCCCACGGTCGTCTCGGTGGGCCCGTATTCGTTGAGGACGACGGTGTGCGGGGCGCAGCGCGCGGCAGCCGTCGTTGCGAGGTCGGCGGTGAACGGCTCGCCCGCCACCACCAGGGTTCCCACGTCGAGGAGGGCGTCTCTCCGGTCGAGCTCCTCCAAGAGGAGTTCGAGGTGAGAGGGGGTGAGTTTGACCGTGCTGAAGTGTTCGCCCCTGGCGAAGGCCGCGGCGAGCATGCCGATGCCCGCAGGACCGGGCTCCGCCATAACGACCACAGACTCCCCCTGAACCAGCGGCAGAAAGATCGAGGGGATCGGCAGATCGAAGGCAATGGACGACAGCAGGACCGATCCGTGGCCTCGTCCGGTGCGCGGGAACGCGGAGTCGGCGCTCATCAGAAAGTCCGCAAAGTTGCGGTGGCTGACCTGGACGCCCTTGGGCGTTCCCGTCGATCCGGAGGTGTAGATGACGTACGCGAGATCGTCGCTGCCGGCGGCGGGAGGCACATCGTCGGCGGGGAGCCCCGCGATGGCCGGCCCGTCGCTGTCCACGCACACGACCGACGGTCCCGCGGACGGCAGCCGACTGCGGAGGGCCTCCTGGCTGACAACGGCCGAAGCCCCGGTGTCCTTCAGCAGGAAGGTGAGCCGCTCTGTCGGATGGTCCGGGTCCAAGGGAACGTAGGCAGCGCCGGACTTCAAGATGCCCAGCAAAGTCGCGACGAGCTCGACGCCCGGGCGCAGACAGACCGCCACGAGGCTGCCGGGGCCCACGCCGAGGCTTATGAGGTGGCGGGCCAGTTGATTGGCCCATGCGTTTAGTTCTTGGTACGAGAGCTGCTGTTCGCCGCAGATCACGGCAGTGGCTTGCGGAGTGCGCGCCGCTTGCAGAGTGATCATCGCAGGTGATAATGCGTCGGCCGGATGGTGTACCTCGGAGTCGTTCCAGTCGACGAGGATCTGCCGTCGTTCGGCTTCGGTCAGCAGGTTCAGGGTGCCGACGAGGGCCGCAGGGTCCGCGACGAGGGCGGCGAGAAGTGTCCTGAAGTGGCCTGTCGTCCGGTCCGCAGCCTGATCGAGGGGCTCGTGGGGTGCGGTGACGAGGCGGACAGAGCGACCATCGGCGGCCAAGGACGCGAGGGGGCTGACGCCGTCGCTCCCGGCCGCGCCGTGCGTCGTCGGCTCCAGCAGCCACTCACCGACGGGGGTGTCGGCGTCCGGAAGCGTAGGCGCCCCGTCGCCCTGGCCGCCGTATCGCGCCATGAGCAGGTGCCCGATCTTCTCGACCACCACCTCCGGAGCCACGCCACTATTTCTTGCGAACTTGCCTATAGCGTTGTGGAGTTGAGAGTCCAGCACGAACACAGTAGATCCGGCGAAGTCGTCACTACCCACAGCCATTCTCAGGGAACCCTTTCTGCGCATAGATCAGCTCCCTCCCCGCTGGCACGCACGGACTTCACCGAAACGCCTCCACAGAGGAGCGTTGGGCCGCACAACGGGCAGGATTCAGTGAGGATGGAGCCGGCAAATTCAGAAGTAGAATTTGCCAGGGTCACACACTGGGCAATCCACCGGGTGACGCACCTGGCACTTCAGCCCTTGGCGACGGCCCCCTCAGGAGTCGCGTCGCCCTTGTCCGGCGACGAGGGGAACTTGCGCATTCCGCGCAGTGATGACAAGAGAATCGGAAGGAAGGCGAAACACCCGGCGGCCGCGCATACGAGGAGCGCCTCGCGCGACCCAACCCACCCTGCCACCGCGCCGCCCAGCATGGAACCGGCCGGCATCGCACTCCAGGTCAGGAATCGCATCGTCGCATTGACACGTCCGAGATATTCATCGGGCGTCAGAGCCTGTGTACAACTGACCTGAGTGACGTTGTAAACGACTGTCATGAACGCGGTGAGGCCGTTCGCGCACGCCGCGATCCAGAGGGACCAGCCGGAATCGACGAACGGAAGGACGAGTGCGAAAGGGGACCCGATCAGCAGTATCAGCCACATGGCTGGGCCGGGCCCAAATTTCTCGGATATGCGCCTGGAGACAAAGGAACCGAGGAGCCCGCCCACGCCGGACACACTCAGGAAAAGGCCGATCAGAGCGGGCGAAAGGTCCAGCGTCCTCGCCAGGAAGAGCATGGTCACCGTATAGACGGCATAGGACGTCAGGTTCAGCCAGGCCGTCGAGCCTGCGATGGCAAGAAGCCGGGCGTTTCCCCACACCAGACGCAGTCCGGCCTCGACCTCCTTGAGCATCCGGGACTCCGGCCTGCGGACGGGTTCCTTCTCCACAGTGCGAATCCGGAAGATGGAGATCGAAGCTACGGCGAGACCCACACTGGTCACCACGAAAGAGACCGGAGCGGTAAGCAGCGCCACCACCTGACCGCCGAGCGATGGACCGCCCACGGCGAAAACCTGTTGAACGCCGACGAGCTTCGCGTTCCCTTCCAGAACTCTGTCCCGCCCTATGAGACTCGGCAGGTAACTCTGATACGCAACATCAAAGAAGACATTGCAGGAACCGAAGAGTAGAACCGTGACATAGAGCTGCCAAATCGAAAGGAGATCCGCCCACCAGAACAAAGGGATGGAAATCAAGATGACGGACCGAGCCAGCTGACAGAACGCCAGTATATTGCGACGCCTCAGCCTGTCCACCCACACACCGGCCGGCAGGCCGATCAAGAGAAAAGGAAGGGTCAAAAAGGTGGATACAAGACCCACCTCGAAGTCGCCAACATCCAACGCTATAACCGCGACCAGAGGAATCGCAATTCTTGCAATACTCACACTTGCGGCACTAGCCGCTGTCGCAACGAATAGATTCCTAAATCCCTGATCTCCAAATATTCCCGTTGCCCTGATCATGCCAATTAACGTATCAGCCACATTGATCGACTCACAAGAAGCCTTAACCACGAAGGGCGTTTCGTGTGCAAATATGCACCCCCCAGGTTTTCCCAGACCAGCACGATCAGGTCACCGAGGCTGGATGTGTTCCCCGACCAGCAGAATCGCGCAGATCCCGAATGCCGATGCCCTTCGGTTCACCCTTGCGGCCTCGATACCGCGAAGCGAGTAGTACCTCCGGGTCCGTCCGCCCGGTCTGTAGCAGGTCAGTCCGGTCATCGGCACACGGCCCGAACCCGGCCGCGTACCCGGACCACCGACGCAGAGCCCCTTGGGCCGACTCCATGGCCCTCGCTGTGCGCCAATCCGCTGCAATGCCCGTAGTGGCCAAGGCCGCCCGGGACCTGCAGCAAATCATCAGCGCCGACGCCGCCGACGGGAGCGGCTTCGCCTCGACGACAAGTGCAGCATTCGCCGGCCGCGGGTTGCGCCGCCGTGTCGTCGATGCCGGCGCCGGAGTTGGCAGCCACGACGAAGTCGTCTTCGACCAACCCGGCTACGGCAGGGCCGTCCTGACCTATGTCTGGGACAACTACGAGGTCATGCGCGAGCCCTTGCTGAAGTGACTCACGTCCAGGGACGGGGACGACAGCGAGGCGAACGAGCATGTCATGGATGCCATCGTCGCTCTGACCCTGCGGCACGGGAACGTCGACCACCTCGTTCAACTCGGATCCCCGACCTACCTGGTGAAGAAGGAACTCCTCAGCGCCCTCCTGGTCCGGGCCGTCCAGGACAAGCACATCGGCCGCCAGGTACTGGGGTACTTTGTACGATTGGGCATCGGTCACTCCGGCACGCGTCGGATTCGAAGACCGCGAGGAACACCGCTGCGCTCACGCTCCGGTGAGAAGGCCCCTTGAGCCCTTTCCAGCCTCGTGGCACTGAAGACGAGTTGGACGCACCTGCGCAACAACGGAGCTCCTGGTGGACGGGTTCTCAACCAAGATCACCCGTGTCTGCCAGGAGTGTCGCGCGCTTGTCCACCCGCCCTCAGTCGATCTCTCCAGCCGAACCCTGCGGTCCCCGACCGGACAACCGGCCGTCCGGCGAGGGGAGATCGGTACCGGCCCGGAGGATCGCGACGGCCCGCCACGACGGGGCCGGGGGCACGGTCGGTGGAGTCGCGTGTGCGGACGAATCGGCCACAGGACCGAGATCACAGATGTGACGGGGAGCCCGCATGGGGGAATGTCCCCCATATCCTCGCCCCCCTGCCCGGTGCCCCTGGCCGGCGAGTCGGCGGGGCGCACGGAGCGCCTCGGCGTCGGAGGACGGCCGGTCTCGGCCGTGCCGCCCGACGAGCCAGGTCAGCGGCGTACGCGCGGCTGAGGGTGCGACCGGGCGCCGTCCGGCAGAGGGGTGTTCGGGCGGGTGGTCGGCCCAGCGGATATATGGGGGCATGCACGACGCACCATGGGGGGGCGCACGCGACCCCGGCCGCAGCCGTGCGGCCCGGTCTGCCGCGCCTGCTTGTCGTGCGGGCCCGCAGGGCTCGGCCGGTCGCCCGATTGCCATGAGCAGGCGGCGGCCTGATCGGCCCTCCGGTCGCACAGCCCTGGTACAGCCTGTGCAGCCTCTGTCCGGTCGCGCCCTCCGAGGAGCACGGAAGACAGCTCGTCGGCGGCCCGCGAACAGGACGGCGTGCGCGACGGTGTCCGGTCCGGTCCGGTGCGCGCCCCGGCCGCGGGAGACCGGCTCGTCGAGGTGCGGAAGCCGTCCGTGGGGATGTCCTCACCCGCCCCACGAGTGGGTGTCCCAAAGGAACTTGGGGGATCACCACGCATCCGCCGTCGCGGCGGCTCCCGCTCTACTGGTCTCCGGCCGGCGGTTCCCGCGGTGACGTCCCGAGGGAGCGCCGCCGGTCCGAACTCGACTCGTGTCCCACAGCAACAGGTGCCGTACGACAAGACATACAGGAGCGCACGACATGCGGACCTCTCTGGGTATCGACTCCGTTGCACGGAGTGTGTACATCTCGATGGTCGACCGGCCCGGCGCGGAGGTGGCCGAGCTGGCCGCGCAACTGACGGAGACCGAGGAAACGGTCCTGGGCGGGCTGGAGCGGCTGTCCGCCCTGCTGCTCGTCGTTCCGGGGGACTCCGCCAGCGGCTGGCGGCCGGTCGATCCGGAGGTCGGGCTGGCAGCGATGCTCGCCCGGCAGCAGGACGAACTGGCCCGCCACCGGCTCCAGGTGGAGGGCAGCCGACTGGAGGTGACGCGGCTGCTGTCGGAGCGCGGGCGCGGCGGCCGGGAGAGCGTTCCGGGCGTCAAGTGGCTGGCCGGCGCGGACGCCGTGTGGCGGCACATCACCTTTCTCGCCGATGAGTGCGCGAACGAATGGCTGACCGTCGGACCGGCCGAGCGGCCGGACGCGGCGGCCTTCGAGGCCGGCCACTCGCTGGACGAGATCCTGCGACGACGCGGTACGCCCGCTCGCACCATCGTTCTGGAGAGCGTCCGCAACGACCCCGAGGCGACGGAGCGCCTGCGCCGGAACGAGGAGTGCGGCGGTGCCGTCCGCACCCTGCCGTCGCTGCCGGTGTGGATGATCGTCTCCGACCGCAGGCACGCCGTCGTGCCGGTCACGAGCGGCCGCAGCGTGGTCGGCGCGATGGCCTGCGGCGTCGAGTCGGTCACGGAAGCCTTCGCAACCCTGTTCGCCCGGCTGTGGAACGAGGCCCTGCCGCTCGCGGAGGCACGCCCCCGTACCCGCGGCAACCTCTCCCTCCAGGAGCAGCACGTCCTCCGGCTGTGGGCGCAAGGGCTCACGGACGCGGCGGCGGCCCGCCGGATGGACGTCTCCCTGCGCACGGTGCGCCGGCTCTCGGAGAAGCTGACCGACCGGTTCGGCGCCCAGAGCCGGTTCCAGCTCGGCGCCCTCGCGCTCGCCAGCGGCGGCATCCGCGCCGAGGACATGGCCTGAACCGTCCCAGCCGGCGCGACCGGGCCGTTGAAGGGGCCGGACCTCCTCGTCACCGAGGTCCGGCCCCTTCACGGTGTGGCACCGGGTGCGGTCACCCGGCCGGCGCGAACTGAGCCGTGATCGCCGCCATCATCAGGTCGGCGATGTCCTGGGCGAGTTGCGCCGGGGTGGGCGAGTCGAACACGGCTCGCACCGGCACATCGACCCGCAGCGCCTTCCGCAGCCGGGAGGCCACCTGCGTGGCGAGCAGCGAATGCCCGCCCAGTTGGAAGAAGTTGTCGTGCACGCCGACGCGTTCGATGCCCAGCAGCTCCTGCCACACGGTGGTGACCGTCCGCTCGACGGCGTTGCGCGGCGCCGTGTACTCCCGCCCCAGATCCGGCCGCTGGTGGTCCGGCACCGGCAGGGCCCTCCGGTCCACCTTGCCGTTGGCGGTAAGGGGGAGGCGCTCCAGCGTGACGAACGCCGCCGGGATCATGTAATCGGGCAGGGACCGCCCCAGGTGGGCGTGGAGATCCGGGGTGCTGGGCGCGTCCGCGCCGGTGGCCACAAGATACGCCACGAGCCGCTTGTCGCCGGGCGTGTCCTCGCGGACGATCACACTGACCTCGCCGATGCCGGGGTGGGTCAGCAATGCGGACTCGACCTCGCCGAGCTCGATGCGGTTGCCGCGGATCTTCACCTGGTTGTCTATCCGCCGCAGGAACTCGAGCTGCCCGTCCGCCCGCCACCGCACCAGGTCACCGGTGCGGTAGACCCGGGTGCTCACCCCTTCGGCCTCGTACGCGGTGAACTTCTCCTCGGTCAGCTCCGGCCTGCCCCGGTATCCGCGGGCCACCGGCACGCCCCCGATGAGGAGTTCGCCGGGCACCCCGACCGGCACCGGCCGGCCGTGCTGGTCCACCACGAACGTCAGGGTGTTGGGGACGGGCCGGCCGATCGGCGGGACCGCGTCGCCGGGTTCGACCACCGTCGAAGTGGCGAGGACCGTGGTCTCGGTGGGCCCGTAGTTGTTGACCACGCGGAACGGCAACCGTGCCCGCGGCGGCATCCGCAGCCGGTCACCGCCGGTCAGCACGTAGTCGAGGGTGCTGTCCGCCGCCCAGGGCAGCGCCACCAGGGCCTCAAGCATCGGCGTGGACAGGAACGTGGCGTGAACGCGCTGCGCGCACAGCCAGTCCCGCAGCAGATGCGGGGTGAGCCGGACGTTCTCGGTGGTGACGCAGCAGGTCGCGCCGCGGGTCAGGCCGAGCCACAGCTCCCACGCCGCCGCGTCGAAACCGATCCCGGCCAGCAGCGCGATCCGCTGCCCGGGTTCCAGCCCGTACTCCCGCGCCGTCCAGTGCACCAGATTGACCAGGCTGCGGTGCTCGACCTGGACACCCTTGGGGCGGCCGGTGGAACCGCTGGTGTAGATCAGGTAGGCGAGGTGGTGCGCCGCGGCGGCCGGCCGGGGATCGGTGTCCGGCTCGCCGGCCAGCGTCGCGGTGTCCTCGTCGAGCAGCAGCAACGGTACGTCCGAGGGCAGCCGGCCGGTGTGCGCGGAGCCGGTGAGGACGACCGGGGTCGCGGTGTCCCGCACCATGTACGCCAGCCGCTCCGCCGGATGGTCCGGATCCAGTGGCACGTACGGCGCCCCCGCCTTCAGGATGCCCAGCACGGCCGTCACCAGATCGGGGCCACGCTCCAGGCACACCGCGACCGGCATGTCCGGCCGCACTCCGTACCGGGTGCGCAGGTGGTGGGCGATCCGGTTGGCACGCGCGTTCAGTTGGCCGTAGGTCAGCGTGCCGTGCGGCCCCTCGACGGCCGCCGTGTCCGGCTGCTGTGCCGCCCGCTCCTCGAACAGGCCGTGCAGCGTGGCGGTGTCCGGGAAGGCGGCCGCGGTGTCGTTCCACTCGACCACCGTCCGCCGCCTTTCCTCGGCGGTGAGCAGGCACAGCCGGGACAGCCGTGCCGCGGGTTCGCGGGCCACCGTCTCCAGCAGTGTGCCCAGGTGGCCGGCCAGCCGGGCGACCGTGTCCCGTTCGAAGAGGTCCGTCCGGTACTCCAGGGCGCCGCGCAGTCCGCCGTCCGCGTTCTCCGACATCATCAGGGTGAGGTCGAACTTGGCGTCCGGCAGCGTGACCGTGAACGGCTCCACGTCCAGCCCCCGAAGGCGCCAGCCGTGCTCGTCCGGGGTGTTCTGGAGGACGAACATCGTCTGGAACAGCGGGTTGCGGGACAGGTCCCGGTCGGGGGCGAGTTCCTCCACGAGGCGTTCGAAGGGCAGGTCCTGGTGGTCGTACGCACCGAGCGCGGTGTCCTTGACCCGGGCCAGCAGTTCGGTGAACGCCGGATCGCCGGACAGGTCGGTGCGCAGGACGAGGGTGTTGACGAAGAAACCGATCAGCTCCTCCGTCTCGGCACGGTTGCGGCCGGCGACCGGGCTGCCGACGGTCACGTCGTCCTGGTGGGCGTACTTGACCAGCAGCACCTGGAAGGCAGCCAGCAGCACCATGTACAGGCTCGCGGTGCCGCTCCTGGCCGCCTTCCTCAGCCCGGCGGCCACTGCCGCGCTCACCTCGAACGTCACCGTGTCGCCGCCGCCGGGCCGCCCCGCCGGACGGCGGTGGTCGGTGGGCAGTTCCAGGGGTTCCACCCCGGCGAGCCGCTCCCGCCAGTACGCCAGCTGCTCCTCCAGCACGTCACCGGTGAGCTGCTGTCGCTGCCACACGGAGAAGTCCGCGTACTGCACGGGCAGCTCCGTGTCCTCGGGCGGGGTGCCGGTCGTCGCCGCCCGGTAGCCCTCCCGCAGCTCGCGCGCCATGACCGTCTCCGACCACCCGTCGCAGGCGATGTGATGTACCGTCAACAACAGGCGCGCCTCCTCGTCGGCCAGCCGCACCAGGCGCGCGCGCAGCAGCGGTCCCGCCGCCAGGTCGAATGGGCGGGCGGCCTCCGCGCGGGCCAAGTGCCGTGCCGCCTCCTGCCGTTCCTCGTCATCGGCCAGGTGCCGCAGGTCGTGGACGGCCGCGTGCACCGGTGCCGGCGGATCGACGACCTGTGCCGGCTCGCCGTCGTCGTCGGCGACGAATCTCGTCCGCAGGATCTCGTGCCGTGCCAGCATGCGGGTCAGCGCCGCGTCGAGGGCCTCGGTGTCCAGCGCACCCCTGACGCGCAGTGCGAAGGGCACGGCGTACTCGGCGCGTCCGGGCTCCAGTTGGTCGAGGAACCACAGCCGCTGCTGGGCGAAGCTCAGCGGCAGCGGCCCGCCGGTCCGGTCGGCCGGCACGATTCGCCCCGCACCGGCCGTCCCGCCGGCAGCGAGCTCCGCCACGGCCGCGGCCAGCCCGAGGACGGTGGGTGCCGCGAACAGCTCCCGCACCGGCACCTCCACACCCAGCGCGTCCCGCAGCCGTGACGTCACCTGGGTGGCGAGCAGGGAGTGGCCGCCGAGCTCGAAGAAGTTGTCGTCCACACAGGTGACTTCGGTGCCCAGCACCTGGGACCAGGCCGCCGCGATCGCGCGCTCGACCGGAGTACGCGGGGCCGGACCGCCGGCCTCGGATGCGCGGGGCTCGGGCGCGGGCAGCTGTCGCCGGTCCACCTTGCCGTTCGGGGTCAGTGGCAGCCGCTCCAGCGCCACGAACGCGGACGGCACCATGAAGTCGGGCAGTTCACGGCGCAGCCGCCCGCGCAGGGCCTCGCCGCGCACCGTGGCGCCCGCTGCCGGGACGACATACGCGACCAGCCGCTTGTCGCCGGGGGCGTCCTCGCGGACGACGACGGTGGCTGCGGCGACATCGGGTCCGGTCAGCAGCACCGTCTCGATCTCACCGGGCTCGATGCGGTGCCCGCGCAGCTTCACCTGGTCGTCCAGCCGCCCCAGGAACTCCAGTTGCCCGTCGGCCAGCCAGCGCACCCGGTCCCCGGTGCGGTAGACCCGGCGCGGTGTGCCGTCGACGTCGGCGGTCACGAACCGCTCCGCCGTCCGGCCGGGCTGCCCCCGGTATCCGCGCGCCAGCCCGGCGCCACCGACGAGGAGTTCGCCCGGCACCCCGGTCGGCACCGGCCGGCCGTACCGGTCCACCACGTACACGAAGGTGCCGCGCACCGGGCGGCCGATCGGCGGCACGGCCGTGCCGGTGACGACCTCGGCCGAGGTCGTCACCACCGTCGACTCGGTCGGCCCGTAGTTGTTGACGACGCGGAAGGGCAGGCGCAGCCCGGCCGGCAGGCGCAGCGCGTCACCACCGGTCAGCACGTACTCCAGGGACGTCGGCTCCGACCAGTCGAGGGCCGCCAGCGACTCCAGCATCGGTGTCGAGACGAAGGTGCCCGTGACCCGCCGCTCGCTCAGCCACTGCTGGAGCAGCGCCGGCGTCAGCCGCACCGTGTCGTCGGGTACGCACACGGTGGCACCGGTCGCCAGCGCGGGCCACAGCTCCCACGCCGCCGCGTCGAACCCGACCCCGGCCAGCAGCGCGACCCGCCGTCCCGGGGGCGCGCCGAAGGTGTCGGCCGTCCAGCGGACCAGGCCGGCCAGGCTGCGGTGCTCGATCTCGACGCCCTTGGGCCGGCCGGTGGATCCGCTGGTGTAGATCACGTACGCCAGGTCGCCGCAGGACGCTGCGGGTTCCGGGTCGTGGGCCGGCAGGTCCGCGAGGGACGTCCAGTCCCGGTCGGTGAGGAACCGGCCGGGCTCGTCGGGCAGCAGTGCGGCCCGGGTGCTGTCGGTGACCACGAGCACGGCCCGCGCGTCCGCGATCATGTAGGCGAGCCGGTCGGCGGGGTGCTCCGGATCCAGCGGCAGGTAGGCGGCGCCGGACTTGAGTACCGCGAGAAGTGCGGTGATCTGCTCGGGGCCGCGCTCCAGGCACACGGCGACCGCGGCCCCGGGACCGGCTCCGCGTGAACGCAGATGCCGGGCGAGCCGGTTGGCCCGCGCGTTCAGCTCCCGATAGGTCAGTTCCCTGCCGGCCGAGAGCACCGCCGTCGTGTCCGGCCTCAGGGCGGCGCACTCCTCGACGAGCCGGTGCACCGTCGCCCCGGCTTCGGCCCCGGTGTCCGCGGCGGACGCCGTCCCGCTCCACTCGGCCAGCACCCGGCGCCGCTCGGCACCGGTCAGCACCTCCAGCTCGGACAGTCGGCGCTCCGGGCCGGCGACCGCCGCGCACAGCAGCGTGGTGAAGTGTTCCGCCAGCCGCTCCGCCGTGTCCGGTGCGAACAGGTCGAGGGCGAACACCAGATCGCCGTCGAGCGAGCCGTCGGACCGCTCGGTGAGCATCAGGGTCAGGTCGAACTTGGCCTCCTCCTCGCGGACGGCGAACGGCTCCACCGCCGCTCCGGGCAGCTGCCAGGCGTGGCCGTCCGGGGTGTTCTGGAGTACGAACATCGTCTGGAACAGCGGGTTGCGGGACAGGTCCCGGTCGGGGGCGAGTTCCTCCACGAGGCGTTCGAAGGGCAGGTCCTGGTGGTCGTAGGCACCGAGCGCGGTGTCCTTGACGCGGTCGAGGAGTTCGGTGAACGCCGGGTCGCCTGACAGGTCGGTGCGCAGGACGAGGGTGTTGACGAAGAAACCGATCAGCTCCTCCGTCTCGGCACGGTTGCGGCCGGCGACCGGGCTGCCGACCGCGATGTCGTCCTGACCGCTGTACTTCGCCATCAGCAGCTGGAACACCGCCAGCAGCGACATGTACAGGCTCGCCCCCTGCCCCGCCGCCAGCCGCCGGGCCGCGCCGGCCACGTCGGCGGGCACCGAGAAGGACACCGTGCCGCCCCGGCCCGACCGCTCGGCCGGCCGCCGGTGGTCGGTCGGCAATTCCAGCGGTCGTACGCCGGCGAGCCGCTCCCGCCAGTACGCCGACTGTCCCGCCAGCGCCGGACCGTCCAGCACCTCGCGCTGCCAGCTCGCGAAGTCCGCGTACTGGAGGCCGAGGGGGGCCGGGGTGCACGGCCGGCCGGCCGCCGCCGCGCCGTACAGCTCGCCCAGCTCTCGGGCCAGGATGCCCTCCGACCAGCCGTCGGAGACGATGTGGTGCACCGTGAGCAGCAGCAGCCACTCCGTGTCGGCCACCCGCACCGCCACCGCACGCAGCAGCGGCCCGGTGGCCAGGTCGAACGGCCGTCCCGCCGCCTCGCGCAGCATCTCGCGGGCGGCGGCGGCGCCGAGGTGCCGGGCGTCGTGGACGTCCACCGCCACCTCCCGCGCGTCGTCGACGACCTGGAACGGACGTCCCGTGGCGTCCGCGACGAACCGGGTCCGCAGGATCTCGTGCGAGGCGGCCAGGGCTGTCAGCGCGGCGCCGAACGCGTCCGGTGCGAAGTCCCCCTCGACCCGCAGCCCCACCGGGATCGCATACTCGGCCCGGCCCGGCGCCAACTGGTCCAGGAACCAGAGGCGTTGCTGCGCGAAGGACAGCGGCAGGGCACCCGCCGACCGGTCCGCCCGCGGGATCGCGGCGCACGTCCCCGGATCCAGCGCGTCCACGGCCGTCGCCAGCAGCGCCGGCGTCGGCGCGTCGAACAGTGTCCGGTGCGGCACGTCCACCCCGAGGTCCCGACGCAGCCGGGAGGCGATCCGGACGGCCAGCAGGGAGTGACCGCCCAGCTCGAAGAAGTCGTCGTCCGCGCCGACCTCGTCGACGCCCAGCAGCTCGGCCCAGATGCCGGCGACCGCCCGCTGTGTGGGGGTACGCGGCGCGGCGTACGCGGCGGAGATGTCCGGGCGGTGGCCCTCGGGCGCGGGCAGCGCCCGCCGGTCCACCTTGCCGTTCGGGGTGAGCGGCAGCCGCTCCAGCACGACGTATCGGGCGGGCAGCATGTGCCCGGGCAGCTCCCGCGCCAGCGCCGCGCGCAGCCCGGCCACGGCCACGGCCGTGCCGCCGGCCGGCACCAGGTACGCCACCAGCCGCTTGTCGCCCGGGACGTCCTCGCGGACCACGACCGTGGCCGCCGCGACGGACGGCCGGGACAGCAGGGCGTTCTCGATCTCTCCGAGTTCCACCCGGTGCCCACGCAGCTTGACCTGGTCGTCGATACGGCCCAGGTAGACCAGACGCCCGTCCGGCAGCCACTTCACCAGGTCGCCGGTGCGGTACACGCGCGCCCCGGGACCGGCCGAGAAGGGGTGCGGCACGAACCGCCGTGCTGTCAGATCGGGCCGGCCCAGATAGCCGAGGGCCACGTTGACACCGCCGATCAGCAGCTCACCGGGCACTCCGACCGGCTGGACCTCACCGTGCGCCCCGACCACGTACACCTCGGTGTTGTCTATCGCGCGGCCCATCGGCACGTGGTCCGCCGCCGGGTCCACCGACACCGTCCGGCCGACCACGTTGCCGACGGTCGCCTCGGTCGGTCCGTACTCGTTGACGATCGCGGTGTCCCCGGTGCCCAGGGCCAGCACCCGGTGCGCCAGCGCAGGTGTGAGGTCCTCGCCACCTGCGACCACCGTGGCGATGCCGTGCCGGACGCCGTCCTGCTCCAGCCGGGCGGTCAGCAGCTCCAGGTGCGAGGGCGTTGCCTTCAGAAAGCTGATCGGGACACCGGTCGCGACGATGTCCATCGCCGCGTCGAACACGCCGCGTCCCGGCTCCGGCCGCGGTACCACCAGGCACAGCCCCTGCACCAGCGGCAGGAACAGCGCGGTCACCGTCAGGTCGAAGGCCGCCGACGAGCACAGCAGCGAACCGATCCGCGCACCGGGCGCCGGCGGATAGTTCCGGTCGCACCAGTGCAGGTAGTTGACGACACCCCGGTGCCCGACCCGCACACCCTTGGGGCGGCCCGTCGAACCCGAGGTGTAGATGACGTACGCCACGTCGTCCGGGCCCGCGGCGGCGACCGGGGCGGTGCCGGTGCCGGCCGGCCACTCCTGGTCGGCGAGCAGCAGCGCGGTGCCCGGCGCGAACAGGCCCGCGTGCGCGGACTGCGTCACCACCAGCGGCGCGGCGCTGTCCTCGACCATGTACCGCAGCCGCTCGGCCGGGTAGGCCGGGTCCAACGGTACGTAGGCGGCACCCGACTTGAGGACGCCGAGCAGCGCGCACACCAGGTCCGGGCCGTGGTCCAGGCACACCGCGACCAGCGTGCCGGGGCCGACGCCCCGCTCCGCCAGGTACCGCGCCAGCCCCTCGGCCCGCTCGTCCAGCTCCCGGTAGGTCAGCCGCTGCCCGCCGCCGTGTTCCAGGGCCACCGCGTCGGGCCGGCGCGCGGCCCGCTCCTCCACCAGCCGGTGCACGGTCGCGGTGTCCGGGAACGCGGACCGCGGCCCGTTCCACTCGGTCAGGATCCGGTGCCGCTCCGGCTCCGTCAGCATCTCCAGCGCGCTGAGCGGCTCCCCGGGCGCGTCGGCGGCGGAACGCGCGAGCGTCGCGAGGTGCCCCGCCATCCGCTCCGCCGTGTCCCGTTCGAACAGATCGGTCCGGTAGCCGAGGACACCGCTCAGGCCCCCGCCGTCCGCGACGACTTCCAGCGTGACGTGCGCGTCCGGCGGGAACGCGGCGGCCTCCCGGCCGGCTGTGCGCCACGCGAACCACGCCACCGCGGCCACCGCGCCGCCGGCCGCCTCCGCCAGCGCCGCGAGCGGCACCGGACCACGGCCGACGGCGTCCGCCATGCCCCGCGCGACATGCGCCAGGGCCTCGGTGAACGCCGGGTCGCCGGCCGCGCCACGCACCACGGTCGCCGCCGCCGTGTCCTGAGTGCCGTCCGCCGGCACCGCCACCGGGACGTCGCCCCGGCCGGCGTGCCGCGCCAGCAGCGTGTGGAACACCGTCAGCAGGACCGCGGGCAGTTCCACGCCCCGCTCGCGGGCCAGCGCGGCCAGCGCGTCGGCGGTGCGGGCGGGCCATTCGAACGGGACCCGGTCCGCAAGGCCCGGTCCGTCGTCCGACGGCCGGCGGTCCGACGGCAGTTCCAGCGGCTCCAGGCCCGCCAGTGCGTGCCGCCACTCCCCCAGCTGGTGATCAGCCACCGTTCACTCCCCATCGTCAGGACATCGTCAGCGCTACAGGCGGTACACGCGGTTCACGGGCGGCACGTCGTACGGCGCGCGGCGAGGGGCAGGGCGGGGGCCTCCGGCGGGCCGGGGACCGTGCCGCCGGCAGAACCGCGACCGCCGGCGCCGAACGTCCGCGACGAGCAGGCTAGGACGCGCCGGCGGGCGACCCCAGTGGACACAAATGACGCCCCTCGGGATGGACACAACTGCCCAGTGCCGCTCGCGATCACCACTGGCCACCATGGACGGCGTCACAAGTGCACAACCCGGACGCCCCTACGAAGGGCGATTTCACGGGTACCCGGCCCGATCGCAGTGGTCGCGGCCCCATCACGGTGTCGAGAGGAAAAGCCGGTCGTGTACCCGCATCGCCAGCCCCCGGACAGCCCGCCCCGCGCAGTCCTGACCACCATCGCCTCGGACTCGCACACCTGGAACCTGCTCTTCCTGCAACTACTGCTGGAGGAACAGGGCTGGGAGGTCACCAATCTCGGCGCGTGCGTCCCGGTCGGCGTCCTGATCGAGGAGGCCACGGCCCGCCCGCCCGGCCTCATCGTCGTCAGCACGGTCAACGGACACGGCGCCGAGGAGGCCACGGGACTGGCCCGCGCGGTGCGTGCCGTGCCGGCGCTGGCCAGGGTGCCGCTCGTCGTCGGAGGCAAACTGGACACCTCGGGCACCATCGCCCCGGACGTCCACGCCTCGCTCACCGACGCCGGCTTCGACGCCGTCCTGACCGGCGAGAACGCCGTCCCCGGACTGCTCGCCCTGCTCGACGCCCTGACCGAGGACCGGCACGGAAGGTCCCACGCCGATGCCGTCCGCTGAACCCGCCCCCGCCGGTGGCGCCTTCCACCGCTTCATGGCCGACGCCGCCCGCACC
The DNA here is from genome assembly GCF_040634135.1 of Streptomyces sp. NPDC007164. NCBI lineage: Bacteria > Bacillati > Actinomycetota > Actinomycetes > Kitasatosporales > Streptomycetaceae > Streptomyces > Streptomyces sp. NPDC007164. The sequence continues at coordinate 26,238 of NZ_JBEYFB010000060.1, forward strand.
GGCGGCCTCGTCGTGCAGCCCCGCATGGGCTTCGCCGACCCCGCCCTGATGCGCAGCGGCCTGATCGCCACCCGCGCCGCCGACGCCACCACCGTCGGCACCCTCACCCTGGACAGCTTCACCCGCGTCGGCGACTACGCCGCCGCCGCCCGCGCCGTCGCCCAGGACCACCACCTCAACGGCTATCCGCTGGTCAGCATGCCCATCGAGACCACCACCGGTCTCCTCGACGGCGTCCATGGACCCGGTTTCCCCGTCCAGGTACGGCACGGCTCGGCACAGCCCGGCAGGATCGTCGAAGCCCTCATCGCCGCCGGACTCGACGCCACCGAGGGCGGCCCCGTCTCCTACTGCCTGCCCTACGGCCGCACCCCGCTGGCCACCTCGGTCCGCGCCTGGGCCGAAGCGTGCCGCAGGCTCGCCGCCCTGCGCGAGACCGGTACCGAACCGCACTTGGAGACCTTCGGCGGCTGCATGCTGGGCCAGCTCTGCCCGCCCTCCCTGCTCGTCGCCCTCTCCGTCCTGGAGGCCATGTTCTTCCGCCGGCACGGCCTGCGCAGTGTCTCCCTCAGCTACGCCCAGCAGACCAGCCGCGAGCAGGACGAGGAGGCGGTCCACGCGCTGCGCGCCCTCGCCGCCGAACAACTCCCGGACACCTCCTGGCATGTGGTCGTCTACGCGTACATGGGCGTCTACCCGGAGACCTGGGACGGTGCGCTGAGGCTCGTCGAGGACGCCGCCCGGCTCGCCGTGCGCACCGGTGCCACCCGGCTCATCGTCAAGACACCGGCCGAGTCGGCCCGCATCCCCTCCGTCGAGGAGAACGTCATCGCGCTGGAGACCGCCGCCGCTGCCGCCCGCACCACGCAGCCGGCCGCTCCGCCGCCGTCCACCGGTATCGAGGCGGAGGCCCGCTCCCTCGTCGAGGCCGTCCTGCACCTGCACGACGACCTCGGCCAGGCCCTGATCCGCGCCTTCGCCCACGGCTACCTCGACGTCCCCTTCTGCCTGCACCCCGACAACGCGGGGCGCACCCGCAGCTTCATCTCCGACCGCGGCCGGCTGGAGTGGTCCCGCACCGGGTCGCTCCCGCTCGGCCCGCCCACCGCCGCCCAGCCGTCCCGGCGGCTGACCTCGTCCGGACTGCTGCAAGCGCTCAACCACGTCAAGAACCGCTACGACGCCCCCGCCGCCCGCCTCGGCAGGGCGAGCTGATCCGAGCGGCCACCTCCCCGGCGCCCCTCCGCCTCCGGTGGCCGGCGCCCCCGACCCGGCAACGACAGGACAGGACACGACAGACATGACACTTCAGACAGATCTCCCGTCGGCGCCCGAGGCCGCCGTCGCACTGCCCTCCCCGCTGGAACATCTGCGCGACCCGCGCACCCGGGCGGCCTTGCGCATCCAGCAGGCGATCGTGGCCGGTGCCCGTTCCTTCCTGCGCTCCGACGGCGCGGTGGAGATGGCCCACCCGGTCATCGGCCCGGTCACCGACCCGGGATCGCGCGGCGCCAAGCAGGTCGACGTCGACTACTACGGTCACCGCTACAAGCTGATGACCAGTGCCATCCTCTACAAGCAGGCATCGCTGCTGGCCTTCGACCGCATCTTCCTCGTCGCGCCCAACGTCCGCCTCGAACCCGTCGAGACCAGCAGCACCCACCGCCACCTCACCGAGTTCCGGCAGATCGACGTCGAGTACGCGGGCGCCACCCGGGACGACGCCATGGGCGTCGCCGAGGGGCTGGTCCGCCACGCCGTGACCGCCGTCGTCGACGAGTGCGTCGACGACCTCGCCGTCCTCGGCCGCGACCCCGACGACCTGCGCCGCCTCGTGGCCCGGCCGTTCGCCCGCGTCCCGCACGGCGAGGTCGTCGACGGCCTGCGCCGCGACGGGTACCCGCAGGCCGCCGGCACCGAGATCGAGTGGGAGGCCGAGGAGCGCATCTCCCGCCGGGCCGACGCCCCGTTCTTCATCGTCGGCTACCCCAAGGGCTCCCGCGGCTTCTACGACAAGGAGAGCGCGGCCGAGCCCGGCACTCTGCTCAACTTCGACCTCATCGCCCCCGAGGGCTGCGGCGAACTGTGCAGCGGCAGCGAACGCGAGTACGACTACGCGGCCCTGGTCACCCGGATGCGCGAGACCGGCGAGAACCCCTCCAAGTACGCCTGGTACCTCGACGTCGCCCGGCACGGCATCCCCAGCAGCGCCGGCTTCGGCATCGGCCTGGAGCGGCTGACCCGCTGGGTCACCGGTCTGGACTCCGTCTGGCGGGCCACAGCCTTCCCGAAGATCGCGGGGGTCGTGTCGCCGTGACCCAGCTGGCTGCACCCGGCCTGCCCGAGGACATCATCCGCGTCCGGGCCCGCGACGGCGCCGCCGCCGTCTTCCCGCCCCTGAACAGCTACGGCACCGCCGTCTTCGGCGCCGCCCCCGAGTCCGCCGGCGACGAGATCGACGGACTGCGCCTGGCCCCGCCCGTCTTCATGCCGGGCCGTCTGGCCAAGCTCATCGACCTCGGCCGCGAACCCCTCCACTCCGATGTCCGCCTCGACACCCCCCTCGGCGGCTTCACCGCCCCGCTGCCGGTCTATCTGTCGGCGCTCGGCTCCACTCGCGTCACCGGCACCGGCCTCGCCCTCAGCCGTCAGGCCGGACGGCTCGGCATCCCCATGGTCATCGGCGAGAACGTCGCCCCCATGAACGGCTTCCGCTCCAGCGGCGACGACCACCGCAAGGGCCTGCTGGAGCGCGTCCAGGCGTACTGCGAGGAACTCCCCGACGGCGTGGGCGGCATCTGCGTCCAGCAGAGCACCGAGGACGCCGACTCCGAGGTCTGGAACCAGGTCTACAGCGACCCCGCAGTCACCGGCCTCCTGACCACCGGCCGCCTCGGCTTCGAACTCAAGGTCGGCCAGGGTGCCAAGCCCGGCCTCGGCGGCCTCACCATGATCAGCGAAGCGGTCGCGGCCGACCTCGCCGGACAGTACGCCGTCGAGCGGCTGGGTCCCGGCACCTCCTCGATCCTGCGTTGCGCGAGCCCTGGCACCTTTACCGACGAGATCTTCCGCCGGCAGATCCAGCTCATGTGCAACAACTACCCGCGCGCCCGCTGCTGGGTGAAGCTCTTCCCCGGCCGCGACATCGGCCGAGCCGCCACCATCGCCTGGGACGCCGGCGCCGACGCCGTCGCCGTCGACGGTGCCGAGGGCGGCACCGGCTGGGCCCCGACCGGCTTCCTCGGCCACGTCGGACTGCCCCTCGCCGAATGCCTGCGCCGTGTCGACCCCGCCGGCCGCACCCTCCTCGCCAGCGGACGTGTCTGGGACGGCATCCGCGCCGTGAAGCTGCTCGCCCTCGGTGCCCGCGCCGTCGGCCTCGGCCGCGCCGCGCTGGTCGCCGTCGACGAGGACGCCGAGCACGGCCTCGAACGCCTGCTGGACGCCATGGCACTGGAATTGCGCATGGCTGTCAGCGCACTGGGCCGCTATGCGGCGGAGGAGACCGGCCCCGAAGACCTCTGGGAGCCCCGGTCATGATCTACGAGCACACGTACGAGCTGGTCACCGACGATCTCTTCGTCCTGCTGCCCCGGATGGTGCCCGGTTCGGACCTCTTCCTGAAGATCGAGGGCCTCAACCCGGCCGGCTCCGTCAAGCTGAAGACCGCGCTGAGCCTCGTCGAGGACGCCGAGCAACGTGGCGTCCTCACTCCGGGCGCCCGCGTCATCGAGTCCTCGTCCGGAAACCTCGGTATCGCCCTCAGCTCCATCTGCGCCACCAAGGGCTACCGCTTCACCTGCGTCGTCGACCCGAACACCAACGCCACCAGCATCGATCACATGCGTGCTCTGGGCGCCGAGGTGGTCGTCGTCGACACCGTCGACGCCAACGGCGGTTTCCTCCAGTCCCGCATCGCCCACATCCGGCACCACATCGAAGCGGACCCGACCGTGGTCTGGCTCAACCAGTACGCCAACCCGGCCAACCCGCGCGCCCATTACGAACAGACCGCGCGCACCCTGCTCAAGACTGTCCAGCATCTCGACTACCTGTTCATCGGCGTCGGCTCCACCGGCACGTTCGTCGGCTGCGCGCAATACCTGCGCGAGTTCTCGCCGCACACCCGGATCGTCGCCGTCGACGCCCTCGGTTCCGTCCTCTTCGGCGCCGCACCCGGCCCGCGACGCATCCCGGGACTGGGCGCCAGCCGCATCCCCGAACTGTTCGAACCCGGCCTCGCCGACGACGTGGTACTGGTCGCCGAGAAGGACGCCGTACGCGAGTGCCGGCTGCTCGCCCGCACGCACGGCCTGCTCACCGGCGGCTCCACCGGCTCGGTCCTGGCCGCCGTCCGCCGCCGCGCCGACACCATCCCCGCCGGCTCCCGCATCGCCGCGATCTCTCCCGACCTCGGCGAGCGCTACCTCGGCACGGTCTACAACAACGACTGGGTCGAGCGGAACTTCGGCGTCCTCAGCTGATCCCGCCCGCGAAAGGCAACCACCGATGTCAACGTTCCACGTGATCGACGGCTCCGTTGCCCAGGATGTCATCGGCTCCGCGCCGTCGGACGTCCTGGACCTCGTGCGGGAGACCTACCTCCAGCACAGCCGCGGGGCCACCGTGAACCCCAACAGCCACTTCCTGCGCTTCCCGCACGATCCCGGCGCCCGGATCATCGCTCTGCCCGCCCACCTCGGCGGCGACACACCGGTCTCCGGCCTCAAGTGGATCGCCAGCTACCCGCAGAACGTGAGCCAGAACCTGCCACGCGCCTCCGCCGTCCTCCTGCTGAACGACGCCGAGACCGGCTACCCGTTCGCCTGCCTGGAGGCGTCCGGCATCAGCGCCGCCCGCACCGCGGCGTCCGCCGCGCTCGCCGTGGAGACCCTCGCCGACGGCGACAGCCCGAAGACGGTGCTCTTCGTCGGCGCCGGTGTCATCGGCCGGACCGTCTCCGACTTCCTCGCGGCGCGCGGCACCAAGGTCCGCGAATGCCTGGTCCACGACCAAGTGGACGCGTACGCCGAGACTTTCGCCGCCTACGCCGCCGGCACCCACGGCTGGCAGACCCGCACCGTGGCACAGATCGACGCGGCCCTGGCCACCGCCGACCTGGTCGTCCTCGCCACCACCGCGCCGGCGCCCTGGCTGACAGACCGGCAGACCCTCCTGCCGGGCCAGCTCATCCTGAACCTGTCCCTGCGCGACATCCACCCCGACGTCGTGATCAAGTGCCACAACGTCCTGGACGACATCGACCACTGCCTCACCGCGCGGACCTCGCCCCATCTGACGGAGATGGAGCACGGCACGCGCGACTTCATCGACGGCACGCTGGCCGACGTGCTGCGCGGCGATGTGCCCAAGGCCCACGACCGTCCCACCATCTTCTCCCCGTTCGGCCTCGGCGTCCTCGACCTGGCCGTCGGCTACCACATCTACCGAACCGCCCTGCGCACCGGTCGCGCTACCGAGATACCCGGATTCTTCCCCGAGTTGAAGCGCTGGTGAGCCGAGCGGCGCCGGCCGCATCCTCCGACGCCCCGGTCTCGCGCTCCCACCGAACACATGGTGGGACCACGAGACCGGGGCGTCGGCATGTGCGCCGAAAGGCGCAGGGAGGGAATGCGGGAGGACCGGGGCGGAGACGTCACCGGCAGCGAGGCCCGGGGCAACGCCGGGCAGGGAGGTCCCGAGGCTCCGTAGCCCCGCGCCGCCCCGGGCCGACAGCACGGGCCGGGCCCCGCGGCGGCCTTCCGGCCCCGGTGCACCGCGCGGGCCGGGCCGGGTGGCCCGGGTGGAGCCCCGGTGGGGCCGGAAGGCCGCTGCGGGGCGGCGCACTCCCCAGGCCACGGCCACCACCGCTCACGGACGACGGCGAGCCGACGAACACGACGAGGGCCCACCACGTCTCCGTGGTGGGCCCTCGTCGGCTCTGCCGGCTGCCGGCTGCCGGCTGCCGTCTCCCGTCTCCCGTCTCCCGTCTCCGGGGACGGTCCACGGTCAGACCCGCAGCAGCTGCCCTTCCCGGTCGGCGCCGTCGGCCGGCACCGCCTCCCGCAACACGGAGACCACGGCGTCCAGTTGCTCGTCGCCCCTGACCATCTCCATGTGCCGGCCCGGCATCGCCCGCTGGGCCAGACCTGCCGGGTAGAGCCCGCGCCAGTGTGCGAGGTACCGGGCCTCCGGCACCTCGTCGCCGCTGCCGTCGCGCACCGTGTCGCTGACGAACAGTGTCGCCCTGGCCACCGAGCCGCCGGGCCGGTAGGCGGCGAGCGAGCGCACCTCGGCCTCCAGCACCGCAAACGGAAGCCACTCGTCGAGCGTGACCAGGTCCTCGTCGAGGTTCATCTCCGGAGCCAGACGCCGCAGCTCCCGCTCCGTCGCGGCCCGTTCGGCACCGTGCTCGTTCTGACCGCGGCGCCACAGCTCGTTCGCCCGGCGGTACGCCTCGGCGTGTCGCTGAAAGCGGTCGCTCTGGTCGTCGCCGGTCACCGCCGGTTCCAGCAGGTACAGATCGGCCACCTCCTCCGGGGCCTGCGCACCCATCGCGTGTGCGATCACTGCGCCGGTCGACCATCCGAGGATGGTGCACGGGCCCTCGGGCCGCACACGGCGGATCTCCCGCCAGTACCGGTCCGCGATCGACTCGATCCCGACGAGCGGCGTCTCGTCCGCGTTCAGTCCCGGCGCCTGGATGCCGTACACGGTGAACCTGCCCGTCAGGCATCGTGCGAGAGCCCGGTACGGGTGGGTGCTGCCGCCGCCCGGGTGCACACAGAACAGGACGGGCAGCCCCGGGTCCGCCACGGACGACAGGAGCACCACCAGCCCGGCCGAAGCCGCCTGCGGGACGTCCAGCGCGGCCGCCAGTTGGGCCACCGTCGGGTGCCGCACGAACTGCTGGAGTGCGACGTCCAGACCGGCTTCCCGCAGCCGAGAAACCACCCGCACCGCGCTGATCGACTGTCCGCCGAGTTCGAAGAAGTTGTCGTGGATGCCGATGGTGTCGATGCCGAGGACGTCGGACCACACGCCGGCGATGGTCTCCTCCGTCGAGTTCCGGGGTGCGGTGTAGGTGGTGGCGAGTTCGGGTCGGTGGTGGCCGGGCGCGGGGAGGGCCTTGGTGTCGACCTTTCCGTTGGGTGTCAGGGGCAGTTGGCCGAGGGTGACATAGATGCTGGGGACCATGTAGTCGGGCAGTTGCCGCTGGAGGTGGGTGCGGAGTTCGGACGCGTCGGGGCCGTGTCCCGGGGCGGGCACGATGTAGGCGACCAGACGCTTGTCTCCGGGGGTGTCTTCGCGGGTGGTGACGGCGGTGGTGTGGATGTGGGGATGGGTGCTGAGGGCTGCTTCGATCTCGCCGAGTTCGATGCGGTAGCCGCGCAGCTTGATCTGGTTGTCGATCCGGCCGATGAACTCAAGGGTGCCGTCGGGCCGCCATTTGACCAGGTCCCCGGTGTGATAGGTGCGAGGATCGGGGCGGGGCGGGGAGAGCGGGTTGACAGTGAAGCGCTGCCCGGTGAGTTCGGGCCGGTTGTGGTAGTGCCGGGCCAGACAGATACCGCCCAGCAGAGCGTGCCCCGGGATGCCGACGGGTGCGGGCTGGTTGTGGTGGTCGACGAC
>NZ_JBEYFB010000061.1:0-33462 GCF_040634135.1 Streptomyces sp. NPDC007164
ACCCCCGCACCCCGCCACCCCGTTGGCAAGAAACACAACAGAACGGACACGACTCCGCAGGCCACGCCAAAGTCAAACCTTTAAATACAAGCTAAGTCACAACCGTCAGTGGCAGCCGGACCGGCGGGGGCAGTGGCGGGATGGCCGGCTCGGCCCGCATGCCCTGGATCAGCAGCGCGGCGAAGCGCCGTGAGGCGGCCACTGCGGCGGCCGGCGAGGTGGTCCGGATACCGCCGTTGGCCATGAGGACCATGATCAGGTCGTCCAGGACGAAGTCCGGGCGCAGCTTGCCACCCGCCTTGGCCCGGCGGGCGAGTTCGGCGACCTTGCCCAGTGCCTGTTCCCTGTCCGCGGCGAAGTCGATCGCGCGGGGGAAGGTCGAGACGAACGCCGCGGTGAAGCCCCGGTCCTGCGCCTGCATTTCACACACCGCCTCGATCACCAGGCAGAAGCCGAGCCATGGGTCCGGGGCGGCCAGTCCCTCGTCGACGATGGCTGTGCAGGCAGTCATCTGCTCGCGGAAGGCCTCGGTGACCAGCGCTTCCTTGGTCGGAAAGTGCCGGTAGAGGGTCGCGGGTCCGACCTCGGCACGCCGCGCGATCTCGCGCATCGCCACGTCCAGTCCCTGTTCGGCGAACGTCGTGCGGGCCACGGCGAGGATGCGCTCCCGGTTGTCCCGGGCATCGGAGCGCAAGGAATGAGGCAAAGGGTTCGTCACCGCTCTCACTTTAGCCAAACGGACGGGGTGTTCCGGTAGCGTCCGACGGCATGAGAGCACTGACATTCTCCGAGTACGGTCCCGCAAGTGTCCTGGAAGTCACCGATGTACCGGAACCACACGCGGGACCCGGCCACATCCGGGTGGGCGTGCGGGCATCGGGCCTCACTCCCGCCGACTGCCACCTCCGTTCAGGCCGGTTCCGCGACATGGCGCCGCTGCGCCTGCCCCATGTGCTCGGCATGGATGCCGCGGGTGTGGTCGACGAGGTCGGCGCAGGGGTAACCGGTGTCCGGCCGGGCGACGAGGTCTTCGGCATCGTCGAGGTCGCGGAGCTCGGCGGTGCGAACGCCGAGTACGCCGTCTTGGCGGCCTGGGCGCTGAAGCCGGACGCGCTGAGCTGGGAGCAGGCCGGCGGCGCGGCCGGGAACGTCGAGACCGCCGCGCGGGCCCTCGATCGGCTGAAGGTCGGCACCGGCACGACCTTGCTGATCGAGGGCGCAGCCGGCGGGGTCGGCACGGTCGCCGTGCAACTCGCGGCTGCCCGCGGCGCGACCGTCATCGGTACAGCCGGCGTGCACAACCACAAGTTCGTCGCGGGGCTGGGGGCGACGCCGACCACCTACGGCCCCGGGTTGGGAGAGCGGGTCAACGCCCTGGCACCGGACGGAGTCGATGTCGTCCTGGACTGCGCCGGATCCGGCTCGCTGCCCGATCTGGTGGACCTGACCGGAAGCCCGGACCGGGTGGTGACCATCGCCGACATGAACGCCGCGAAGTACGGCGTCCACCGAACACGCTCGGCGGGCCCGGGAGCGGACCCCCAGGCGGTCGAAGGACTTGCCGTGGCCGCCGCTCTCGCCGGGCAGGGCCGTTTCACCGTGCCGGTCGCGGCCGCCTTCACCATCGAGAACGCTGTCGCGGCACACCAGTTGAGCGAGACCGGCCACGCCCGGGGAAAGATCGTACTCACCCTCTAGCGTGATGCGCCGCACATCGCACTAGCCGTGCCGGGCGAAGGCTTCGCGGATGCCGAGCAGGTCCGCTTCCTTTTCCTTCTCGTCCTCGTCCTCGTACCGACCGTCCTCGTCCCGGATCGCCACGACCGTCTCCGGGGTGAAGTCCTGGCCGAAGCGGTAGGCGTCCAGGCAGTAGTCGAAGCCGGACTCGCCGAAGAGGTCCGCGTCCTCGCGGCGGCAGTACTCCACCAGGCCGTCGGACACGTGCCAGCGCGTGCCGTCGTACCAGAAGACACCGCCTGCGTAGTGAATCGTCCGGCCCGTCGCGGAGTCCGTGAGATTCAGCGACTCGTAGTTCTCGGGACGGTCACGGACCAGGGCTACGAGGGATTCCGGGACGCCCTCGTAGAGGGACTCCTGAAGGGCGAAATCCTCCTCGGCGTACAGATTCAGATCCGACTCGTGGTCGAACGTCAGCAGCAGCACGCGGCCGTCCTCCGCGAAGTACCAGACCGCGGACTGGCCGCCGCGGTCGTTCCAGGCCAGACGGTGTGCGCCGGTCACCGTCACCGGTTCGATCTCGGCGAGCTCGTCCACGACGGCCGCGCGGCGCCGCACTTCCAGGAGGGGTGTCGCTGCCAGGGCATCCCATATCGCGTTGCTCATTTCCGCAGGGTATCCACCGCCTACGACAAGGCCGTCACCAACTGCCTCGCCGCCGTCCTCATCCGGTCCGCAGGGTGATCCGGAAGAGACGCCCCGGTGACCTGAGTCGGAGACCCGGTGGCAGTGGGCGACGACTCTGCCGAGGAGCACGATCCGCGAGCGCGAGGCCGGCGCCTGTGCCGTGGACCGCCGACGCACCCACCCCTCAAGTACAGCCCGTTGGGCATCAGTTGCCGACATCGGCGGAACCCTCGGACCAGGACGACTCGTGCCGGCCCGACGGCGAATCTCCGGCTCGGGTCGCTAGGCGGCGGGCGGTTCCGGGACGCGCATGGCGAGGATGGCCATGTCGTCCGAGGCCGGCTCGGCGGCGAAGCGTTCCACGGCCCGCAGGATGCGAGCCGCCACCGCACCCGCCGTGAGGCCCGTGCAGGTCGCCAGGACGTCGGCCAGGCCGTCGTCGCCGAGCATCCGGGTGCCCTCCCGGCGTTCCGTGACGCCGTCGGTGACACACAGCAGGACATCGCCCGGGGCGAGGGTGACCGTCTGCTCGTACAGTTCGAGGTCCTCGATGACGCCCAGCAGGGGCTGCGGCTCGGCCGCCGCCTCGACCGAGCCGTCCTGACGCAGGCGCAGCGGCAGCGGGTGCCCCGCGCAGACCACCTTCAGGAGCGCGCTGCCGTCCTCCTGGGGCCACAACTCGCCGTACAGCAGGGTCAGGAAGCGGCTGCGGGCGCCCTCGTCGAGGATGGCGGCATTGAGCCGCTCCAGGACGGCGGGACCGCCGAAGCCCTCGCGGGCCAGGAGGCGCAGGGCGTGGCGGGCGAGACCCGTGACGGCCGCGGCCTCCGGACCCGTACCGCATACGTCGCCGATGGCGAAGCCGTAGGCGCCGTCGCGGATCGGGAAGACGTCGTAGAAGTCGCCGCCGACCTCGTTTCCCTCGCCGGCCGCGCGGTAGATGACCTCGATCTCGACATTGGGGACCTCGGGCAGGCCCGGCGGCAGCAGGCTGCGTTGCAAGGACTGGCTGATCGCCATGCGCTCCGAGTAGAGGCGCGCGTTGTCGAGGGCCAGGGCGGCGCGGCGGGAGAGGTCCTCGGCCAGTTCCAGGATCTCCTGGCGGAAGTGGTCGTCGGAGGGCTTCCCGAGCGTGAGCATGCCGATGACGCGGTTGCGGGCCACGAGCGGCAGGACCACCGTCTCCCCGCCCACGGCGGCCGCGGTGGCCAGCGTCGTGCGGATTCCGGGGCCGAGCCTGCCCGGTTCACCGAGCCTGCCGGTCTCACCGAGGCCGAGGGTGCGCATCGAAGTGCGCAGGGCGGCCTGGTGGGCGGCCTCGGACGGGGCGGCCCAGACGCGCGCCCCGGGGGTCGGCACCGGGTCCGGTGGCGCGATCTTGGAGAGCAGGGCCTTGAGGCCGTCGATGCGCTCCTCGTCCTCGTGCAGCACATAGGAGAGGTACGGCTCGGACGACTGGTCGGCGATCGTGTACACGGCGCACCAGGTGGCCAGGGTGGGGACCGTCATCTGGGCCATCAGCGCCAGGGTCTGGTCCCGGTCGAGGGTGCCGGCGAGCAGGTCGGAGGCCTCGACGAGGAAGGACAGGGAGCCGCGGCGGAGCCGTTCCAGCTCGCCCAGCCGGGCCGACTCGACCGCGAGCGCGATCCGGTCCGCGGCGAACTGGAGGCGCAGGGCCTCCTCGTTCGAGTAGCGGCCGGCCGCCTCGGCGGCGACACCCAGGGAGCCCGTGAGGCGCCCCTCGACCTTCAGCGGGACGGTGACGACGGAACGCATCCCGGTGCCGCCGAGCAGCGGGACGGCGCCCGGCACGTTGTCCAGGTCCTCGTGGACGGCGGGCATTCGGGCGGATCCGTACCGTCCGGTTCCGGCCTCCACCGGGACGCGGGCGAAGCGCTGGCGGGCGGAGGGCAGACCGGTGGTGGCCCGTACCTCCAGTTCCGTTTCGTCGTCCGTCGCCAGCAGCAGGAAGGCCGCGTCGGCGTCGAGCATGTCGCGGGCCCGCTCGACCGTGCGCTGGAGCAGGCCGTCGAGGTCGTCGGGGGCGGGGGAGCCGATGAAGATCTCGAACGGGTCGGTCTTGCCGCTCTCGGCGTTCGTGTCGGACACCGGTGTGCGGGCCGGCGACTGGAGTACCGCGCGTTCGTAGTCGCGGACGAGCAGGCAGACGGTCGAGGGTTCGCCGTGGGTGTCGCGGACCCTCAGATGCGAGGCGTAGACGGGGATGATCCGGCCGTCGGCGCCGCGCATTCCGTAACTGCCTTCCCAGCGCGAGAGCTGGAGCGCGTCGACGATGCCCGTGTTGGTGCCGGGGGTCTGGGGCCAGGCTGTGAAGTCGGTGAGCTGCTTTCCGGTGACCTGTTCCGCGGTGTGGCCGAAGAGGAATGCGGCGTCCTCGTTCCAGGCGGCGATGGCGCCGGAGCTGTCGATCTGGACGACCGCCACCCGGACGCGCTCGTCGGCCACCGGGAGGAGCCCCACGGGGAGCAGCGGGCCCGCAGAGCGGATGCCCACCGGGCGTTCGGGGAGATCGAGCTGGAACCAGACATGTTTGCGGGTGGGTGAGTACTCGACGCCCCACCGGGTGGCGAGCGCCGCGCAGAGCAGCAGTCCGCGGCCGTTCTCACGGTCCGGGCTGCCGAAGTCCAGACCGGTGCTCTGGAGCGGGATCTCGCGTTCCGGGTAGTGGTCGGAGACCTCGATCCGGACGCCGTCCTCCGTACGCAGACAGAGCACGTCGGCGGCCGTGCCCGCGTGGACCACGGCGTTGGTCACCAGCTCGCTGGTGAGGACGACCGCGTCGTCCACGACGTCCGTGTAGCCCCACCCCTGGAGGGTGTCGCGGACGAAGGCGCGGGCGGTCGCGACGGAGCGCCCGACCGGGTCGAAGGTGGCGGCCGCGCGCGCGGTGATCACAGAACTCCCCATGTGGTGTCTCGTCGCTTCCCCGAGTCCTGTGCCCGTTTCTCGCCGCTTCGATTCGCCTGCCAGGCTAGACGCTCGGTATGTGTGCCGGGTACACGAGGGGCGACTTCGGACAGGAGCGGCCAGGAACCGACCTGTGACCGGACAAGTGTGACCTTCCCGATGGAGGGATGCGGGACAACCCTGGGAGGTTGCACCCCGGCTGCGTCCGGCCTGGTACGTTTCAACGATTTGACGTCCCCATGGTCACCCGTCGACGGTGGGCTGTGGCGATGAGCCATGGAAGAACTGGGCAAGCTCCCAGACAAGGCCCGAGCGATACGGTCAACCCCTGCGGGAGGGACACGGTGGAGTCTGGCGTGGCGGCGCGGGGCACAGGCACGCGCACAAAAGGCGGACAGTCCGTGAAGAAACAGCGCAATGGAACCATCGATGTCGACGCGGCGGCGCTCAACAGACTGCTGGCGGGACTCGTGGCGATGCGCGACGGGAATTTCCGCAGGCGTCTGACCGTCTCGGGCGACGGTGTGATGGCGGAGATCGCTGCGGTCTTCAACGAGGTCGCCGACCGCAATCTGCATCTGACCGGCGAGCTGGCCCGGGTACGGCGGATGGTCGGACGCGAGGGGAAGCTCACCGAGCGGCTGGAGACGGGCGCCTGCGAGGGCTCCTGGGCCGCCGCGATCGACGCCTCCAACGAACTGGTCGACGATCTGGCCCGCCCGGTCTCGGAGGTCGGGCGGGTGCTGTCGGCGGTGGCCGACGGTGATCTCGAACAGCGGATGGAACTGCGGTCGCACACGTCGGACGAGACGGTACGGCCGCTGCGCGGCGAGTTCCTGAAGGTCGCCCGTACGGTCAACAGCCTCGTCGACCAGCTGTCGGCGTTCACCGAGCAGGTGACGCGGGTCGCGGTCGAGGTGGGTACCGAGGGCAAGCTGGGCGGACAGGCCCAGGTGCGCGGGATGTCCGGGTCGTGGAAGGACCTCACGGACTCCGTGAACACCATGGCGTACCGGCTGACCGCGCAGGTGCGAGACATCGCCCTGGTGACGACGGCGGTCGCCAAGGGGGATCTCTCGCGGAAGGTCACCGTCCATGTGGCCGGCGAGATGCTCCAGCTGAAGAACACCGTCAACACGATGGTCGACCAGCTCTCGTCCTTCTCCTCCGAGGTGACCCGGGTCGCCCGCGAGGTGGGTACGGAGGGCGAGCTCGGTGGCCAGGCGACCGTTCCGGGTGTGGCGGGTGTGTGGAAGGACCTCACCGACTCCGTCAACACGATGGCCGGGAACCTCACCTCCCAGGTGCGCGGGATCGCCGAAGTGACCACGGCGGTCGCCAACGGCGACCTCTCCCAGAAGGTCACGGTGAGCGCCCGCGGCGAGGTCGCGCAATTGGCCGAGACCATCAACCAGATGACCGACACGCTGCGGCTCTTCGCGGACGAAGTGACCCGGGTGGCCAGCGAGGTCGGTGGCGAGGGTCTGCTCGGAGGGCAGGCGAAGGTGCCGGGGGCGGCGGGGACGTGGAAGGACCTCACCGACTCGGTGAATACGGTCTTCCGGAACCTGACGACCCAGGTGCGGGACATCGCGCAGGTGACCACGGCGGTGGCCAACGGTGACATGACGCAGAAGGTCACCGTGGATGTGGCCGGCGAGATGCTGGAGCTGAAGAACACCGTCAACACGATGGTGGACCAGCTCCAGTCCTTCGGTTCGGAAGTGACCCGGGTGGCCCGGGAGGTCGGTCTTGAGGGCCGGCTGGGCGGCCAGGCCGAGGTGCCCGGCGCGGCGGGGACGTGGAAGGACCTCACCGACTCGGTGAACGCGGCGTTCCGCAACCTCACGGGGCAGGTACGGGACATCGCTCAGGTGACGACCGCGGTGGCCAACGGTGATCTGTCGCAGAAGGTCACCGTGGATGTCGCGGGCGAGATGCTGGAGCTGAAGAACACCGTCAACACGATGGTGGCGCAGCTCTCGAACTTCGCCGACCAGGTGACGCGGATGGCGCGTGACGTGGGTACGGAGGGCCGTCTCGGCGGCCAGGCCCGGGTGGACGGCGTCTCCGGAACCTGGAAGGAGCTCACCGACTCCGTCAACTTCATGGCCGGGAACCTGACTTCGCAGGTGCGTCAGATCGCCCAGGTGACCACGGCGGTGGCGCGCGGTGATCTGTCGCAGAAGATCGATGTGGATGCCCGGGGCGAGATCCTGGAGCTGAAGAACACGATCAACACGATGGTGGACCAGCTCTCCGCCTTCGCCGAGCAGGTGACCCGGGTGGCCCGCGAGGTCGGTACCGACGGGCGGCTCGGCGGGCAGGCGCAGGTGCCCGGAGTGGCCGGTGTGTGGCGTGATCTGACCGATTCGGTGAACGGAATGGCGGGCAACCTGACCGCTCAGGTCCGTAACATCGCGCAGGTCGCCACGGCGGTGGCGCGCGGTGATCTGTCGCAGAAGATCGATGTGGATGCCCGGGGCGAGATCCTGGAGCTGAAGAACACCATCAACACGATGGTCGACCAGCTGTCGAACTTCGCCGAGCAGGTGACCAGGGTCGCCCGCGAGGTGGGCACGGAGGGCATGCTCGGCGGTCAGGCCGAGGTGCAGGGGGTGTCCGGTACGTGGAAGGACCTCACCCAGTCCGTCAACGGCATGGCGAACAACCTGACCATGCAGGTCCGCAACATCGCCGAGGTCACCACCGCGGTCGCCAACGGCGATCTCTCCAAGAAGATCACCGTCGACGCCAAGGGCGAGATCCTCGAACTGGTCACGACCGTCAACACCATGGTCGACCAGCTGCTCAACTTCGCGGACGAGGTGACGCGGGTCGCCCGCGAGGTGGGCACCGAGGGCATCCTCGGCGGTCAGGCCCGGGTGCCGGGTGCGACCGGCATCTGGAAGGACCTCAGCGACAACGTCAACCTGATGGCCAACAACCTGACCAGTCAGGTGCGCAACATCTCCCGGGTCTCCTCGGCGGTCGCCAACGGCGACCTGAGGAAGAAGGTCACCGTCGAGGCGCGCGGCGAGGTGGCCGAGCTCGCGGACACCGTCAACACGATGGTGACGACGCTGTCCTCGTTCGCGGACGAGGTGACGCGGGTCGCCCGCGAGGTGGGCACCGAGGGCGAACTGGGCGGCCAGGCACGGGTGCCGGGCGTCTCCGGTACGTGGAAGGACCTCACCGAGTCGGTGAACTCGATGGCGTCCAACCTGACCGGTCAGGTGCGCCAGATCGCCGCGGTCACCACGGCGATCGCCAAGGGCGACCTCACCAAGAAGATCGACATCGACGCGCGCGGTGAGATCCAGCAGCTGAAGAACACCATCAACACCATGGTCGACCAGCTGTCCTCGTTCGCCGAGCAGGTGACCCGGGTGGCCCGCGAGGTGGGCACGGAGGGGCAGCTGGGCGGACAGGCCCGGGTCCGGGACGTCGACGGCACCTGGCGCGACCTCACCGAGTCGGTGAACGAGATGGCCGGGAACCTCACCCGTCAGGTGCGGGCGATCGCCGCCGTCGCCACGGCGGTGACCCGCGGCGACCTCAACCTGAAGATCGATGTGGACGCGGCCGGCGAGATCCAGGCCCTGCAGGACAACATCAACACGATGATCGCCAACCTCCGCGACACCACGGCGACCAACAAGGAACAGGACTGGCTCAAGGGCAACCTCGCCCGGATCTCCGGTCTGATGCAGGGACGCCGCGATCTGGACGACGTGGCCTCGCTGATCATGAGCGAGCTGACCCCGGTCGTCTCCGCGCAGCACGGCGCGTTCTTCCTGGCCATGCCGACCGGGGACGCCGGCGCGGTCGGCCCGGACAGCGACAAGGACAACTCGTACGAGCTCTGCATGCGGGGCAGTTACGGATACTCGGCGGGTTCGATGCCGACCTCCTTCCGGCCGGGCGAGACGCTCATCGGGACCGCCGCGGAGGAGAAGCGGACCATTCAGGTGGACAACGTTCCGCCGGGCTATCTGAAGATCTCCTCCGGGCTCGGCGAGGCACCTCCCGCGCATGTGATCGTGCTGCCGGTGCTTTTCGAGGGGAAGGTGCTCGGTGTGATCGAGCTGGCGTCGTTCCAGCCGTTCACCCACATTCAGCGGGACTTCCTCAACCAGCTCGCCGAAATGATCGCGACGAGCGTCAACACCATCAGCGTCAACACGAAGACCGAGAAACTCCTCGAACAGTCGCAGGAGCTGGCCGAGCAGTTGCGCGACCGTTCGAAGGAGTTGGAGAACCGGCAGAAGGCGCTCCAGGCCTCCAACGCGGAACTGGAGGAGAAGGCCGAACTGCTGGCCCAGCAGAACCGCGACATCGAGGTCAAGAACACCGAGATCGAGGAGGCCCGGCAGGTCCTGGAGGAGCGTGCCGAGCAGCTCGCCGTCTCGATGCGATACAAGTCCGAGTTCCTGGCGAACATGTCGCACGAGTTGCGTACGCCGCTCAACTCGCTGCTCATTCTGGCCAAGCTGCTCGCGGACAATGCCGAGGGCAATCTCTCGCCGAAGCAGGTGGAATTCGCCGAGACGATCCACGGGGCCGGTTCCGACCTGCTCCAGCTGATCAATGACATTCTCGATCTGACGAAGGTCGAGGCGGGCAAGATGGACGTCAGCCCGACCCGGATCGCGCTGGTCCAGCTCGTGGACTACGTGGAGGCGACATTCCGTCCGCTCACCGCGGAGAAGGGGCTCGATTTCTCCGTGAGGGTCTCGCCGGAACTCCCCGCGACGCTCCACACGGACGAGCAGCGGCTCTTGCAGGTGCTGCGCAATCTCCTTTCCAACGCGGTGAAGTTCACCGACAGCGGGGCGGTCGAGCTGGTCATCCGGCACGCCAACGAGGACGTGCCGAACGCCATCCGCGAGCAGCTGCTGGAGGCCGGCTCGCTGCGTGACGCGGACGCCGACCTGATCGCGTTCTCGGTCACCGACACCGGTATCGGGATCGCGTCCAGCAAGATGCTGGTGATCTTCGAGGCGTTCAAGCAGGCGGACGGTACGACCAGCCGGAAGTACGGCGGCACGGGGCTCGGGCTGTCCATCAGCCGGGAGATCGCCCGGCTGCTGGGCGGCGAGATCCACGCGGCCAGTGAGCCGGGCCGCGGCTCGACCTTCACGCTGTATCTGCCGCTGCACCCGAGCGAGTTGCCGCCGCAGGGGTACCCGCAGATCGGCCCCGGTCCCATCGAGGGGCACGGCGTCGCGGCCGTGGAAGGGCTGCTGCCGGAGGCCGGCCAGGGTGCGGACCCGGCGGCCGCGGTACCGGACGCGGGGGGCGCGGCCGGGCTGATGCGGCGTCGCCGCAAGAGTCTGGAGAGCGCGGAGCGGCGGCCCGCGCTGCCGCCCCGGAGCGCCGCCCCGGCGGCTCAGCCGGAGCCGTGGACGCTCGCCGGGCAGGAGGAGCCCGAGGTCCGCAGGACGTTCCGGTTCCGCGGCGAGAAGGTGCTCATCGTCGACGACGACATCCGCAACGTCTTCGCGCTCACCAGCGTGCTGGAGCAGCACGGTCTGTCGGTGCTGTACGCAGAGAACGGACGCGTGGGCATCGAAGTCCTGGAACAGCACGACGATGTGACGGTCGTACTGATGGACATCATGATGCCGGAGATGGACGGCTATGCCACGACGGCGGCGATCCGAAGGATGCCGCAGTTCGCCGGGCTGCCGATCGTCGCGTTGACCGCGAAGGCGATGAAGGGCGACCGGGAGAAGGCGATCGAATCCGGCGCTTCCGACTATGTCACCAAGCCTGTCGATCCTGATCATCTTCTTTCCGTAATGGAGCAGTGGATGCGCGGAGAGTGATCATTGATTGAGGGAATCCGGACGAGTTGCTGATCGACTGTGCTCGTAGGGGTGTGAGAAGGCTCTGTACGGGGAACCTTCACGTCCCCCACCGCGTTTTGGCTGTGTGCACAGTGACATCGCGGTGACAGGGTGTGGCGACGGGCGGGGTGCGGCTACCATGACCGGCACAAGGACGGACGGCGTAAGGGAGTCGTCCCCTGGGGCGGCGCCCGGTGCAATTCCGGGGCGAGGAGGACGGGCCATGGTGCAGAAGGCCAAGATCCTCCTGGTCGATGACCGGCCGGAAAATCTGCTGGCGCTGGAGGCCATCCTCTCTGCGCTCGATCAGACACTGGTCCGGGCATCGTCAGGGGAGGAAGCGCTCAAAGCGCTGCTCACGGACGACTTCGCGGTCATTCTGCTGGACGTCCAGATGCCGGGCATGGACGGTTTCGAAACCGCCGCGCACATCAAGCGGCGGGAACGGACCCGGGACATCCCGATCATCTTTCTCACCGCGATCAACCACGGCCCGCATCACACCTTCCGGGGTTACGCGGCAGGCGCGGTGGACTACATCTCGAAGCCGTTCGACCCGTGGGTGCTCCGCGCCAAGGTCTCGGTCTTCGTCGAGCTGTACATGAAGAACTGCAAGCTGCGCGAACAGGCGGCGCTGCTGCGGCTCCAGATCGAGGGCGATCCGGGCGGCGCGGACCACGAGGGCGAGCCCGCCGGGCTGCTCGCCGAGCTCTCCGCTCGGCTGGCAGCCGTCGAGGAGCAGGCGGAGGCGCTCTCCAAGCAGCTCGACGACGAGTCGGCGGACGCCGCGGCGGTGGCGGCCGCCGCCCATCTGGAGCGGAAGCTCACCGGGCTGCGCCGGGCGCTCGACGCCCTGGAACCCGGCACCGGCAGCGCCCGCCTTCCCTCGTAACGCCGCATCCACCGCGTCCGCGTATCGGGGGAGGAGCGGGTCCTCGGCGGTCCGGGGGCGCGACTTCCGGCCGGTGGACGGGCGGTTGCGCGGGGCTCGGGCCCAACTGGCCCGCCCGGCCCGCCGGTCCACGGCCGGAAATGGGGCACTCGCAGTGAGGTCGCGTCAGTTTGCGGCCCCTGTCGGGCGACACGGTCGGGTGAAGCAGCAGTCGCACGTGTTCACAGCCGCCGACAACGGTAACCTCGGCACCATGGCCTCACGTACGTCCGGCAAGGGTTCCCAGGGCACGGCGGGCACCGCGAAGCGCGTCGGCCGTACCGCGGGGCCGGCCAAGAAAGCCGCGCCCGCGAAGAAGACCGCCGCGAAGAAGACCGCGCCCGCCAAGAAGGCGCCCGCCAAGAAGCCCGCGGCGAAGAAGGCGGCCCCGCCCAAGCCCGCCCCGTCGCCCACCGGTGGTGTGTACCGCCTGGCGCGCGCCGTCTGGCTCGGTACCGCCCACGCCGTCGGAGCGACGTTCCGCGGCATAGGGCGGGGCGCCAGGGGACTCGACCCCGCTCACCGCAAGGACGGCGTCGCACTGCTGCTGCTCGGCCTCGCGCTGGTCGTCGCCGCGGGCACCTGGTCGAATCTGCGCGGGCCCGTCGGCGACCTCGTGGAGATGCTCGTCACCGGGGCCTTCGGCCGGCTCGATCTGCTCGTACCGATACTGCTCGGCGCCATCGCCGTACGGCTGATCCGCTACCCGGAGAAGCCCGAGGCCAACGGACGCATCGTCATCGGGCTCTCCGCCCTCGTCATCGGGGTGCTCGGACAGGTCCACATCGCCTGCGGATCGCCCGGCCGCGAGGACGGCACCACGGCGATGCAGAACGCGGGCGGGCTCATCGGCTGGGCCGCCTCCAAGCCGCTGATCTACACCATGGGCGAGGTCCTCGCCGTACCGCTGCTGCTGCTGCTCACGGTCTTCGGGCTGCTGGTCGTCACCGCCACCCCGGTGAACGCCATTCCGCAACGGCTCCGGCTGCTCGGCACCAAGCTGGGCCTCCTCCACCCGGAGTACGACCCCGAGGCGGACGAGGAGAACGACGACGAGCGCTACGAGGAGCAGTGGCGCGAGCAGCTTCCCGCCCGATCCCGACGCTCCCCGGCCCGCCGGTCCGAAGACCCCGCCGAGTACGACCCCGACCAGGCCGAGGCCGAAGCGCTCTCCAAGCGCCGCCGGCCGCGCAGGCCCTCCGTGCAGCCCGCGATGAACCGCACCATGGACGCGGTGGACGTGGCGGCCGCAGCGGCCGCGGCACTCGACGGGGCGGTGCTCAACGGGATGCCGCCCTCGCCGATCGTCGCCGACCTCACCCAGGGCGTCTCCGTCGAGCGCGAACGCCAGGGCACACCGGTGCCGGGCGCCAGGGAGGGCGAACCCGGCGCCGGGGGAGGGAGGCCGGAGAAGGGGGCGGCGCCCAAGGGCGGCGTGCCCGATCTGACGAAGCCGGTGCCCGATTCGCAGTCCCAGCCGCTGCCGGCCCGCGCCGAACAGCTCCAGCTCTCCGGCGACATCACCTATTCGCTGCCCTCGCTCGACCTGCTGGAGCGCGGCGGCCCCGGCAAGACCCGCAGCGCCGCCAACGACGCGATCGTCGCGGCCCTGACCAATGTCTTCACCGAATTCAAGGTCGACGCCGCCGTCACCGGCTTCACCCGAGGGCCGACGGTCACGCGGTACGAGGTGGAGCTCGGCCCGGCGGTGAAGGTCGAGCGGATCACCGCGCTCGCCAAGAACATCGCCTACGCCGTCGCCAGCCCCGACGTCCGGATCATCTCCCCGATCCCGGGCAAGTCCGCGGTCGGCATCGAGATCCCCAACACCGACCGGGAGATGGTCAACCTCGGCGACGTACTCCGCCTCGCGGACGCCGCCGAGGACGACCATCCGATGCTGGTCGCGCTCGGCAAGGACGTCGAGGGCGGCTATGTGATGGCCAACCTGGCGAAGATGCCGCACGTGCTGGTGGCCGGTGCGACCGGCTCCGGCAAGTCGTCGTGCATCAACTGCCTGATCACCTCGGTCATGGTGCGCGCGACCCCGGACGACGTCCGCATGGTGCTGGTCGACCCCAAGCGCGTCGAGCTGACTGCGTACGAGGGCATCCCGCACCTGATCACGCCGATCATCACCAACCCGAAGCGGGCCGCCGAGGCGCTCCAGTGGGTCGTGCGGGAGATGGACCTGCGGTACGACGACCTCGCCGCGTTCGGGTACCGGCACATCGACGACTTCAACCAGGCCGTCCGCAACGGCAAGGTCAAGCCGCCGGAGGGCAGCGAGCGCGAGCTCTCGCCCTACCCATATCTGCTGGTGATCGTCGACGAGCTCGCCGACCTGATGATGGTCGCTCCGCGCGATGTGGAGGACGCCATCGTCCGCATCACCCAGTTGGCCCGTGCCGCCGGCATCCACCTGGTGCTCGCGACCCAGCGGCCCTCGGTCGACGTCGTCACCGGTCTGATCAAGGCGAACGTGCCCTCCCGGCTGGCCTTCGCGACCTCGTCGCTGGCCGACAGCCGGGTCATCCTCGACCAGCCCGGCGCCGAGAAGCTCATCGGAAAGGGTGACGGTCTGTTCCTGCCGATGGGTGCGAACAAGCCCACCCGAATGCAGGGCGCCTTCGTCACCGAGGACGAGGTCGCCGCCGTGGTCCAGCACTGCAAGGACCAGATGGCGCCGGTCTTCCGCGAGGACGTGGTGGTCGGCACCGCCAAGAAGAAGGAGATCGACGAGGACATCGGCGACGACCTGGATCTGCTCTGCCAGGCCGCTGAACTGGTCGTCTCCACCCAGTTCGGGTCCACCTCGATGCTTCAGCGCAAGCTGCGGGTCGGCTTCGCGAAGGCCGGCCGGCTGATGGACCTGATGGAGTCGCGGAACATCGTCGGACCCAGCGAGGGATCCAAGGCGCGCGACGTCATGGTGAAGCCCGACGAACTGGACGGGGTGTTGGCTCTGATCCGCGGGGAAACCGGTTCGTAAGGGTGTTACGGGCAACCGTTTCGCCGGGTCGTACGTCAACTTGGAGGGAGGGGCGGCAGAATTGTCCCTCCCGGGGCGGTCCGGAGAATCGGACGGCGTTCGAGTCCGATGGAGGACAAAGTCCTTCCTCCCGGTTGCCCCACCCTTTCGTACCACCCCTAGACTGAACACCCAGCAGGTGGCTCACGCTCGAAAGGCGCCCCCGTGTCCATCGGCAACTCCCCCGAAGACGACCGGCCTTCGATCGGTCGAGTGCTCCAGCAGGCTCGTATCGCCGCAGGTCTCACGGTCGAAGAGATCAGCTCGTCCACCCGGGTGCGCATCCCCATCGTGCACGCGATCGAAGAGGACGACTTCTCCCGCTGCGGCGGCGACGTGTACGCACGCGGCCATATCCGTACGCTCGCGCGTGCCGTCCAGCTCGATCCGGAACCGCTGGTTTCGCAGTACGACGCGGAACACGGCGGCCGTCCCGCACCCACGCCGGCGGCGCCGCTGTTCGAAGCCGAGAGAATCCGTTCCGAACCCCGTCGGCCCAACTGGACGGCGGCCATGGTCGCGGCGATCGTCGCCGTCGTCGGTTTCGTCGGCTTCACGTTCCTCAAGGGCGGTGACGACAGCCCCGCGGCCACCCAGGTCGCGGAGGGCCCCGCGCCGCACAAGAAGAGCCCCGCACCGAAGTCCGACAAGCCCGTCGACCCCAAGCCGGCGCCCTCCGACAGCGCCATCGCCGCGGCCCCCAGGGACAAGGTGACGGTCCGGCTGGACGCCAGCCGGGGCAAGAGCTGGATCTCCGCCAAGGACCACAACGGGCGGCTGCTCTTCGACGGTCTGCTGCTGCAGGGCCAGACCAAGACCTTCCAGGACCAGGAGCGGGTCGACCTCGTCCTCGGCGACGCGGGCTCGATCGAGCTCTTCGTCAACGGCAAGAAGGTCGAGGACAAGTTCCAGCCCGGCCAGGTCGAGCGGCTCTCGTACACCAAGGGCGACCCGGCGGTCGGCTGACCCCGGACGCACCGCTTCCTCGGACGGTCCGACACACGGCGAGCGCCCGGCAATCCCGCCGGGCGCTCGCCGCGTTTGTTACTCGGTGTAACGGTGGAACCCTGCGCGGCAGGGCGAGTGCCGGGACAAAGTAGTCTTGAGCCCATGCCCGAACGCCGTACCGTCGCCCTTGTCACTCTTGGCTGCGCCCGTAACGAGGTGGACTCGGAGGAGCTCGCAGGCCGCTTGGCAGCGGACGGCTGGGAGCTCGTCCAGGACGCCTCCGACGCGGATGTAGCCGTCGTCAACACCTGCGGATTCGTCGAGGCCGCCAAAAAGGACTCCGTCGACGCCCTGCTCGAAGCCAATGATCTGAAGGACCACGGCCGGACCCAGGCCGTGGTCGCCGTCGGCTGCATGGCCGAGCGCTACGGCAAGGACCTCGCCGAGGCCCTGCCCGAGGCGGACGGCGTCCTCGGCTTCGACGACTACGCCGACATCTCCGACCGTCTCCAGACCATCCTCAACGGCGGCATCCACGCCTCGCACACCCCGCGCGACCGGCGCAAGCTGCTGCCGATCAGCCCCGCCGAACGGCAGGACGCGGCCGTGGCGCTTCCCGGCCACGCCCAGGAGGCCGCACCGGCCCCCGCCCCCGAGGACCTCCCCGACGGCGTCGCGCCGGTCTCCGGGCCGCGGGCGCCCCTGCGTCGCCGGCTGGGCACCAGCCCCGTCGCCTCGGTGAAGCTCGCCTCCGGCTGCGACCGCCGCTGCTCCTTCTGCGCCATTCCGTCCTTCCGCGGCTCCTTCATCTCGCGCCGCCCCTCCGACGTGCTGCAGGAGACCCGCTGGCTGGCCGAGCAGGGCGTCAAGGAGGTCATGCTGGTCTCCGAGAACAACACCTCGTACGGCAAGGACCTCGGCGACATCCGGCTGCTGGAGACGCTGCTGCCGGAGCTCGCAGACGTCGAGGGCATCGAGCGGATCCGGGTCAGCTACCTCCAGCCGGCCGAGATGCGGCCCGGCCTCATCGACGTGCTGACCTCCACGCCGAAGGTCGCGCCGTACTTCGACCTGTCCTTCCAGCATTCGGCCCCCGGTGTGCTGCGGGCGATGCGCCGCTTCGGTGACACCGACCGGTTCCTGGAGCTGCTGGACACCATCCGGAACAAGGCGCCGCAGGCCGGTGCCCGCTCCAACTTCATCGTGGGCTTCCCCGGCGAGACCGAGGCCGACCTGGCGGAGCTGGAACGCTTCCTCACCGGTGCCCGGCTCGACGCCATCGGCGTCTTCGGCTACTCCGACGAGGAGGGCACCGAGGCCGTCGCCTACGAGAACAAGCTGGACGCCGACGTCATCGCCGAGCGGCTCGCGCACATCTCGCAGCTGGCCGAGGAGCTCACCTCGCAGCGTGCCGAGGAGCGCCTGGGAGAGTCGCTCCAGGTGCTGGTCGAATCCGTGGACGACGAGGACGGTGCGGTGGGCCGCGCGGCACACCAGGCACCCGAAACGGACGGCCAGGTGCTCTTCACCACACGCGACGGTCTCGTCCCCGGCCTTATGGTCGAGGCGAAGGTCGTGGGCACCGAAGGAGTGGATCTGGTGGCCGAGTGTTCCGAACTCGTGGAGGCAGCCAGATGACGGGAGCCCCGGCATCCGCGGCGGGCGGCTCCGGCGCGAAGCCGGTCCGCGGCGGCAAGCTGGGCACTGCGGCCGTCAATCAGGCCAGCCTGTGGAACATCGCCAATCTGCTCACCATGCTGCGGCTGGTGCTGGTGCCCGGTTTCGTGCTGCTGCTGCTGCACAACGGCGGGTACGACCCGGCCTGGCGGTCGTTCGCCTGGGCGGCCTTCGCCGTCGCC
The DNA here is from genome assembly GCF_040634135.1 of Streptomyces sp. NPDC007164. Lineage (NCBI taxonomy): Bacteria > Bacillati > Actinomycetota > Actinomycetes > Kitasatosporales > Streptomycetaceae > Streptomyces > Streptomyces sp. NPDC007164. The sequence goes on from NZ_JBEYFB010000061.1 coordinate 17,914, forward strand.
ATGATCACCGACCTGTTCGACGGTCATCTGGCGCGCACGTACAACCTGGTCACGGACTTCGGCAAGATCGCCGACCCGATCGCGGACAAGGCGATCATGGGCGCGGCGCTGGTCTGTCTCTCGTATCTCGGCGATCTGCCCTGGTGGGTCACGGGCGTGATCCTCTTCCGCGAGATCGGCATCACGCTGATGCGCTTCTGGGTGATACGGCATGCGGTGATTCCGGCCAGTCGCGGCGGGAAGATGAAGACCCTGGCGCAGGGGACCGCCGTCGGGATGTACGTCCTGGCCCTCACCGGTCCACTGGCCACCCTGCGCTTCTGGGTGATGGCGGTGGCCGTCCTGCTGACGGTCGTCACCGGGCTCGACTATGTGCGCCAGGCCGTCGTGCTGCGCCGCAAGGGGCTCGCGGCCGAGCGGGCCGCCGCGGCGGCGGGGTCGGTCCGGGGAGCCTCGGGAAGCCGTGATGCGGCGGAGGCCGAGCGGTGAGTGCCGCGGCCCGGGTGCTGGAGCTGCTCGTGGAGCGTGGTGAGACCCTTGCCGTCGCGGAGTCGCTGACCGGCGGTCTGGTCGCGGCGGAGCTGACTTCGGTGCCGGGTGCCTCGCGCTCCTTCCGGGGCTCCGTGACGGCGTACGCGACGCCCCTGAAGCGGGATGTCCTGGGGGTGGACGGCGCACTGCTGGCGGAACGCGGGGCGGTCGACCCCGAGGTGGCGCGGCAGATGGCGGCCGGTGTGCGCCGTTTTCTCGGGGCGGACTGGGGCATGGCCACCACCGGGGTCGCGGGCCCCGAACCGCAGGACGGTAAGGCCGTGGGGACGGTATATGTCGCGGTGTCCGGGCCGGACGGCGTGGAGAATATGGCTGAGCTGAGGTTGAACGGCGGACGGGCGGACATCCGTATGGAGAGCGTACGGAGCGTGCTCGAGCTGCTCTCCGCCGAACTCGGCAAGTATGCAAGGGCACAGGATACGGAACAGAACGGGGGGAATTGATGTTTGCAGCCCTGAGTGAACACGACATCGCTCCCCGCACGGCCGCGGCGCAAGGCGGTACGGTGGGGCGTGAAGGATGCGGCTACGCGGTCCGAGGAGGGAGCCACCGATGATTCTGCTCCGTCGCCTGCTTGGTGACGTGCTGCGTCGGCAGCGCCAGCGCCAAGGCCGTACTCTGCGCGAAGTCTCCTCGTCCGCCCGAGTCTCGCTCGGCTATCTCTCCGAGGTGGAGCGGGGGCAGAAGGAGGCATCCTCCGAACTGCTCTCCGCCATTTGCGACGCGCTTGACGTACGGATGTCCGAGCTCATGCGTGAAGTGAGCGATGAGCTGTCGCTGGCCGAACTGGCCGAGTCGGCAGCAGCCAGCGATCCGGTGCCTGTGCCGGTGCGCCCCATGCTCAATTCCGTCTCCGTGACGTCGGTGGCGGGTGTGCCGACAGGACGGGTGACCATCAAGGCGCCCGCGGAAGCGGTGGATGTCGTCGCCGCCTGACCCGCGTGGTCCGGTGTGAAGCGGTGTGTGTGGCGGAGCCCCGGTCGTCCCCTTGAGAGGGCGGCCGGGGCTTCTGCGTGCTCGGAGTGGGACCGGGGTTCGGGGGTTCGGGGCGGGCGGGATCAGACGGTCCCCAAATGACCGATTTGGCTTGTTTGTGTCATCGTGGGTGATGCCGAACGGCAGAGAAATCCCCTTACCCGAAGGAGTCGCAATGGTTGACGAAGGCGCCAAGGACAAGATCAAGGGCAAGGCGAAGGAAGCCATGGGCAAGATGACCGGCGACCGTCGCAAGGAGGCCGAAGGCAAGGCGGACCAGGCCAAGGGCCGGGCCAAGGACGCCATGAGCGACGCCGAGGAGCGCGCGGAGGGGATGAAGGACTCCCTGCGCCGCGACGAGCACTGACCGCGTCCACAGGGCCCCCATTCGTCGAGAACGGTGAGCCGGTCCGGTGGCGCCGGACCGGCTCTCGTTCCGTTCTGGATGCGGTGCGGGCACTGCCGGGCGAGACTGCGGGGAGCGGAACACCGGCCGGTGGGATCGCGGAGCGATGCGATCGCGGTGCGGTGTCGGCACGGCGCCGTGTCGGCACGGCGCCGTGTTGTCGCGGTGCGGTGTGAACGAAGTGTTGTTGCGTCGCTGCGCGGTTCGGTTGCGGTGCGGTGGGGGCGCGCATCCCGGTTCTGTGCCGGAGGACGTCCGGCCATGGCGGGCTCCGATCCGGCGCGGCGCGCCCCGGAGTTCCGGGCAAGAGCGTGCAACGGTCTGCGGCTGCGCGAAGCGCGCCGGTGGTGCGCCGATGCGCTCTCCCGCCGGGTGAGCGCGCCGCACTAGATTCGGCCGGAGGAGGCAGCCATGGTACGGCGATGGGTGCCGGCGCTCGTTCTCGGCGGAGTGTGGTGGTGGGCCGTGCTGCGGCTCGCGCTGGAACCGGCCCATGCGGGTCTCGTCGAGGGTGCGGTGGCGGCGGGTGGATGGGGACTGAGTCTGCTGCCCGTCCATGTGGCCGCGACCGCCGGAACGGCCGGTGCGGGCCGGAAGGGCCCGGGGGTGGGCGGCGCTTGGTGGTCGGTCCTCGGCGTCCGGTGGGCGGACCGTTGGTTCGCCGTCGGGGAGCGGTGTACGGAGCGGGTCCGAGAGGTCGCGCGGGTCACCAGGGCATGGCTACGCCGCCGTTCGGGCGGAGGATCTGGCCGGTCATGAAGGCCGACGCGTCGGAAGCGAGATGAAGCACGGTGTGGGCGACGTCCTCGGGTTCGCCCACCCGCCCCAGCGGGGAGATCCGCGCCATCGTCGCCTCGACCCGGTGCTGCCGGTCCGAGTCGTGGCGGGCGGTCATGGGTGTACGGATCCAGCCCGGGGCGACGGCGTTGACGCGGATCGCGTGCGGCCCCAGCTCCGTCGCCAGTGTCTTCGTCAGCTGGACGACCGCCGCCTTGGCCGTGCTGTAGCAGAGCAGCCCCGGGGCGGCGGAGTCGACCGCCCCCGAGGCCATGGTGATCAGTGAACCGGGGGTGCCGCGCGCGATCATGCCGCGGGCCACCTCCTGGCAGGCGTACAGCACACCCTTGAAATTGACCGCGAGGACGCGGTCGAGGTCTTCGTCCGAGGTCTCCAGGACGCTGCTCGTATGCATGATTCCGGCGACGGCCGCCAGGATGTCGAGGTCGCCCGCGGCGGCCACCGCGGCCCCGACCTCACTGCGGTCGGTGACATCGAGGACCTGGATGTGGGATGTGCCACCCGCTTCGGTGATCAGGTCCTGGGTCTCCAGCAGGCCCTTCTCGTCGAGGTCCGCGCAGTGCGCCGTGGCGCCCGCGGCGGCGAGCAGGACGGCGCAGGCGCGGCCGATGCCGCCCGCGGCGCCGGTGATGAACGCGGAGCGGCCCGTGAGGTCGTACGCGGTGAGGGGCATGACCGGACGGTACGACCGGATCTGACGGGTCGTCAACCATTCGGTGGGCCTCAGCCGGTGGGGCCCGACTGGCAGCGCGGACACCAGTAGGCGGGGCGGGAGTCCTGGTCTCCGGTGCGGATCGGGGTGCCGCAGCGCAGACAGGGGCGGTCGGCCCTGCCGTATACCCAGAGCCGTTCCCTCGGGCCCGGGCCGCGCGCGGACGTGCCGGTGGTCGTGCGCAGGGGGCGGTCGCGGTTGGCTTCGAGCAGCTGCTTGGCCGTCGTGACCAGGCGTACGGCGGTGGGGGCGGGCAGTTCGCCGATGGCGAGCCAGGGGGTGGCGCGGGCCAGGAAGCAGAGCTCGGCCTTGTAGACGTTGCCGATTCCGGCCAGATTGCGCTGGTCCAGCAGGGCTTCGCCGAGCGGGCGGCCGGGGTCGGCGAGCAGATTGCGCAGAGCGGTGTCGGGATCCCAGTCGGGGCCCAGCAGATCGGGGCCGAGATGACCGACCGCCCTGCTCTCGTCCCGGGTGCGGAGCAGCTCCAGGACAGGCAGCCGGTAGCCGACGGCGGTGTGCTCGGTGTTGGCGAGGATCGCGCGGATCTGGTGCGTGGGGCCACCGCGCCAGCGCTCGCCCGGGGCGTAGACGCGCCAGGCACCGTCCATCCGGAGATGGCTGTGCAGGGTGAGGCCCCCCTCGACGCGGGCGAGGAGATGCTTGCCGCGCGAGACGACGTCCAGGACCGTCCGGCCGGTGAGGTCGGCGGTGGCGAATCGGGGGACGCGCAGGTCGGACCGGGTGAGGACCTGACCGGCGAGTGCGGTGTGCAGCCGTCCGGCGGTCTGCAGGACGGTGTCTCCTTCGGGCATGCCTCCATGATGCGGGTGGGGAGCGGCGCGCTGGTCGTTCAGGCGCGCAGGCGGAGTCCCCTCGGGGTCGCGAGGAAGCCGGCCGCCTCCAGTGTGCGGCCGAGCGGGGAGGTCAGGGACGGTGCGCCATTGGTGCGCTCCACCGTGACCGTGCCGAGCGCGCCGGCGCGGGCGGCCGCCGCCAGCGCCCCGGCCGCCGCGAGGAGCGCCGGGTCGTCCGGGTCGGTGGGCCAGGCCAGCAGCGTTCTGCCACCGCGCTCCATGTACATCGCCAGCTCGCCGTCGACCAGCACCACCAGGGCGCCCGCCTTGCGGCCGGGCTTGTGCCCGGCGCCGTCCGGCGGCTCGGGCCAGGGCAGTGCCGCGCCGTACGCGTTGGCAGGGTCCGCCGCGGCGAGGACCAGGGCGTGGCGTGCGGCGCCCGGCTCCGTACGGTCGCGGGCGGTGGACGTGGCACGCAGCCGGTCCACCGCGCCGTCCATCGCGAACTGTGCGGCCCCCAGGCCCTCGACGACATACCCGCGCCGGGCCTGCCCGTTGTCCTCGAAGGCGGACAGGACGCGGTACGTCGCGGAGAAGCCGCCCTCGACGCCCTCGGCCTGGACGGCACCGCGGGTCACCACCCCGTGGCGGTCCAGGAGGGTGCGGGCCAGTGCGTGAGCACGGTGCGTGGGGTCGGGTTCGACGGCGGGCAGCAGGGACCAGCGGCCCGAGACGGTGGGCGGGCCGGTGCGGGACGCGGGCCGGGCGGCGGAGGTGAGCGAGCCGTAGCGCCCGCGCGGGACACTGCGTCTGGCGCGGTGGGCGGTCGACCCCGCCGTGCGGCCGGAGCCCAGCAGAGAGCGCAGCGGTGCGAGTGTGTCATTGGTGAGCCGGCCGGACCAGGCCAGCTCCCAGATGGCGTCGGCGAGTTGCGGATCGGAGCAGTCCGGATGAGTGGTGGCGCGGACCTGATCGGCGATCTGCCGGAAGAACAGTCCGTATCCGCCGCCCAGGGCGGTCAGGACGGATTCGTGCAACGCGCTGAGCTCCAGCGGGTGCGGGGGCGTGAGGAGGAGAGGCGCGCTGTCGGCGAGGTAGAGGGACAGCCAGCCGTCCTTGCCGGGAAGGGCGCCGGCGCCGGCCCAGACGACTTCGCCGGTGGTGGTCAGCTCGTCGAGCATCGCGGGGGTGTAGTCCGTGACCCGGCCCGGCAGGATCAGCTTCTCCAGCGCCGACGCCGGGACGGGCGCGCCCTGCAACTGCTCGATGGCACGGGCCAGTCCGTCGATTCCGCGAAGGCTGTTGCTGCCCAGGTGCTGCCACTTCGGGAGGAATCCGGCGAGGGCGGCAGGCGGGACCGGTTCCAGCTCGTGGCGGAGCGCGGCGAGCGAACGGCGGCGCAACCTGCGCAGCACGGTCGCGTCGCACCACTCCTGGCCGATGCCGGCGGGATGGAATTCACCCTGGACGATCCGGCCGGACGCGGCGAGCCGCTGCAACGCCCCGTCCGTGACGGCGGTGCCGAGGCCGAAGCGGGTGGCGGCACCGGTGGAGGTGAACGGGCCGTGCGTACGGGCGTACCGGCCGAGGAGGTCGCCCAGGGGGTCCTTCACCGGTTCGGTGAACGCCTCGGGGACGCCGACCGGGAGGGCGGTGCCCAGCGCGTCCCGCAGGCGGCCCGCGTCCTCGATCGCGGCCCAGTGATCGGCTCCACCGATCCGGACCCGGATGGCCCGGCGGGCCGCGGACAGCTCCGGAGCCCATGCCGGGTCGGCGCCGCGCTCCGCCAACTCCTCGTCGGTGAGCGGACCGAGGACCCGGAGGAGATCGGCGACACCCTCCACGTCCTTGATCCGGCGGTCCTCGGTCAGCCACTGGAGCTCCTGCCCCAGCTCGGTCAGGACATCTGCGTCGAGCAGCTCGCGCAGCTCCGCCTGGCCGAGGAGCTCCGCCAGGAGGTGGGAGTCGAGGGAGAGGGCGGCGGCCCGCCGTTCGGCCAGGGGCGAGTCGCCCTCGTACAGGAACTGGGCGACATAGCCGAACAGGAGCGAGCGCGCGAAGGGCGAGGGCTCCGGGGTGGTCACCTCGACCAGCCGGACCCGGCGCGCTTCGAGGTCACCCATGAGTTCCGTGAGCCCGGGTACGTCGAAGACGTCCTGGAGGCATTCGCGGACCGCTTCCAGGACGATCGGGAAGGAGCCGAACTCCGAGGCGACCTGGAGGAGTTGCGCAGCGCGCTGGCGCTGCTGCCACAGCGGGGTGCGTTTGCCGGGGCTGCGGCGCGGCAGCAGCAGGGCACGGGCCGCGCACTCGCGGAACCGGGAGGCGAACAGGGCCGAACCGCCGACCTGGTCGGTGACGATCTGTCCGATCTCGCCCTGCTCGAACGTCACGTCCGCCGCGCCGACGGGCGGTTGTTCGCTGTCGTGGGAGAGGCCCGCCGGCGGTGCCGGATCCTTGGCGGGACCGTGGACCGGGTCCTGCGCCAGGTCCTGTGCGGGGTCGAAGTCGAGGAGGTCCAGTCCCATCAGGTCGGCGTCCGGCAGCCGCAGCACGATGCCGTCGTCGGCATGCATCACCTGGGCGTCCATGCCGTACCGCTCCGCGAGGCGGGCGCTCAGTGCCAGCGCCCACGGCGCGTGCACCTGCGCGCCGAACGGGGAATGGACCACGACCCGCCAGTCACCCAGCTCGTCGCGGAACCGCTCGACGAGGATGGTCCGGTCGTCCGGCACATGGCCGCAGGCGCGGCGCTGCTCGTCGATGTACGACAGGGTGTTGTCGGCGGCCCAGGTGTCGAGGCCGGCGGCGAGCAGACGGCCGCGGGCGTCCTTCTGCGACAGGCCGCCGATCTCGCGGAGGAACGCCCCCAGCGCACGCCCCAGCTCCAGCGGGCGGCCCAGCTGGTCGCCCTTCCAGAACGGCAGCCGGCCGGGAACGCCCGGGGCCGGCGACACCAGGACCCGGTCACGGGTGATGTCCTCGATCCGCCAGGACGTGGTGCCCAGCGTGAAGACATCGCCCACCCGGGACTCGTACACCATCTCCTCGTCGAGCTCGCCGACCCGGCCGCCGCCCTTCTTGGGGTCGGCGCCCGCGAGGAAGACCCCGAAGAGCCCCCGGTCGGGAATCGTGCCCCCGGAGGTGACGGCGAGCCGTTGTGCGCCGGGGCGGCCGGTGACCGTGCCGGCCACTCGGTCCCAGACCACGCGGGGGCGCAGCTCGGCGAAGGCGTCGGAGGGGTAGCGGCCGGCGAGCATGTCCAGCACGGCGGTGAACGCGGACTCGGGCAGTGAGGCGAACGGGGCGGCGCGACGGACGGTCGCCAGCAGGTCGTCCACCTGCCAGCTGTCCAGGGAGACCATGGCGACCAGCTGCTGGGCCAGCACGTCCAGCGGGTTGGACGGAACCCGGAGCGCCTCGATGGAGCCCTCGCGCATCCGCTCGGTGACCACGGCCGCCTGCACCAGATCTCCCCGGTACTTCGGGAAGACCACTCCGGTGGAGACCGCGCCGACCTGGTGCCCGGCGCGGCCGACGCGTTGCAGGCCGGAGGCGACCGAAGGCGGCGACTCCACCTGGATGACCAGGTCGACGGCGCCCATGTCGATGCCCAGCTCCAGGCTGGAGGTGGCGACGACGGCCGGCAGCCGGCCCGCCTTGAGGTCCTCCTCGACCTGGGCGCGCTGTTCCTTGGAGACCGAACCGTGATGGGCGCGGGCGAGCAGAGCGGGGGCGCCCTTCGCCGCACCGGACTCGGCCATGATCTCGGCGGGGGAGTGGGACTCGGCGATCGTCTCGCCGGTGAGCCGCTCGTACGCGATCTCGTTGAGCCGGTTGCACAGCCGCTCGGCCAGGCGACGGGAATTGGCGAAGACGATGGTGGAGCGATGCCGCTGGACCAGGTCGACGATCCGCTCCTCGACATGGGGCCAGATCGACGGCTTCTCCGCCTGGCCCGCCTGGTCGGGGTCGGTGGCGGGGGAGCCGCCGAGCTCGCCCAGATCCTCGACCGGCACGACCACCGACAGGTCGAACCGCTTGGTGGACGGCGGCTGGACGATCTCCACCTTGCGCCGGGGCGAGAGGAAACGGGCCACCTCATCGACCGGACGGACCGTCGCCGACAGGCCGATCCGCCGGGCCGGACGCGGCAGCAGCTCGTCGAGACGCTCCAGAGACACGGCGAGATGGGCGCCCCGCTTCGTGCCCGCCACGGCGTGCACCTCGTCGAGGATCACCGTCTCGACTCCGGACAGCGCCTCCCGGGCGGACGAGGTCAGCATCAGGAACAGCGATTCGGGGGTGGTGATCAGGATGTCCGGAGGCCGGGTCGCCATCGAGCGGCGCTCGGCGGGCGGGGTGTCGCCGGAGCGGATCCCCACCCGGACCTCGGGCTCGGGCAGCCTCAGACGCACCGACTCCTGACGGATGCCGGTCAGCGGTGAGCGGAGGTTGCGCTCCACATCGACCGCGAGCGCCTTGAGAGGAGACACGTACAGCACTCGGCAGCGCTTCTTCGCTTCGGCGGGCGGCGGGACGGACGCCAGGGTGTCGAGCGCGGCGAGAAAGGCGGCGAGGGTCTTGCCGGAGCCGGTCGGCGCGACGACCAGCACGTCCGAACCCTCGCCGATGGCGCGCCAGGCGCCCTCCTGCGCGGCGGTGGGCGCACTGAAGGCACCCGCGAACCAGCCGCGGGTCGCGGGCGAGAACGAATCGAGCGCAGAGCCGGCCATGTCCCCCATCGTGCACCCCACCACTGACAACGGCCCCGACACCGTGCACCCCACCACCTTGCGACGGCCCGTGCACGGCGCACCTCGCCCACTCGCGACGGCCCGTGCACGGCGCACCCCCGCCCACCCGCGACGGCCGCCCGGCCGTCCTCGGCGGCCCCGTCCCCGAGCTGCGAGAATTCGTGCATGGCGGCGATAGCGGAGTCGGGGCGGGGGGAGTGGGCGAGGTACTGGCAGTACGCGGAGCTGCCCGACCTCGATCTGCTGCGTGCCCGGTATGTGCGCCACACCTTCCCGCGCCACAGCCACGAGGGCTATGTCTTCGGCACCATCACCCGCGGGGTCGAGGACGTCGGGCTGCCGGGCGGCACCGTCCACGCCGGTCCCGGCACCGTCGTCATGATCAACCCGGAAGTGCCGCACACGGCCCGCGCGGGTGTGCCGGAGGGCTGGGTGTACGCCACGCTCTACCCGTCCTCGCAGGTGATCAACGACATCGCGGCCGACACGACGAGCCTGCGCGGCACGGTCGGATTCGCCGAGACCAGCGTCGTGGACCCGTACGCGGCCCGGCTGATCGGCGAGGTCCACCGGGCGGCCGAGGAGGGCAACGCGCTCGCCGCCGACACGGTGCTGCGGGTCATGGTCACGAGACTGCTGGACCGGTGCGGCAGCGCGCTGCCCGTCTGCGCGCCCCGCTCGGCGGGCGCCCGCGACGCGGCGCGGGCCCGCGCGGTGCTGGAGGGCAGGATGGCGGCGCCGCCCACCCTGGAGGCACTGGCGGCGGAGCTGGGCACCAGTCCGTTCGCGCTGCTGAGAGCCTTCAAGAAGCAGTACGGGATGCCGCCGCACGCCTGGCTCACCGATGCCCGGGTACGGGCGGCGCGGAGGATGCTCGACGCGGGGACGGCGCCCGCGGAGGCGGCCGCCGAGGTCGGCTTCACCGACCAGCCGCATCTCAACCGTCACTTCACCCGGATCGTGGGGGTGCCACCCGGCGCGTACCAGCGTGAGCGTGCAAGAACGTACAAGACCGGTCCAGATCTGCCCAGGTAGCGTTCCGGGCGTGGCAGAACAGACAACACTCCCAGAGGGCGTCGGCGAAACGGCCGACGCACCCCACGGCAACGCGGTCCACCCCGGAGAGCAGCAGGCCGCGGCCGGTGCAGGGCCGGACGGCGCGGAGCCGACCGGTGCGAAGCCGGACGCGGCCGTCGTGCGCGATGCACTCGGCGTCGGGATAGCCGTCGGGCTCTCCGGCTTCGCCTTCGGCGTGACCTCGGCCGGTTCCGGACTGAGCCTGCTGCAGACCTGCGCGCTCAGCCTCGCCGTCTTCACCGGTGCCTCGCAGTTCGCCCTCGTCGGCGCCCTCGCCGCGGGCGGCAATCCGTACACCGCGGCCGCCGGGGCCTTCTTCCTCGGCGTACGCAACTCGTTCTACGGCCTGCGGCTGTCCCAGCTGCTGGCGCTTCCCCGGGCGCTGCGCCCCTTCGCCGCCCAGTGGGTCATCGACGAGACGACCGCCGTGACACTGCCGCAGCCGACCCGGCGGGCGGCACGGATCGGCTTCGCCGTCACCGGGCTGACCCTGTATGTGCTGTGGAACCTGACCACGCTGCTGGGAGCCCTGGGCGCCGAGGCGCTCGGCGACACCGACACCTGGGGGCTGGACGCGGCCTCGCCCGCGGTCTTCCTCGCCCTGCTCGCGCCGATGCTGAAGAGCACCACGGAACGCGTCACCGCCGCGCTCGCGGTCCTGCTCGCACTCGGCCTGCTGCCCGTGGTCCCCGCAGGCGTCCCGGTCCTGCTGTCGGCGCTCGCCGCACCTGCCGTCCTGTTCCTGAGCGGACGCATGAAGGGAACGGCCGGGGAAACGGCCACCAGGAAGAAGCACGCGGAGAAGCACACGCAGACGAGTACGCGGACGAGCACGGAGGAGGACCGGTGAACGTCTGGATCGCCATCGCGCTGACCGCCGTCGGCTGCTATCTCGCCAAGCTTCTCGGACTGCTGGTGCCCGCAGGCGTACTGGAGCGTCCGCTCACCCGGCGTCTCGCCGCACTGCTGCCCGTGGCGCTCCTGGCCGCACTCACCGCGCAGCAGACGTTCGGCGACGGGCAGCACCTGGCACTGGACGCCAGGGGAGCAGGCCTGGCCGCAGCGGCGCTCGCGCTGGTGCTGCGCGCGCCCTTCCTCGTGGTCGTGGGCGTCGCCGTGGTCGTCACCGCAGGGGTACGCGCCCTCGGTTAGACCACCGCGTGGATGTGTGCGGATGTGTAAGGGGCTGGGTCCATGGGGCCGAGCCCCTTACACACGTCGGTGGAAGACCGGCACCCGTGCGCCTGGAACCGGCCGGCGACCGGGCCTCAGTAGAGGCTGCGGCCGTGGGCGCGCAGTGTCAGCAGCGCCTTGAGCGTCACGATGGGCCGCCCCTCCAGAGCCGTCCCCGGGGCCCACTGCCGCCAGTCGACCGGCCAGCCGCCGTCCGGCTGCTGCCCGGCCGCGAGATGGTCGAGCGAGCGGGAGAGCTCCTCGTCGGTGAACCAGTGCCGGGCGAGCGAATCGGGCGTACGGGCGTAGTCGTACGGAAAATGCTGCTCACCCGGCGCGTATCCGGCCGCGACCGGGTACTCGGCCCGCCGCTCCGGATCCAGTACCGCGAGACGCTGATCCCGCACCAGCCGCCCGAGCCGGTCGGCCGCCGCCTCCGCCCGCGACCGGTCCGGAGCGCCGTCCAGGAAGGCGAGCGCCGCCTCGATCTCGTACGGATGCGACCGGTCCAGCGCGTCCACCGCGGCCCAGCAGAAATCGGTGGCCCGGAACAGCCAGGCGTGCCACACCGCGTTGCGGTGCAGGAGCCCGACGACGGGTCCGGTGGTCAGCAGCTCCGCGGGAGGATCGTCGACGATCGGGATGAACGGCGCGGCGGGATAGCCGCGCTGCGTCGGCAGCAGAGCGGGCAGCGCACCCTCCTTGGTCGACACCTCGGTGAGGAAGCGGCAGATCCGCTCCACCCGCAGCCCGTCGCAGCGCCCGATGGAGTCCAGCACATTGAGCGCGTGCGCGGTGTGCAGTGGCTGACTGACGGGGCCGCGAAGATCGGGTTCGAGCGCGTGCCCGTAGCCGCCGTCCTCGTTCAGATAGGCGGCGAGTGCGGTTTCCACGGCGTCCGCACCTCCTTCCAGGAAGTGATGAGCGAACCGCCGTTGTTCCAGGACACGGGCCGTGAGCCAAATGAACTGCTCGGCACGGTTGAGGGGACTTCTTCCGGTTCCAGCCATGGACCGACCGTAGGACGGTAAGCGCTCTCGACAAGACGTAGCGGCCCGGCTGCACTCTCAGGAGCGGGATACTGAGGTCATGCGGTTGACGATTTTCTGGGAACGGATGGCGGACCACTTCGGAGCCGGGTACGCCGACTCCTTCGCACGCGATCATGTGATGGCCGAGCTCGGCGGGCAGACGGTGCACCAGGCGCTGGCCGCGGGCTGGGAGACCAAGGACGTCTGGCGCGGTGTCTGTACCGCGGTCGGCATCCCGGCGGACAAGCGCTGACCCGAGGTCCACGGCCGTACCGCCGACGCCGGAGCCGTCGCCCACCGGCGTCGTTTCCGGGCCCGCCGCGGCCCGGCGAAGGCTTCCGGTACCTCGCGGACACACGCCGATTTCCGGTTCGTCAGCGGCCGGACCTGTGCTGTTGTCCGGGGCGGGCGATTGCTTGTCGCAGCCGTAGGCGAGACTGGAACCGTGGCACCGACAGACGAGACAGCACAGACCCAGCCGCCCTCCGCACCGCCCGTCCCGCCGGCCGCGCCACCCGCAGCGCCCGTCGGCAGCGGGCCGGTGCGCATGCCCGCGTGGCTGCCGCGTGCCATGGTCCTGGCCCTGGCGCTCTATGCCTGCTTCCGGCTCGGCAGCTGGGCGTTCGACCAGCTCATCGGGCTGCTGATCAATGTGCTGATCGCGTTCTTCCTGGCGCTCGCCATCGAGCCGGCGGTGAGCCGGATGTCGGCCCGCGGTATGCGCCGGGGCCTGGCCACCTTCCTGGTCTTCCTGGCGGTGCTGATCGCCGGGGTGGGCTTCGTCGTGCTGCTCGGCTCGATGCTCGCGGGCCAGATCGTCGACATGGTCGACGAGTTCCCGAAGTATCTGGACTCGGTGATCAACTGGGTCAACAAGAGCTTCCACACCGACCTCTCCAGGGTCGAGGTCCAGGACAGCGTGCTCCATTCCGACTGGCTGCAGAAGTACGTCCAGAACAGTGCGACCGGAGTGCTCGACATCTCCACCACCGTGCTCGGCGGGCTGTTCCGTCTTCTGACGATCTTCCTGTTCTCGTTCTACTTCGCGGCCGACGGCCCCAGGCTGCGGCGCGCGCTGTGCTCCGTGCTGCCGCCCGCCAGGCAGGCGGAGGTCCTGCGGGCCTGGGAGATCGCGGTAGACAAGACCGGCGGCTACCTCTACTCGCGCGGTCTGATGGCCCTCATCTCCGGGATCGCGCACTACATCCTGCTGGTGGTCCTCGGCGTTCCGTACGCGCCCGCGCTCGCCGTCTGGGTCGGGCTGGTCTCCCAGTTCATCCCCACGATCGGTACGTATCTGGCGGGCGCCCTGCCGATGCTGATCGCGTTCACCATCGACCCCTGGTACGCGGTGTGGGTGCTCGGCTTCGTCGTGGTCTACCAGCAGTTCGAGAACTACGCGCTGCAGCCCAAGCTCACCTCCAAGACCGTCGACATCCATCCGGCGGTCGCCTTCGGATCGGTCATCGCGGGCACGGCCCTGATGGGCGCCGTGGGCGCGCTGATCGCGATCCCGGCCGTCGCCACGCTCCAGGCTTTCCTCGGCGCGTATGTGAAGCGGTACGAGGTGACGGACGACCCGCGGATGCACGGCCGGGGCCGCCGAGGCGGCGAGCCGGTGCTCACACGGCTTCGCCGTTCCTGGCGCGTCCCCGAGAGCGAGGGCGGAGAGGGCGGACAGGCCACCGCCGGAGAACCGGAGGGCCCGGCGCGCGCCTGACCCCGTGGGGCTTCACCCTCCTTCCGGCTGTCAGCGATAGCCCGTCACGTCGGCGGGCCGGCCCGGGTCCTGGACCTCGGTGACGTACCTCCAGGCGTCGGGCCGGCTGCCGTCGAGATCGGTGAAGCCGTAGACCTTCGCCAGCTGTCCGCTCGACAGGGACCTGCCGTTCCAGCGCGACACCTGGGGGTCCTGCGCGAGTGCGGCCACCGCCCGGCCGACGAACGCCGGACTCTCGGAAATGGCGAAGTGGGGCGAGTGCGCGATCGCGTCGCGCCAGTTCGCCTCGGTTACCCCGTGGGCCTCCAGCATGGCCTCGGACCGCAGCCAGCCGGGTGTGAGGGACACGGCGGTCGCACCGTGGGGCTCCAGCTCGTGCGCCAGCGCGAACGCCATCCGGTTCACCGACGCCTTGGCCAGGTCGTAGAAGAAGGACACCCGGTAATGGCAGGCGTTGTACTCATCGGTCCCGTCGGTCACCTCGACGACCAGCCCTCCCGGCGTCCCGATCAGGAGCGGGAGCGCGTAGTGGCTGGTGATCGCGTGGGTGTCCACCGCCAGGCGCAGCGTGTGCAGCCCGGTGTCCAGGGAGGACTCCCAGACCGACCTGTCCCACTCGATCCGCGCGCCCCAGATGTCGTTCACGAGGACGTGCAGACGGCCCTGCTCCCTCCGGATGCGGGCCACGAGCGCCTCGACCTCCTCGGGCACCAGATGGTCGACCCGGACCGGGATCCCGCACCCGCCCGCCTCGTCCACGAGAGCCGCGGTCTCCTCCACGGTCTCCGGGCGGTCCATCTCCGAGCGCTCCGATCCGCTCGTCCGTCCCGTGACGTAGACGGTCGCCCCGATCGCACCCAGCTGAACGGCGATGCCGCGGCCCGCACCCCGCGTCGCCCCGGCGACCAGAGCCACTTTCGCTGTCTGTTTCGTCACCATGTGGCCGGAATTTAGCATGGCCTCGACCGCTCGATCCGGACTCTCCGGGGTGCAATGCCAGGGCGCTACCCTGGGTGCAGATCGGCTCGGCGTGCTGCGCTTGACAGCAAAATCGAACATCCATTCTCATGGGATTCCGGCCGGGTTTTCCCGGGCCCGACCGTGGAGTTGTCCACAGGCCGGGAGGACGTCGAGGCCCATTGTCAGTGGCAGGGGTTAGCGTCTTTGACGTGAAGCGATCGACTCAAGCAAATCGGGTGGAACCCATGGCAGGAACCGACCGCGAGAAGGCGCTGGACGCCGCACTCGCTCAGATTGAACGGCAATTCGGCAAGGGCGCGGTGATGCGCCTCGGCGAGCGGCCGAACGAGCCCATCGAAGTGATCCCCACCGGGTCGACCGCCCTCGACGTGGCCCTCGGTGTCGGCGGCCTGCCGCGCGGCCGTGTGGTGGAGGTGTACGGACCGGAATCCTCCGGTAAGACGACGCTGACGCTGCACGCGGTGGCGAACGCGCAGAGGCTCGGCGGCTCGGTCGCCTTCATCGACGCGGAGCACGCCCTGGACCCCGAGTACGCGAAGAAGCTCGGCGTCGACATCGACAGCCTCATCCTGT
>NZ_JBEYFB010000062.1:0-33419 GCF_040634135.1 Streptomyces sp. NPDC007164
CAACCCAGATTAGTGTTGCTGTTACTGTTGTTCAGAGGTGTGCTCTTCGGATCTCGGGGTTCGAGTCCCTGGCGGCGCACAGACAACGCACTGGGCGGTTCACGTACACACGTGAACCGCCCAGTGCGTTTTTTGCTGCCCGCGGAGATGTACGAACGTTTTACACACCCGTACTAGACAGATGTTTTAAACGCTCGTACATTTCCTGGCATGACGAACGCTTCGAGCACCACAGCCGAGCGCGGCCACCTCGCCGGCCGCCGGGAATGGACCGCCTTCGTGGTCCTCCTGCTGCCCCTCCTCCTCGTCTCGATGGACATCTCCGTCCTCTTCTTCGCGATCCCGTCCATCGACCGGGACCTCGCCCCCAGCGCCACCCAGCAGCTCTGGATCTTCGATGTGTACGGCTTCGCCCTGGCCGGCCTGCTCATCACGATGGGCTCGCTCGGCGACCGGATCGGCCGTCGCAAGCTGCTGCTCCTCGGCGCGGTCGCGTTCAGTGCCGCGTCCGTCGCCACGGCGTACGCCGACAGCCCCGAGATGCTGATCGCGGCCCGCGCCCTGCTCGGGGTCGGCGGGGCGACGCTGATGCCGTCGACCATGGGGCTGGTTCGGAACATGTTCCGCGACGAGCGGCAGCGCGGCCGGGCCGTGGGGATCTGGTCGGGCGCCATGGCGGGCGGCATCGCGCTCGGCTCGGTGCTCAGCGGGGTCATGCTGGAGCACTTCTGGTGGGGTTCGGTCTTCCTGATCAATGTGCCGGCCATGGTGCTGCTGCTGGTTCTGGTACCGGTGCTGGTCCCGGAGTTCAAGGACCCGAACCCCGGACGGTTCGACTTCCTGAGCGTGCCGCTGTCGATGGGGGCCGTGCTGCCGGTCGTCTACGGCGTCAAGGAGAGTGCCGCCCATGGGCTCGACGCGAAGAACGCGCTGATCATCGCCGCGGGGCTGGTCGTCGGGCTGTTCTTCGTCCGCCGCCAGCGCGGCCGCGGTGACGCGATGATCAGCCGGGAACTGTTCCGCCACCGCGGCTTCGCCGCCGGGATCGGGCTGAACGCGCTGGCCGCGTTCGCCATGATGGGCTCCTCGTTCTTCACCACGCAGTACCTCCAGTCGGTGCTCGGCATGAGCACGATGGAGGCCGCGCTGTGGAGCCTGGCCCCGTCCCTGGCGGTGGGCGCGGCGGCCCCGGCGGCCACCGCGATCGCCCAGCGGACCGACCGCGCCCGGGTCATCTGCGCCGGGTTCGTCATCGCCGCCGCCGGATTCGCGATCCTGGCCCTGACCGGTACGGACTCCCTGTGGCTGCTGCTCGGCGGCTGCGCCGTGATGAGCTGCGGCATCGTCACCGTGATGGCGCTGGTGTCGGACCTGGCACTGTCCACGGCCCCGCCGGAGAAGGCGAGTTCGGCGGCCTCACTGCTGGAGACCGGCCAGGAGTTCGGCGGTGCGACGGGAATGGCCCTGCTGGGCGCGGTGGCCACCGCGATCTACACCGCGGACATGCCGGGCTCCGCCCCGGAGGCCGCCCGCAAGACCCTCGCCGGTGCGGTGGCCACGGGGGACGGTTCGCTGATGTCGGTCGGACGCGAGGCCTTCGTGCACAGCATGCAGTACGCCTCGGTCACGGGATCGGCGCTGCTGCTGGCCGGAGCGGTGCTGGCCGCGGTGCTGCTGCGGAGGATGCCGGGGGCGGCGGCGGAGGTCGCGCAGGAGGTGCCGGCCCTGACGAACTAGTGCGGGTCCACCCGCGTTGCCGCTGTGGCCTCAATCGCCGGACGGGCTTGAATTTCGAGCCCGTCCGGCGATTGAGGACACAGTGCGGCGCGCCCGTGTGCCTCGTACTCACGCAGCAGGGCGCTCAGTTGCTCGTCACCGAACGGCTCGTACCCGGCGCCGGTCCCGTTCCACCACATGGGTCCTCCGCACCAGAACCCCTCCCGGCGCAGCCGCACCCGGTGCACCTTGTTCGTCGCCGTGACCGGCATCGCCGGGACGGTCCGTACGAAGGCGGGGGCCATCTTCGTACCCAGGTCCGGCTGCGCGGCGAGGAACGCGGCGAAGGCGGGCGGGTCGAAGACGGCCCCCTCCCGCAGGGCGAGCGTCGCCATCACCTGGTCCCCGGCCACCGGGTCCGGCACCGCGTACACCGCCACGGCCGCCGCCTCCGTCCAGCGGGCCAGGATGTTCTCGATCATCGCGGCGGCCAGGTTCTCGCTGTCCACCCGCAGCCGGTCGTCGGTACGGCCCGCGAAGTAGAGGAAGCCCTCGGCGTCCCGGAAGAAGAGGTCCCCGGTCCAGTACCAGCCACCGCGCACCCGCTGGGCCTCCGCCTCCTCATTGCGCCAGTAGCCCTCGAAGGGCGTGCGCCCCCGGTTGACCAGCTCCCCGATCGCCTCCGCCCCGTTGGCCAGCCGTCCCGCCCCGTCGAAGACGGCGGCGGGCCGTTCCTCGCCGGTATCCGGGTCCACCACCGCGAGATCGTCCCGGTCCGACGCCCTCCCGATCGCCCGCTCCGGGGTGTCCCGGGTCCGCTGGATCGCCGCGCCGCCCTCGGAGGAGCCGTAGCCCTCGACCAGCCGCACCCCGAACCGCTCCCGGAACCGGGCCGCGTCCACCGCCCCGGCCTCGGTGCCGAAGCCGAGCCGCAGCGGGTGCTCGCGGTCGTCCGGGCGCTCGGGGGTGGCCAGCAGGTACTGCACGGCGCGGCCGACATAGGTGAAGTACGTCGCCCCGTGCGCCCGTACGTCGTCGAGGAATCCGGAGGCGGAGAAGCGGCGGCGCAGCGCGACGGCGGCCCCGCCGGCCAGTGCGGGCGCCCAGTCGGCGATCACGGCGTTGCCGTGGAACATCGGCATGCAGATGTAGTGGACGTCCTCGCGCCGGACGCCGAAGTGGTCGACGAGCGATTGTCCGGCCGCCGCCAGCCGCCCCTGGGTGCAGATCGCGGCCTTCGGCGCGCCGGTCGATCCGGAGGTGAAGTAGAGCAGCATCCGGGTCCCGGGTCCGATGCCCTTCCCGGCCGTGTCGCCGGGGGCGGCTCCGGCGTACGGGGCGAGGAGTCCGGCGTACGCGTCGGTGTCGGTCACCAGCATCCGCACGCCGGGGAGGTCCAGGCCGTCGAGCAGCGGCAGGTGGGCGCGTTCGGTGACCAGGACCCGGCAGTCGGTGTGCAGGATGTCGCGGGCCAGTTCGGCGCCGCGCCGGGTCGGGTTGATCCCGGCCACGGCGGCCCCGGCCAGGGCCGCCGCGCTCAACCAGAGTGGAAATTCAGGGGTGTTGTCCAGCAGCACCCCGAGGTGCGGTTCGCCGCCCGCCGACAGCAGATCCGCCAGGAGCGCGGCCCGTGCGGCAGCGCCCGAGGCGACCTGGTGATGACTGAGGACGGTGCCCCGGTGTCTCAGTCCGGGCCGGTGGTCGCCCCATTGGCGCTGTACGAGCTCCGCGACGGTGCCTGCGCTCCCCATGGCGCCGCACGGTAACTGACTATGCGTCAGAACTGAACATCGGAGCAGGCGTAGAACGCGTTCGCCGTGTCGGCGACGTTCCAGACGCTCAGGATGATGTGCTTCCCGCTCTTCTGGGTGGGGATGGTGCCCTGCTGGGTCAGGGTAGCCGGGGGCTGCTTGCCGCCGTACGGCACCGTCATGAAGGGCTGCGGCTCCAGGTCTGCCCTGGTGAGCGGCTTGGTGGGGTCCCAGCCGTCCTTGGTGATGTAGTAGCGGAAGTCCGACGTGGCGTGCCGTGCGGTGAACTGCCAGCGGAAGCTGAAGCCCTGACCGGCGGTCACGTTCGTGGCGGGCCAGTTGCCGCCGCGCGGGTCGTCGAGCTGGGCGAATTCGCCGTGGCCGCCGGAACAGATCTTGCCGTCGGCCGGGCCCGCCGCCGGGAAGCCCTTCGGGCCCTCGACACTCTGCGGCTCCCACTGGATGTTGCCGCAGCCCGTCACCGTGCCGTTGGCACAGAGCTTCTGGCGGCTGATGGGGTTGTCGGTGTAGCCGTGACTGCCGGCACTGCTCGTCGCGAACATGGAGATGCCCGCGATGGCCAGGCCGACCACGGCCGCGCTTGCCCTTTTACGCATTGCTGTCGCTCCTCAAGAACGTGGGGGAGGTTCCATGAGCCGTGCTGCGCGCGTGTTTTGCGGTCTAGACCAAGACTTAGATTATTGACGGGATATGAACATGTCCAGACCAATGAGAGTTGGATTCCGCTTGGCCGCGCGGCCTCCTCCGGAGCCCTCAGGCCCCCTCCCCGCCGTTGCGTCCGGTGTAGAAGGCCACCGTCAAGTCCTTGACCAGGGACTTCCGTTCGTAGTCGTCCAGCTCCACGATGCCGCGCGCGGTCAGCCGGTTGACCGTGTCGTCGACCGCGTCGACCACCGAAGTCAGCACGCTGTCGCGGTGCTTGGCGTCGATGGCGGCGATCCGGCGGCGCTGCATCGCCGCGGCGACCTCCGGCGCGTACTCGATCCCGGTCGGCTGGGCCGAGTACACCTCGATGCCGACCGGCTCGCAGTCCGCCTTCAGCATCCGGGTCAGCGCGTCGCCGACCGCCTCGGCGTTGCGCAGGGTGTGCGCGTCCTCGTGGAAGGCGTCGGCGGGCAGTTGCGACAGGACCCGGGCCATCGCCGCCTCGACCTGTTCGCACAGATAGGCCTCGTGGTCGGCGACCCCGAGTTCCGCCCGCACGGTGTCCTTGATCCGCCACACCACGAGGACGACGACGCGCAGCGCCGTGCCGTTGGCGTCCACGGCGGGCAGCGGTTCGCTGCGCCAGTGCCGCAGGCGTACGTCGACCCGGCGGCGCAGCAGCAGGGG
Source organism: Streptomyces sp. NPDC007164 (assembly GCF_040634135.1). NCBI lineage: Bacteria > Bacillati > Actinomycetota > Actinomycetes > Kitasatosporales > Streptomycetaceae > Streptomyces > Streptomyces sp. NPDC007164. Next base: position 4,821 of record NZ_JBEYFB010000062.1, read on the forward strand.
GCTGATCCACATCAGCCCGGTCCGCCGCACGCTCCCCCGGTATTCGCCGAACAGCGTCAGCACCCAAGCGTGTCCCACCCGTCCGCGGCTCAGTCCGCCGAGCGCGAAGAGCACCACCGAGACCAGCCCGGCGAGCGCCGCCCAGGCGCCGAGGCCGATGCCGTCGTACGGCCGGTGGCCGATCCCGAACCGGGCGAGCGCGGCGGCGGGCAGCGCGCCGATCCACCAGAGCACCGCGCCGCCGGCGGCGACCCCGGACAGCCCGGCGAGCAGCGCCAGCCAGCCCGGGAGCGCGGGCCCCGGCCGCTCGGTGAGCCGTGGATCGGCGACCGGGGCCGGCCGGGTCGAGGGCCGGACCTGCGGTCCCCTCGGCACGGGCGGCCGCCGCACCCCCGCCTGCGGCCGGTCGCCACCGGCTCCCCGCCGCAGCACACCGGTGGGCAGCGCGGTGGCGTCGGCGCGGTCGGCGTCCTCGCGGAAGAGCAGGTGCACCGGGATGGTGGCGGTCCGCTCGTTGGCGATGACCGCGTGGTGCCGCCCGGCCCCCCACAGCGATTCGCCGGGCTGTTCGCCGCCGTCGCCGCCGGAGACGGGGAGCGAGTCGAAGACGGTCTCGGGGACCACGCGGTGCCGGGGCGGGGACGGGGCGTCGACGACCTGGTCCGTGCGGTTCCCGACCGTGTCCACGCGGTTCCCGGCCACGTCCGCACCGTTCCCCACCACGTCCACGCGGTTCCCCGCCACGTCCACGCGGCGGTTCCCGGCCACGACCGGGACGGGGGCGACGCCCGGCACCGGCACGCCGCCCGTCGCCGAGGCCGGGACCGACACCGACACCGAGGCCGATGTCGCGCCGAGTGCCGGATCCCGGTCCTCGCCCGGGACCAGGTCCAGCACCAGGTCGACCACGGAGTCCGGCCCGGGATCCGCCCCGGCGGCCGGTCCCGGCTCCGGACCCGCGCCGCCTCCCGGAACCTTCGCCCCGGCGGACCCGTCCGGGCCGGCCGCCCCGGACGGTCCCCGCTCCTTCTCCCGTCGCCCGCCGTTCTCCGGGGTTCCGGAGCTGTCCGACACCGTGGATCGCATAGCCGCCTCCGTCATGTCCGTCGTGTCACCCGAAGAGTCGCCGCCAGGTCTCCGGACCGGGGTAGCCGTCGGCCGCTCCGCCCCGCCAGCCCTGAGCTCGTTGGAAGGCCTCGACATTGCGCCGGTCCGCCTCGGTCCACCGGGGTCCGGGCCCCGAGGTGTAGTGCTTGCCGAAGCCCTTCTTCACCAACTGCTTGCCGAGCCTGTCGACATGGCTGTTGGACTGACCGGGCCGGAAATAACCCCGCCCGGGGAACTTCGAATCCGGGTTCGAGTCGCCGTGGCCGGCCCCCGTTCCGCTTCCACCCCCGCTCCCGTTTCCGGTGCCGGGGATGTCATGGCCGGTTCCGTTCGCCAGGAGCCGCCAGGTGTCGGGGCCGGGGATGCCGTCCGCCTCCTTGCCCTTCCAGCCCTGGGCCTTCTGGAACGCCTGGGTCGCCCGCCGGTCGGCCTCGCCCCAGCCCGGCCCGGGACCGACCTTGTAGAAGCGCTTGCCGCCCCGCTCCACGAGCATCCGGCCGAGCCGGGTGACCGAGGCGTTACTGGCACCGGGGCCGAACTTCCCGGCGCCCGGGAACCCCGTCACCGAGGAGCCGCTGCCGGCGCTTCCGCCGCTGAGCCCCTTGTAGCGGTAGGCGACGTATTTGCCGGAGTTGGTCCAGTACGCCATGGGCGTCGTCTTCTTGCGGGTGTGCGGCTTCGTCTGCTCGTACGCCGTGTAGTGGGTGTGCGTGTAGTCGGTCCAGCCGCCGAAGATCGTGACGTGCGAGCCCTTCGACGGGTCGGCCGGGTTGTGGAAGAGCAGGATGTCGCCGGGCTGGAGCTCCTCCCGCGCGATCCGCGTGCCGAACGCGGCGAGGCTGCCGGTCCATTCGTTGCCGGGCAGGTTCCAGGCCATCGAGACGAAGCCGGAACAGTCCTGCCGATAACCGTCCGGCCAGTACTTGGTCATGCTGTACGGGACCTGCGCGGACACCCACTTCTTCGCGCGGTTGATGATGTCGGCCCGGCTGCTTTTACGCAGCTTGGGCGTGGTGGTCGTGGACGAGGGCGGGCCCGAGGCGCCACCGCCCCGCAGTGGTCCGGGGCCGCCCTGCGGGCTGTCCCCGTCCGCGTCGGTCCGGGCGGCTCCGGCCGCCTCCGCCGCCCGGTCGCCCGTCGTTCCCGTCGCTCCCGTCGCGGTCTCCGCCTCGGCGACGCCGCTGCCCAGCACCACGCCGGCCGCGGTGACCAGCACCAGTGCGCGGCGGGCGCCGTGTGCGGCCGGATGACCTCCGTACCGCAGAGGCAGTGCACTGGCGGCGGTCCGCCGCTGCGCGGCGCACCCCGCACAGATGCAGTCGATGGCGGGCACGTACTCCTCGAAAGCCGGCACAGTCATGCGATTCCCCTCCGCACTCGTCAAGATCTTTGGGCGCATCTGCACGGGCGCCAGTGTCTCAACTCTCCTGACATATCGCATTTTGACGGACAGAAGAGAAAAAACGACCATCCGACAGGCCGTGATGGACGGTAAATGGTCAGGAGCACTCCCCGCCTTCGGGTAGAGTTCTCCAGGTCAGCAGGCGCCGCTAGCTCAGTTGGTTAGAGCAGCTGACTCTTAATCAGCGGGTCCGGGGTTCGAGTCCCTGGCGGCGCACGCAGAGTCAAAGCCCCCTCACCACGCGTGAGGGGGCTTTGCTCGTTCGTGAACCTCTCACGCCGAAGCCTCCCGCACCGAAGCCTCGCACCGGGCCTCCACCCCGTGACGCCGCCCACAGCGTCACCTTCAACCACTACCCGCACAGGCGCCGCACAGTCTTCGCACAGGTGTCACAGAGTCACCGAACGGTCACCCAAAGGCGCGAAGTCCGTTTTCATACGCCTCCGCACGCCCCCTCCACAAGGGGGCCACAAATCGCATGTATGACTGGTAACCCACTCGTTTCACCCTTGCGATCGGGACCGGGGTCGGACAACCTGTCTATTGGTCATCGGCGCCAACCAGGCCGATGAACCGTGCAGTTGGGGGCTGCAGAGGGGGAAGTTCCGGTTGTCCGCAACGCGGGGTGGGGGCCCCGCTCGGGGACTGGTGTCGAGGGGGCGCCAGAGACTGCCGGAAGGGCGGCGTTCCGTATCCGAGCGGACGGCGGCCCGCCATTGATGTCGTCCGCGGCGACCGGTGGGGAACCGCCGCGGCCGAGACGGCCCATCAGTCACGCACCGACCATGCGTGCAGGGGGATGACCCATGACGTCGACGCCGACCGGCGCCCGGCAGAACCACGATCTTTCCCGGACCGCCCTGCCCCGGATACCGGCGCAGCCGCTACCGGGGGAACAACGTCGGCAGCCGAAGGAGCCGTTGCCGCGTTACGACTACGAGCACTACAGCCGGCTCGCCGGGCCACTGACCGGGCCCGGCACCGGACTGCCGTACCGGGTGCAGTACCGCTCACTGCTCTCACAGGAACCGCACAGGATCCGTGCGGCGCTCCTGCTGGGTGCCGCACCGCTCGTCTCGATCGGCCTGTTCGGCTGGCTGATGCAGCCGGACCACTGGACCCGGCGTGACCCGAACCTCCGGAACGGCACGCTGCTGGTCCTGGACATCGTGATGCTGGTCTCGATCGGACTGATCGAGCTCTTCCGGACGCTGAACGTCCTGTCCAACGCGCACGCGACGCTGGTCGCGCGCGATCCGGTCCCGGTCGTCCCGGAGACCGGCACCAGGGTCGCCTTCCTCACCTCCTTCGTCCCGGGCAAGGAGCCCCTGGAGATGGTGACGAGGACCCTGGAGGCCGCCGTCCGCGTCCGGCACCGCGGGCTGCTGCACGTCTGGCTGCTCGACGAGGGCGACGACCCGGCGGTCAAGGAGGTCTGCGCCCGGCTCGGGGTGCACCACTTCTCCCGCAGGGGCATCGCGCGCTGGAACCGGTGCCGGGGCCCGCACCGGCCGGAAGAGCGCGTCGGGGGTACGCCAGCCGGCGTTGCCCGCGTCCACGTAGACGCGGACGCCGGCTGCCGCCCGAGCCGCTCCACCGCGCCCTTCAGCAGGTCGTACCGCTCCTCGTGGAACTCCTGCGGTGTGCACCCGTCGACCATGTGCAGCAGCGCGTCGGGCTCCAGGATCACCGTGGCGTGCCGGTCGCCGATGCCCCGGGCGACGCCCTCCAGCCAGGTCCGGTACGCGTTGCCGTCGGCGGCGCCGCCCCTGGAGAACTGCCCGCAGTCGCGGTGCGGGATGTTGTAGAGGACCAGCAGTGCCTCCCGGCCCGCCTGCGCGGCCGCCTCCGTGAGGCCCTTCGCCTCGGCCTCCGGGGTGTCCGGGCCGATCCATTCGCCGACCGGCCGCCGGGCGATCCGCTCGATCAGCGCGGCGTTCGTCCCGTCGCCGTCCCGGGTGTACGCGGCGGCCTGCCGGGCCGCGTTCCCGCCCGGGTTGACCCAGTACCGGCCGCCGCCGTCGGGGCTCCGGCCGGTGGCTCCGCGGGCGGGACCGGGGCCGGGGCCGGACTCGGGCCCGAGGCGCCTCCCGCGAGCAGCAGCACGGCCCCTGCCGCGGCCACCGCACCGGCCCGCACCGGGCCCGCATGCCTGCCCGTCCGGACGCCCCGCCGGCCGTCGTGACTGCCGTACATGCACTCCCCCTCGGTGCGGCGGCGGTGCACTGCCGCGTCCGTTCCATCCTGGCACAGGGCTTCTGTCCGCATCTCCCGAAAGCTGGGGGTGTGCGGATGTCGACGCTTCGTCAGAACTGTGTTGCACCACGGGAGTTGGGCCGGGCACTTTGGCACCTGGCGTCAGGAGGGGGCGGCCGCGGGCTTCTCGCCGGTCAGGTAGGCCGAGACGACGACATTCGCGTCGTACGAGTGCGTCTTGCGGTCGAAGGTGCCGCCGCAGGTGATCAGGCGGAGCTCCGCCCGGCCGTCCTTGCGCGGGCCGTACGCCTTGTCGGCGTCGAAGCGTGCCCGGGTGAAGACCTGGACGTCGTCGACGGTGAACTCGGCGACGGTTCCGTCGGCGCGGGTGATGTCGACCTTGGCGCCGGGGCGGGCCGCGCTCAGTCCGTAGAAGACGGCCGGTCTGGTCTCGGTGTCGACGTGGCCGACGAGGAGGGCCGGGCCCTTCGCGCCGGGCTCGGTGCCGTCGCCGTACCAGCCGACGGTCTGGGGTGTGTCGAAGGAGGGCGGTTCGATCGCGCCGTCCTTGTCCAGGCCGCGGGCGACCACGGGTGCCTCGATGCCGATCGACGGGATCTCGACCCGCTTCGGCACCGCGCCCTCGATCGGGTCGTGCGGCGGCGGCAGCGGTACGCCGAGGGGGCGCCCCACCGCGGCGATGTCGCCGGTGGTCGGGGCGGAACTGGCGCCGGAGCCGTCGGTGATGCCGCGGCCCCAGAGCCACAGGCCGAGCAGCAGGACGGCCCAGGCCACTCCGGCGAGCAGCCTGCCGTGACCCGAGGTGCTGTCGGGGGCGGACATGTCAGTCCGAGGCCGGACGGCGACGGCGGCGCACGCTGCGGAACGCGACGGCGACGGCCGCGACGGCCGCCAGGGCCAGTCCGATCACCGCGTGCACGGTGCCGGGGCCGTCCTGCTTGGCCTCCCGGTCGGTGGACAGGGCGGCGGTGCCGCCGCCTCCGGCCTGGACCGGAGCGAGCGGGCTGGGCCGGCCGCGGTCGACGACGGTGACCGTGCCGGCGGCGGTGGCGCCCTTGTCGTCCTTGCAGTCGATCCGGATGCCGTATTCGCCCGGAGAGGCGTCCGAGCTGATCCGGGCTTCGGCGAAGAGGCCCCCGTCCGCGGCGGGCGAGAAGCGTGCCCCGGAGACGAAGACTTCGGATTCACCCGTGGCCTCGCGGCCCTCGCAGCCCTTCAGCCGCAGATCCGTCTCGCCGCCGGGTGCGACGGAGGACGGGGTCAGCGTCAGGGAGACGCGGTTGTCCTTGCCCTTCTCGGGGGCGGAGTCGGCCAGTGCGGCGGAGGCCGGCACCAGGGTCGCCGCGACGACCGCGGCGGCACAGAACGTGAGGGTTGTGGAACGCATCGTGAACCTCCTCAGTGCAGGTTCACGCCTGCGGAGGTTTTTCGCATCCGCAGCGGCGCGGGGGACGGGTCCGCGCACACCGTGCGCGTCCCCTCCCCCGCCGCCCCGGGGCCGTGCCCCGCCGGGCTCAGCCCGCGTCGATGAGGTCGACCAGATCGGCGATCGAGTCGACGACCGTGGACGGCCGGAAGGGGTACTTGTCGATGTCGGCGACCGTGGTGAGTCCGGTGAGGACCAGGAAGGTCTGCATCCCCGCCTCCAGGCCGGCCAGCACATCGGTGTCCATCCGGTCGCCGATCATGGCGCTGGACTCGGAGTGGGCGCCGATCGCGTTGAGCCCGGTGCGCATCATCAGCGGGTTGGGCTTGCCCGCGAAGTACGGGGCCTTGCCGGTGGCCTTGGTGATCAGGGCGGCGACGGACCCGGTGGCGGGCAGCGGGCCCTCGGCGGACGGGCCGGTCTCGTCGGGGTTGGTGCAGATGAAGCGGGCGCCGCCGTTGATCAGCCGGATCGCCTTGGTGAGCGCCTCGAAGCTGTACGTGCGGGTCTCGCCGAGGACCACGTAGTCGGGTTCGTGGTCGGTGAGCACATAGCCGATGTCGTGCAGGGCGGTGGTGAGGCCGGCCTCGCCGATGACGTACGCCGTGCCGCCGGGCCGCTGGTCGTCCAGGAACTGGGCGGTGGCCAGGGCGGAGGTCCAGATGTTCTCCACCGGCACGTCCAGGCCCATGCGGCTCAGCCGGGCGTGCAGGTCACGGGCGGTGTAGATGGAGTTGTTGGTGAGGACCAGGAAGGGCAGCCCCGAGTCACGCAACCGCTTGATGAAGGCATCGGCTCCGGGGATCGGCGTCCCCTCGTGGATCAGGACTCCGTCCATGTCGGTGAGCCAGGACGAGATCGGCTTGCGCTCTGCCATGTGTGGGACTCCTGCCGTACGCCGTGTGCGGGGACGCCGGCGGCACCGCGTTGTGCAGCGCCGACGCCCCCGATTTTAGGCCGTCCGTTCGACGTGCCGGAACGGCCGGATCACGCGGGTGTGAGGGTCACTCCGTCGATCGCCCAGAACCAGTTGTTGCCGCCGGTGTACCGGAAACGGATCTGTGCGGTGGTGGCCCCGGCCGGGACCTGGAGGGTGAGCGATTCGGCCTTCGAGACGGTGTCGGCGGTGTACGTCTTCACGACGGCCGGGGTGCCCCCGTCGTAGGAGACGAGGACCTCGCCCTTCTGCGGGGCTTCCTGGCGGTAGTGGGTGGTGTAGGCGAGGGTGGCGGGGCGGCCGCCGGTGACCGGCCAGGCCGGGCCGACCAGGGTGGAGTCGAAGGTGCCGGTGAAGCTCTTGTCGTTCCATTCGTCGCCGTCGGCGACCGCGAAGACGTTCCGGGCCCGCACGTTGGTCTCGCGCCACTGGCCGCGTTCGGCGGAGGTCCAGAACTCGTCGGTGGTGAAGGTCCAGCCGCGCCATTCGGTGACTCCGCCGGTGCCCATCGCGCTGTTGTCGATCGACCACCCGGCGGGCGGGGTGTGGGTGAAGCCGAGCACGGCCGCGCCGATGCCCGTCTCGTCGACGCGGGTCGCCAGCTGCGGGCGCAGCGCGTCGAAGGCGTCGGGGACGGGCTGCTGGAACGGCCGGCCGTCCAGGCCCCAGGCCGGGTCGACGGCTATGCCGAGGTGGGCGAGGGCGGAGGCGGCGACGTCCGGCATCCTGATGTCGTACCGGGTGGAACCGGGGGCGGCGGGGCCGCCGCTCGCGATGAGGAAGGTCTGCCGTTCGGCCGCGCTGGAGCCGCCGTGGCCGCCCGCGTCGGTGTGCCCGTGGTCGGCGGTGATCATGATGAGCCAGTCCTCGGAGCCGTGGGTGGCCCGGCCCCGTACGGCGGCGACCAGCTGCCCGACCTGGGCGTCGACGCCGTGGATGGCGTCCAGGTACTGCTTGCTCGCGGCGCCGTGGCTGTGCCCGGCGTGGTCGACGTTGTCGAGGTGGACGAAGACCGCGTCCCGGTTGCCGCCGGCCAGTTCGGCGACGGCCCTGCTCGTGGTACCGGTGTCGTACTCGGCTTCCGGGGTGGAGACCCGGGTGTCGACCTTCGCGGAGAAGATCGTGTCGGTGACGGGGTTCCAGGAGGCGACCGCGTATGTCGACAGGCCCGGCTTCGCCGTCTCGATCCGGGTGAGGAAGTCGGGGTACCGCGAAAAGGCGTGGCCGGTGAAGGCGTTGTCCTTGACTCGGTGCTTGTCGGGCCAGACGCCGGTGATGATCGTGGACCAGCCGGGGCCGGACAGGGTGGGTGCCATCGGGTCGGCGTAGAGCGGGCTGACCGAGGTGAGTCCGGAGGCCATCAGGGCGTCCAGATTCGGGGCGTCCGCGTCCTTGATCCGGTTCAGCAGCGCACCGTCCAGGCCGATGACCAGGACCTTCGGGGTACGGGCCACGGCCCGTGCGGTGGTGGCCGCGGCGAGCGGTCCGGCGGCGGCGAGGGCGGCCGCGCTCATGAGGAGGGTGCGGCGGGACATGCCTGTGGTCACGGGGTCCTCCGTCGAGGCGTGGGGGCGCACGTTCAACTCCCCGCCCTGGGACGGGGAGTTGAACATGGGACTAGACCCGTTATCTTTCCGCGATGATCCGCCGGAGGTCCATACCCGTGCCGTGAATCTCCGGCAACGGTCAGCTGCCGGTGGCCGACTTCCAGGCTGAGACGTAGCCGTCCAGGTTGGTGCCGATGTCCGACCAGTCGGGCTCGAAGACCTCCACCCCGTCCATCAGCTTGGCCAGCTCGATGGCGTTGGCGTCGGTGGCCTCGATGTCCTTGCGGGCGGAGAAGCCGCCGCCGACCGCGCTGACGTCCTTCTGGGCCTGCTCGGAGAGCATGAAGTCGAGCAGCTTCTTGCCGTTGGCGGTGTGCGGGGCCTTGTTCACGAGGCCGGCCGCGTACGGCAGGGCGAAGGTGGTGGACTTGCCGCCCTGCTTCGCGGGGAACCAGATGCCGAGGTTCGGCATGTCCTTGGACTGCGCGAAGTTCATCTGGACGTCGCCGTTGGCGGCGAGCAGCTCGCCCTTGTCGACCTTGGGGGCCAGCTTGCCGGTGGAGGCGGACGGGCCGACGTTGTTGGCCTGGAGCTTCTTCAGGTACGCCATCGCCGGCTCCTTGCCGCCGAAGTCGTGCATGGCCTTGATGAGCACGGCCGTGCCGTCACCGGCGACTCCGGGGGTGGAGTACTGGATCTTGTTCTTGAACTTTCCGTCGAGCAGCTCCTCCCAGGTGGTGGGCGCCGACTTCAGTTCCTTCTTGTTGTAGATGAAGCCGAAGTAGTTGTTGACGACCGAGGTCCACTTGGAGTCGGAGGCCTTGTCGGCGCCGTCGACCTTGTCGGAGCCGGCCGGCGCGTACGCGGCGAGGAGGCCCTTGCTGTCGGCCTGCTGGATGAACGGCGGCAGGGTGACCAGGACGTCCGCCTGGGTGTTGGACTTCTCGCGGACGGCGCGCTGCACCATCTCGCCGGAGCCGCCCTCCACGTACTTGACCTTGATGCCGGTCTTCTTCTCGAAGTCCTTGAACACCTTGTCGTACCAGCCGTCGCCGTTCTCGCCCTTGAGTCCGTCGGCGCTGTAGACGGTGACTGCCTTCTCGTCGGAGGCGGCCGAGGAGCCGCCGCAGGCGGAGAGGGTGGCGGCGAGGGCGAGGCAGCCGGTGACGGCGGCTATGGGCTTGAGGTGGTTCTTGCGCATGGCAGTCGTATCTCCTGGATGTCGGCCGGAAGCCGGCCGGAGTCGGTACGGGGGTGTCGGCGGATCAGCGGTACGGGGGGTGTCGGCGGATCAGCGGTACGAGGCCCTGGTGCGGATCCGGGAGACGCCGAGCAGTACCAGCAGCGTCGTTCCCATCAGGACCACGGCGACGGCCGCTCCGGTGAAGAGCGAGCCACGGTCGGTGGCCGCGAAGATCTGCACCGGGAGCGGTGTCCAGTCCGGCGGGTAGAGCATCATCGTGGCGCTCAACTCGCCCATGGACAGCGCGAAGCAGAGCCCCGCCGCCGCCGTGAGGGACGGCAGCAGGAGCGGCAGCTTGATGCGCCACAGGACGTAACCGGGGCGGGCGCCCAGACTGGCCGCCGCCTGTTCGTACATCGGGTCGAGACGCACTATTGCTGCCGAAACCGACGAATAGGCGAACGCCGTGACAAGAATGGTGTGCGCCAGGATCACGATCCAGCGCGTCCCGTTCAGCAGCATCGGCGGCTTGCTGAACGCGACGAGCACGGCGAGGCCCACGACGACGGACGGCACGGCGACCGGCAGCATGAACAGCGCGTCGAGGAACCGCCTGCCCCGCCTGCGCATCGAGGCGGCGGCGAGCGCGGCCCAGGAACCGATGGTCAGGGCGAGCAGGCTGGCGCTGACGGCCGTGATCAGGCTGGTGGTCAGGGCCTGGAGGGAGTCGCCGCCGGTCGCCGCCACGTAGTGCTCGGTGGTCGGTCCGGAGGGGAAGGCACCGGACCAGTTGGTGGTGAACGACGCGGCGAGGATGACCAGCAGCGGCACCGCGAACAGCGGGACGAAGAGCACGAAGAACACGGCCCAGGTGGCCCATTTCCCGGTACGGCTATGCACCAACACGGCGGCTCACCATCCGATACAGGCTGTAGAGGCCGACGGAGATCGCGATGTTCACCACGGCGACGACACAGGCCGCCGGGTAGTCGGACTCCAGGATCGCCTTGCTGTAGACGAGCATCGGCAGGGTCGTGACGCCCTTCGCGCCGGTGAACAGCACGATGCCGAACTCGTTGAGACACATCACCAGGACGAGGCTGCCGCCGGCGGCGAGCGCGGGGAGCGCCTCGGGGAGGATCACCTGCCGCACGATCCGGGCCGGCTTCGCGCCCAGTGAGGACGCCACTTCCAGTTGCGCGCTGTCGAGCTGCGAGAACGCGGCGAGCAGCGGGCGCATCACGAACGGGGTGAAGTAGGTGATCTCGGCGAGCAGTACGCCCCACGGGGTGGTGAGGAAGTCGAAGGGGCCGTCGGCCGCCCCGGTGATGTCCGTCCAGACGCCGTTGGCCATGCCGACGTTGCCGTAGATGAACAGCAGGGCGAGCGTGATCAGGAACGACGGGAAGGAGAGGAAGACGTCGATGAACTTGGCGACCGCCCGGCCGCCGGGGAACGGCACGAACGCGATGATCATGGCCAGGACGAAGCCCAGCACCAGGCATCCGACCGTGGAGCCGACCGCCAGCCAGACGGTGGTGGTCAGTGCCGAGCGGAACGATTCGGAGGCGAACACCTCGCCGTACGGGGCGATCGAGGTGCCGCCCTCGTCCGGGCTGACGGACTGCTGGACGACGAGGGCCAGCGGGTAGAGGAAGACGAGGGCGAGCACGGCGACGGGCAGCAGCGCCCAGACGAAGCCGGGTACGCGGCGGGCCCGGCGGGCCGGTTCCCGCGGGCCGGCCTTCGGGGGTACCGCCCCGGACGGTCCGGTGCGCTGACGGGGGGTCTTCGTCGCCGTGATGTCCGACGCGACGGGGTGCGCGGCGCTAGCCATCGGCCCCTCCCCCGGCTGCCGGTGCCGCGCCCGCGGGCAGCAGCACCGCGTCCTCGGCCGCGAAGTGCAGCGTGACCCGGTCGCCGAGCGCCGGTGTCTCGCGCAGCTCCTTCAGGTCCGCCTTGACCCGGTGCCCGTCGACGTCGACGTAGAGCCGGTGGGTGGAGCCGCGCCACTGGACCTCGGCGATGGTGCCGCCGATCGCGTTGGGGCCGTCGCCGAGCCCGACCAGGTGGGGCCGGACGCAGAGGGTGGCGGTGGCGCCCCGGGTGATGCCGCCGGTCGGTACGTCGAGTGCGCGGCCGGCGAAGTCGACGGAGTCGGCGCCCTCGGCGACGGTGACCGGCAGCAGGTTCGCGTTGCCGACGAACGACGCGGTGAACTCGGTGCGCGGGCGGCGGTACAGGTCCTGCGGGGTGCCGCAGTCCTGGAGCCTCGCCTTGTCCATGACCGCGATCCGGTCGGCGAGAGTGAGCGCCTCGACCTGGTCGTGGGTGACGTACAGGATGGAGACGTCCGGCAACTCCCGGTGCAGCCGCGTCAGTTCGGCGAGCATGCCGGAGCGGAGCTGGGCGTCGAGGGCGGAGAGCGGTTCGTCGAGCAGCAGGACGCCGGGCCGGATGGCGAGCGCGCGGGCGATGGCGACGCGCTGCTGCTGGCCGCCGGAGAGCTCGCGCGGGTAGCGCTTGGCATAGGCGGCCATGCCGACCATTTCGAGGGCCTCGGCGACCCGTTCGGGGATCTCGGCCTTGGCGGCCTTGCGGGCCTTGAGCCCGAAGGCGACGTTGTCCTGGACCCGCATGTGCGGGAAGAGGGCGTACTGCTGGACGACCATGCCGATGCCGCGCTTGTGCGGCGGCAGCCCGGTGACGTCGCGGTCGCCGAGGTAGACCCGGCCCGAGGCCGGTTGGACGAATCCGGCGACGGCGCGCAGGGCGGTGGTCTTGCCGGACCCGGAGGGGCCGAGCAGGGCCATGACCTCGCCGGGTTCGACGGTCAGGTCGAGCCGGTCGAGCACGGTGTTCCGGCCGTACGCGACGCTGACCCGGTCGAACCTGATTCCGCTCCTGATTCCGCCCCCGGCCCCGGCCCCGCTGTGGACGGTCCGCTCCCCGCCGGTCATGCCTCGGCCCGCGCGATCAGCTCCGGGAGCTCGGCGACCGAGCCGAGCACATGCGTGGCGCCGTTGCGGGTCAGCTGGTCCTTGTCGTGGGCGCCGGTGAGCACCCCGGCGACGATCCCGGCCCCGGAGCGCACCCCGCTGAGCATGTCGTACGAGGTGTCACCCGCGACGACGATCTGCTGGACGCCGTCGACGGCGCCGGTGCGCAGGAAGGCGGCGAGGACCATGTCCGGGTAGGGGCGGCCGCGGCCGCCCGCGTCGGCCGGGCAGAGGGTCAGTGCGGCCAGGTCCTGCCAGCCGAGCGCGGTCAGGATCGCGTCCTGGGTGGTACGGGCGAAGCCGGTGGACAGGACCACGGTCCGGCCCTCGCCCCTGAGCCGCTCGACGGCCTCGCGGGCGCCGGGGATCGGGGCGATGCGGCCGCCGTCGACCAGTTCGCCGTACGCCTCCTCGAAGGCGGTGTTGGCCTGCTGGGCCCGGTCCTCGTCGCCGAAGAGGTGCCGGAAGACGGAGATCTTCGACTCGCCCATGGTGGCGCGGACGTAGTCGAGCTTCTCGGCGTGGTCGGCGGAGCCGGGCTCGACGCCGAGGCGTCCGGCGGCGGCGGAGAACGCCTGCTCGACGAGGCCGCCGTCGGCGACGGTGGTGCCGGCCATGTCGAGGACGATCAGGTTGAGCTTCTCGGTACTGCTCAGCTTCTCGGTGTTGCTCAACTTCTTCACCAGCCCAGTTCGTTGGCGGTCGTTTCGGCGATGGCGGGCGAGCAGGTCATGCCCCGGCCGCCCGGTCCGGTGACCAGCCAGACGCCGTCCCGCACCTGCTGGCGGTGGACGACCCGGCTGGTGTCGGTGCACTGGGCGTAGACCCCGGCCCAGCGGTGGCGGATCCTCGGCAGCGGGCGGCCGAGGAAGGACTCGACGACCCCGGTGAGGTGCTCGTACGGCTCCTCGACGGTGTCGAACGAGAAGGGGTGCTCGTACTCGTGGGTGTCGCCGATGGTCAGTCCGCCGTCCCGGCGCTGCACCATCAGCAGCTGCATCCGGTGCGCCGCCGCGGTGGGTGCCTGCGCCTGCCCGGCGTTGAGCGCGTCCAGCGCCTCGCTCCGGTACGCCGGGTAGTAGCGGAAGCTGTCCGCGTCGGCGACGGAGGTGGTGAGCGGCTCGCCGAGCGGGTCGGTCTGCATCATCTGGAGGCGGACGCGGCGCACGGGGAGATCGGGGCCTGCCAGTTCGCGGACGAGGCCGCCGAGCCAGGCGCCGGTGGCCAGGATCACGGCGTCGCCGGTGTGCACGTCGCCGTGGTCGTCGCGGACGGAGGCGGTGCCCACCACCTCGCGGACCTCACGGCCGCCGAGGAAGGTGTACCGGCCGGACTTCAGCAGCTCCCGCTTCAGCGCGAGCTGTGCGGTGCGCGGCTCGACCGCGGCGTCCCGCTCGCACCACAGGGCGGCGGTGAAGTCCCCGCGCAGCGCGGGGTTGACCGTCCGGGCCTCGTCGGCCGTGAGCAGCTTGTAGCCGCGGGCCGCCGCGTCGGGCCGGGCGAGCGCCGCCTCGGCGACGGTGGTCTCCAGCTCGGTGCGGAGCGGGGTGAGCGAGCCGCAGGCCCGGAAGCCGAGGTCCGGGACCTTTGCCCCGATGCCCTCCCAGAGCTCACGGGCGCGCAGCGCGGTCTCCAGCTCCTCGCCACCGGCCCGTCCGCTGACCCATATCTGTCCGAAGTTGCGGAGCGATGCCCCGCGCGCCTCACTCTCGCGCTCGATCTGTACGACCTCGTGGCCGCGGTTAACTGCGTGCCAGGCGTGCATGGTTCCCACCACGCCGGCTCCTACGACGATGACTCTCACGGCGGCTACGCTCCTCGGGGCGAGTGACCCGCATCGAGCCGTACGGCAACGGGAGGGTGAACTGGGCCCCAAGCTTGGCCTAGACCCGTTACGTTCCCGTTATCTTGATGGGCCGACCGTCGGGGACGGTCGTTCAGCAGCCGTCCTGCGGGCCCAGGTGCGCGGTGAAGGAGAACCTGTCGCCGCGGTAGAGGGTCCGTACGCGCTCCAGCGGCTTCCCGGCGGTGTCGCGCGAGATCCGGTGGATCAGCAGCATGGGCAGTGCGGGCGGCGTACCGATGAGCAGCGCCTCGCGCGGTGTCGCGAGCACCGTCTCGATCCGCTCGTCGGCGTCGCCGAAAAAGATCTGGAGCCGGTCGCGGAGGTAGGCGTAGAAGGACGAGTCGGGCTCGAAGTCCGTGTCCAGGTCGGGCAGACGGGCTACGGAGACATACGTGCTCTCAAGACCGACCCGGTCGTCGTCGGCGAGCAGCACCCGCTCCAGGTGCCAGACCGGCTCGCCGCGCTCCACCCCGATGTCGGCGGCGAGCGCCTCGGGGCAGGGGAACCGCTCAAGGCCGATGAGGTGACGTCCCGGCGTACGGCCCTGGCGGCGTACGCCCTCGGTGTAACTCGCCAGCGAGAGGGGCTGTTCCAGCTTGGGGCCCGCGACGACGGTGCCGCGCCCCTGGCGGGCGAGCCGCCCCTCCAGCAGGAGTTCCCGCAGCGCCTGGCGCACCGTCTCGCGCGAGACCTCGTAGCGCTCGGCCAGATCACGCTCGGTGGGCAGCATGCCGCCCTCGCCCAACTCCGCTATGAGGGAGGAGACATGAGCCTTGACCGCGTAGTACTTGGGAATACGGCCGTGCTCCGGGATGCCGGAGCGGATGGGTGCGCCAGGTGCCTGGTCGTACGGGTAGTCCACGTTTCGATGGTGGCAGACGCACATGAACATCTGTGAACGTCCGGGCGCGGGAGGGGTGGACCGGGGGTGGTCGGGGTGCGCCGGGGAGGCTCGGGGCAGGGCTCGGGGGCACGCGGGCGGGGTGGTCGGGGACGGCTCAGCGGTGCGCCCGGCGCAGTCGGCGGGCCCGGACCACCATCGCGCCGCCGCCGATCAGGAGCCCGGTGGCAGTGAGGCCGGCCGGCGAAAGGCTGCTCGGGCCGGTCGCGGCCAGCTCCGGGCGGCCGCCGTCCGCCGGGGTCCGGCCTGGCTCGGCGGGCGGCCGGGGGCCGGTGGCGGAGTCGGTGGTCGATTCGGTGGTCGATTCGGTGGTCGATTCGGCGGTCGGGTCGGTGGCGGTACCGGCGGTGGTATCGGTGTCGGCGCCGGGCCGGTTCGCGTCCGGCCTGCCTTCGCCCGGGGTTTCGCTCGGGGTCTCGCCCGGGGTTTCGCTCGGGGTCTCGCCCGGGGTCTCGCGCGGGGTTTCTCCGGTGCCGCCGACCTCGCCCGTCTCACCGGTGACAGCCGTGTCACCCGTGTCACCCGTGTCACCCGTGTCACCCGTCTCGCCGGCGTCGCTGTCCTCGACGACGGTGAAGGGGTAGTCCTCGGACTCGCCGACCCAGGCCCCGTCGTCCTTGCCCGGCTTGCCGGCCGTGCCGCCCGCAGCGCGCTGCCGCTGGACGATGGCGGCGTTGGCGGTGATCCGGCCGGGGCTGGTGTCGGAGGTGAACGCCATCCGGACCTGGATGGTGACGGTCCGGCCGGCGGGGACGGTGAAGCCGTCGAAGGAGTCGCCGCCCGTGCCGCCGAAGACGCCGATGTGCTCGTCCAGGTCGGTGGTCTCCCAGGTGACACGGCGCTCGGTGCCGGGGCGGGCCTGCTCGGAGAACTTCAGCTGGATCTGGTCCGAGGCCAGCTTGCGGTCCTCGTCGGTGAGGACGAGCACGGGGTGGATGGCCCGGCACGACTCGGTCGTGGTGTTGGTCAGCTCCAGGAACCAGGTTCCGTAGCCGCCGCCGGACGCGTACGTGTCCGGGCCACCGCGGATGCGGGTGCTGATCGGGAAGTCCTTCGCCGCCGGATCACCGCAGGCGGGCTGCTGGTCGGCGGTGGTGGAGCCGGGCGAGGAGACCGGGGTCGCCGAGGACGCGGCGGAGGCGGGCACGGCGGATGTGCCGCCGAGCACGACGGCGGGGACGACGCTCGCCGCGGCCAGCCCGAGCGCGAGCCCGTGCCGGGTGCGCCCGGCGGACGACGCGGGCGAGGGCGAGGGCGAGAGCGAGGGCGAGGGAGGACGCCCGGGGGCGGTGAACACCGGGATGGACGTGGCCGTGGTCAGGGGGATGGACGTGGGACTGGCGCTGGGGATGGAGTCGGCGATCCGGCCGGGCGTCGAACCCAGTACGCGGCCGGGCGCCGGGCCGGCCGGCGCGGCGGCCCTGGAAGGCGGCCCGGCCGGGGGCGGTGTGGGGGGCATCTGGGGGATCATCCTTCGCTGCTCGCGAAACGGTCGGCTCACCCCGTGCGCCGGAGTTCACCGGTTCTGGGCCGCGACGCTGCCACGCACGCGCGAGGCACCCGGCCCCGACATGCCGGGGGCCCGCCCACCCGGCCCCCGCAATCCCCCCGATCGGCCCAGCCACCGGCCCACCCCGCGCCTCCGCATCCGCCCGCGCCCCGCGCCTCCACCCCGGCTCACGCCCCGTACGCGCCGCCCGCCCGCCCGAACAGGGGGGCCAGGATCAGTTGGGCGGCTCCTTCGGCGACCGGCCGGTCGCCCCCTCCGGCGGCGGTTACCGGTACCGGGGCGTCGATGCCGCCCAGCGCGGCTCGCTCGTCGATCACGGCCCGGACGCCCCGTACGTAGGCGTCGGGATCGGCGGCCACCGTACGGCCGCCCAGCACCACCCGGTCGATGTCCAGCAGCCCGACCAGGTTCGCGGCGCCGGTACCCAGCACCCGGGCCGCCTCCGCGACGTCCCCCCGGGCGACCGCGGCGAGGCAGAGCGCCTCGATGCAGCCGCGCCCCCCGCAGCCGCAGACCGGCCCGTCCAGCTGGACGGTCTGGTGGCCGAACTCACCGGCCGAGGTCCGGGCCCCGCGATGCAGCGCCCCGCCGAGGACCAGCCCGGCGCCGAGCCCGGTCCCCAGGTGGAGATACGCGAAGTCACCGCCGCCCGCCGCCCGCAGGGCGAGCCCGAGGGCGGCGGCGTTGGTGTCCTTGTCGACGACGACGGACAGCCCGGTCCGTACCGCGAGCGCGTCCCGCAACGGATAGCCGTCCCACTGCGGAAACCCGGTGACGCGGTGCAGCACCCCGCCCCGGTGATCGAGCGGGCCGGGGACCGCGACGCCCACCCCGAGCACCGGCCGGTCCCCCGGCCCGGGCCCCGGCGCCCCGGCCCGTACCGCGGTCACCGCGCCCGTCGCCGCCGCGAGGACCTCGTCCGCCGGGGCGCCGAGGTCCAGCGGGGCGGTGCGGCTCGCGGCGACCGCGCCGGACAGGTCGACGAGCACCGCCGTCAGCTCGTCACGGTCCAGGTGCAGGCCGACCGCGTACCCGGCGTCCGGCACCAGCCGCAGCACGGTGCGCGGCTTGCCCCCGGTGGAGGCCCGGTGGCCCGCCCCGGCCGCCAGGCCCTCGGCCCGCAGCCGGGCGGTGATCTTGCTGACGGCCTGTGGCGTGAGCCCCGTGCGCTCGGCGAGTTCGAGCCTGCTGATGCCGCACTCGCCCGCCGCCCGCAGCAGATCCAGCACCAGCGCCGCGTTGTGGCTGCGCAGCGCCGGCAGGTTCGCGCCGCTATTGCTCCTGTTCACCACACCATTGTCGCTGTCGCTTGCACTATGGCAACAGCGTTGCTTAAGTGGCAGACATGACTGGCGCAGACACGACCGGCAACGCGACCCACGAGACCCACGCGACGCCCACGACGCCCGCGACGTCCGGGGCCCCTGGACCGGGCGGGACTCCCGGGCCGTCCGGCGCCCCGCTGCGTGTCGGGCTCGTCGGCTACGGCCTGGCGGGTTCCGTCTTCCACGCTCCGCTGATCGCCGCGACCGACGGTCTCGTCCTCGACACGATCGTCACCTCGAACGAGGAGCGGCGGGCGCAGGCACGCGCGGAATTCCCCGGCGTACGGTTCGCCGCGTCGCCGCAGGAGCTGTGGGAGCGCGCGGACGGCCACGACACGCCCAACGCGCCCGGCCCGCTCGATCTGATCGTGATCGCCTCGCCGAACAAGACCCATGTCCCGATCGCGACCGCCGCGCTGGAGGCCGGTCTGCCGGTCGTCGTGGACAAGCCGGTGGCCGGTACGGCAGCCGGGGCGCGGGGGCTCGCGGCCCTGGCCGAGGAGCGCGGGCTGCTGCTCTCGGTCTTCCAGAACCGTCGCTGGGACAACGACTTCCGCACTCTCGCCCGCCTGATCGCGGACGGCGCGCTGGGCGACGTACAGCGCTTCGAATCCCGCTTCGAGCGGTGGCGCCCGCAGCCGAAGGGCGGCTGGCGCGAGTCGGGCGACCCGCAGGAGATCGGCGGGCTGCTGTACGACCTGGGCAGCCACGTCGTCGACCAGGCGCTCACCCTGTTCGGACCGGCGGCGCTGGTGTACGCGGAGTCCGACGTACGCCGCCCCGGTGCCGCCGCCGACGACGACACGTTCATCGCGATCACCCATGCGAACGGGGTGCGCTCGCACCTGTACGTCAGTGCCACGACGGCCCAGCTCGGCCCGCGCTTCCGGGTGCTCGGCCGGAGGGCCGGCTATGTGAAGTACGGTCTCGACCCGCAGGAGGCCGACCTGCGCGCGGGCCTGCGTCCGGCGGCGGACCGGCCGTGGGGCGAGGAGCCCGAGGAGCTGTGGGGCCGGATCGGCTCGGGCGAGTCCCCGCCGTCGGGCGGCGGCACCCCGGTCCGTTCGCTGCCGGGCGACTATCCCGCGTACTACGCGGCGGTCGCCGCGGCGCTGCGCGGAACGGGTGAGAATCCGGTGACCGCACTTCAGGCGGCGGCCGCTCTGGATGTCCTGGAGGCGGCCCGCCGCTCGGCCCGCGAAGGCGTCACCGTGAAGTTCTCCGCCCCCACCCGCACAAAGGAGCAGCCCGTATGAGCCACACCGCTCCGACCGTCTCCGAGCTCATCGCCCAGGAGCGCCGACTGACACTGCCGCACTTCAGCTACGACGACGCGTACGCGCTCGGCGCCCTGCTCGTCTCGATGGCCCGGGAGAGCCACGCCCCGGTCGCGATCGACATCCGGCGCGGCGCACAGCAGATGTTCCACGCCGCGCTGCCGGGTTCGAGCGCGGACAACGACGCCTGGGCCGACCGCAAGCGCAGGGTCGTGGAGCGGTACGGCGAGAGTTCGTACCTGGTCGGAACCCGGTTCCGGGCGAAGGGGACGACCTTCGAGGACTCCTCGCGCCTGGACCCGGGCGTCTATGCCGCGCACGGCGGCTCGTTCCCCATCGCGGTCGAGGGCGCGGGCGTCATCGGCTCGGTCACGGTCTCCGGGCTGCCCCAGGCCGAGGACCACGCGATGGTGGTCGCGGCACTGGAGCGGTTCGCGACGACGCTCGACGCGTAACGGGCGACGCGTATCGGGCGACTCGGGGCGGAAGGCGAGGGGCCCGAGGCGCAGGGTGGACAACGCAGGGCCGGGCGGCCACCGCAGGGCACACCCCGCGACCGCCCCGCCCCGCCCCACGCCTCCGCACCCGCTACGCGTCCTTGAGCTCCTGGCGCTGCCGCCCCAGCCCGGCGATCTCCAGCTCGACGACGTCCCCGGCCCGCAGATACGGCTTGGGCTCGGGCTGACCGAGGGCGACCCCGGCCGGCGTCCCGGTGTTGATCACATCGCCCGGGTAGAGCGTCATGAAGTGACTCAGGTACCGGACGACCTCGCCCACCGGAAAGATCTGGTCGGCCGTCGTGCCGTCCTGCTTCAGCTCGCCGTTGACCCAGAGCTTCAGCGACAGCGCCTGCGGGTCGGCGACCTCGTCCGCCGTCACCAGCCACGGACCCAGCGGGTTGAACGTCTCGCAGTTCTTGCCCTTGTCCCAGGTGCCGCCGCGCTCGATCTGGAACTCGCGCTCGGAGACGTCGTGCGCGGTCGCGTACCCGGCGACGTGTGCGAGCCCCTCCTCGGCGGACTCCAGGTAGCGGGCGGTGCGCCCGATGACGACCGCGAGCTCGACCTCCCAGTCGGTCTTGACGCTGCCGCGCGGCACCAGCACCGTGTCGTCCGGCCCGACGACGGTGTCCGGCGCCTTGAAGAACAGGATCGGCTCGGTGGGTATCGCCGCGCCCGTCTCGGTGGCGTGGTCGTGGTAGTTCAGCCCGATGCACACGATCTTGCCGATCCGGGCGAGCGGCGGCCCGACCCGCAGCCCCTCGGCGTCGAGCTCGGGCAGCTCGCCGGGCGCCGCCGCGGCGGCCCGTACCCGGGCGAGCGCCGACTCGTCGGCGAGCAGGGCACTGTCGATGTCGGTGACGATTCCCGACAGGTCGCGCAGGGTCCCGTTCCCGTCCAGCAGCGCCGGTCGTTCCGCGCCTGCCGTACCCACACGAAGCAGCTTCAACGGTCTGTCTCCCCTTGGTCGAGATCGGGCCTGTCGGATGGGTGGCGGCCACCGCAGGCTTGTCCGATCGTCCAAGACGTCCGATCACTCCGCAAGACCCTGTTCACACACTGGACCGCCACCCCCTGCGACCCCGGTCACGCCGCGGTGGCCACAGTGGCCCCGGCGGCCGGCATGTCGCGGTAGAGCACGGCCCGCTCGATCGCGGTCCAGGTGGTGCTGGTGACGACGTACAGCGCGGCGGCCAGCGGCACGACGGACACGGTGAACAGGGTGGCGAAGGACATCAGCGGCATCAGCTTCGTCATCGCGCCCATGCCGGGCACCGGCTGCCCGTCGGGGCCGGTGGCCGGAGTGACGGGGTTGGCGGCCATCTGCCGCTTCGTGCGCCGGAAGTTGAACGTGGCCACGGCGGCGACGATCGCGAAAAGTCCGAGGTAGACCAGGCCCTGCGCGCCGAACAGCCCGCCGTGCGAGAGCGCGTCGTGCCAGCACTCGCCGAGCGGGGCGTCGAAGAGCTGGTGGCCGAGGAGCTCGTTGGGCTCGCCGCCGATCTTCTGGCTGGAGAAGAGGTGGTAGAGCAGGAAGAAGGCGGGCATCTGCAACAGGCTGGGCAGGCAGCCGGAGAGCGGCGAGACCTTCTCCTCCTTGTGCAGTTCCATGAGCGCCTTCTGCATCCGCTCGGGGTTCTTGCCGTGCTTCTTGCGCAGTTCGGTGATCTGCGGCTGGAGCCTGGTGCGGGCCTTCTGTCCCCGCGCCGCGGCCCGCGAAAGGGGGTGCACGGCGAGCCGTACGAGTGCGGTGAACAGCACGATCGCGGCGGCGGCGGACGCGGTCTGGAAGAACGGGTGCAGCACATCGGCCAGCGCACCGACCAGACTGGCGAATGCGGACATGAAGACGGACATGGATGAGCCCTCCGGGGGTCTCGTCGTGCCGGGAGTGAGTACGGACTCGGCATGACGGACCGCGCGGGGCACCCATGAGTGGTGCCTGCGAGACACCGATGAGTGGTGCCTGCTGAGGAGTGGCTGCTACTGCTGCGCGCCCCTACGCGGCCGTCGGAAGGGCACGGCCGGGGGCTCGGGGGCGCCTGCGCCCCTTGGCGTCGGGATCCCGCTGCGGCAGGAACGCGGTGCGTTTCTCGCGGTCGCGGATGGCGGTGCGGACCCGGGTGCGGGGCACCGGGGCGGCGCAGCGGGCGCTGATGAAGGAGGCGACGGCGAGCGCGGAGCCGGCGGCGGCGGTCGCGGCGAGCGCGACGGCGGCGGAGAGGCTGCCGCCCTCGGCGAGGAGGACCTCGGTGATGAGGAAGAGCAGCAGTCCGGCGGGGCGGAGCAGCCGGGCGAGGCCACCGCGCAGACGACTCACGTCACCGTTCACGGCCCCTCCCCTCTTCCCCTTCGCGTCTTCCCCTTCGCGGCCGGTCGGCCGGTCTCGCGCCCGTGCCGTTCGTACACACGCGCGCGCCTGATGCTCTCCAGCCGTTATACACGATGGGCCCGGCACACCGGTCCGCCCGGCGGCGGTCAGTGGCTCGTTCCCGCGGGGGCGCCGTCCGGTTCCGGTTCCGGCTCCCGCTCCAGGGCCGGGGCCGGGATCTCGTCCCGTGCGAGCACCTCGTCGTCCGGCCGGTCGTCGCGCTCGCGCGGTCCCGCGTACGTCACCGCAAGCGCGACGACGAGGTTGGCGCCGAGCGCCACGATGCCCGCGTTGACGCCCCACACCGGGTCGTTCTCCGTGAACACGAACCCGCACACCACACCCACGCCGACAGCCAGCCCGCTCATCGCCCCGAGCAGGGTCAGCCGCCGCCACATCAGCCCCAGCAGCACCATCGGGAGCAGCTGGGCCATTCCCTCGTACGAAATGAGGGAGAGCCGCACCAGGGTGTTCGGCGCGGTGTACGTGAGCAGCAGGGCGAGGCTCCCGGCGGCCACGACCACGATCTGCGCGGCGCCCTTCTGCCGCCGCTCCAGGCGGGGTACGAGCGAGAGCACGCTGCGCCCCCACATCGTGCCGATGACCAGCATGAAGACGGCCATCGGCACGATCGAGGACAGTGCCGCGGCCACCCCGACGACGCCGACGGTCCAGGCCGGCAGCGAGTCCACGACCAGTTTGAAGAGCGCCAGGTTGGACTCGGCTCCGACGAGCCCCGGCACGACGAAGAGGGCCGCCATGCCGAGCAGCATCGGCACGAAGAGCAGCACGTTGTAGGCGGGCAGCAGCATCGCGTTGCGGCGCAGTACGTCGGCGTTCTTCGCGCCGAGGTAGCCCGCGACGGTCGTCGGGAAGATCACCACGGTGAGCGAGTTGAGGAACGAGGTGGTGATGAACCAGGCCTGTCCGAGTCCGCTGTCCCCGTGCCCGGGGAAGGTCAGCCACTCGCTCTTCTCGGTGACGATCCGGTCGAGGAAGGGCCCGTAGCCGTCGAAGTAGTGCATCGGTACGTAGACGGCGAGGAACCCGAGCGTGGCGATCACGAGCACGTCCTTCAGCACGGACACCCACGCGCTGCCGCGCAGCCCGCTCACCACGACGAAGCCGGTGGTGACGGCGAAGGCGATGAAGTAGGCCCAGTTCAAGCTGATGGCGCCGTAGGAGATGGTCGAGACGACCACGCCCATGCCGGTGATCTGGAGCTGGATGTACGGCAGCAGGAAGACGGTCGCGAGGACGGCGACGAGCACGCCGAGCCAGGGCCGTCCGAAGCGGTGCGCGACCATGTCGGTGATCCCGACGAGTCCGTGTTTGCGCGCGTACGCCCAGAGCATCGGGCCGACGACGTAGCCGATGGCGTACCCGCAGGACATGTACGCCACCACGTAGAGCACCGGCGCCCCGTAGTTGTAGCCCCAGCCCGCGGCGCCCAGGTAGCTGAAGCTGGTGTAGCCCTCGCCGGCCATCAGCACCCAGATGAAGACGGTCCCGAGGCTGCGTCCGCCCACGGACCATTCGGCGAGCCCGCCGCCCTCGCCGTTCCCCTTGCGCCGCCCGCGCGTCGCGAGCAGTCCGAGGGCGACGGTGGCGACCATGAAGACCGCGAAGACGGAGGTCGCGACGGTGGCGTTCACCGGCGGTCCCCCCGCCGGGTCAGCCATACGGCGACGGGGGTCAGCAGGGTCGCCCCGAGCAGCCACACGAAGAGGAACGGAAGCCCGAGAATCACCGGGTGGACCCGGTTCACGAGCGGCAGCACCCCCAGGTAGAGCACGTAGGGGACCAGCAACCACAACAACTGCGGACGTCGTCTGAGCACGTCAGGGAACCTTAGTGCGATGCCGCTACCGCGACCGGACATCCACGAGTTTTCCCCATACGACAAGCCGGTACCGGGAGGTGAATTCGGGCGTGCAGGTAGTGAGCGTCACATAGGAACCGGCCTCGGTGTACCCGGTGTAGGGCTTCACATTGCTGCGCGGGACGGCGGCGATGACACCGCCGTCCCGTGGAGTCGTCCGCGCCAGCGTCCGGTCGACGGTGTACGTGTACACCGCGTCCCGGGTCTCGACGTCGATCCGGTCCCCGCGCCGCAGCCGGTTGATGTACCTGAAGGGTTCGCCGTGCGTGTTGCGGTGCCCGGCGAGCGCGAAGTTCCCGGGCCGGCCGGGCTGCGCGGTGCGCGGGTAGTGCCCGACGTACCCCTTGTCGAGGACGCCGCTCTTGCCGATGCCCTGGGCGACGGGAGCGACGAGCCCGAGCCGCGGGATGCGGATGACGGCGTACGCCTGGTCCCAGCGGGGCGCGGAGCGCGCACCGCCCCCGCCCGAACGCCCGCCGGACGCATCGGAATCGCCAGATCCACCCGAACCACCCGAACCACCCCCAGGATCACCCTCGGCCCTCACACCCCCCGGCTCCCCCGGCTCCTCCCCCCACTCCCGCTGAAGGGCCCGCACCTGCTGCTCGGCTCCCGCGCGGGCCTGCCGGTTGGTCCACCACAGCTGATGAACAACGAGCAACAACAGGACCACGCCCAGGGTCACCACCAACTCGGCACCCGTCCAGAGCCCGCGCGCGACGGCCCTGCGCCCCCGCGAGTTCCGCTGCACCACCACCGGTATCCGCTCCCGCACGGCCGCACGATAGGCCCCCGGCCCGTAACTCTCCAGGCCTGGAACAACCCTCCGCCCCGGAGCCGTACAGCAGTACGGTGTGGTTCATGCGCCCCGACACGCCTGCCGACCACACCACCGAAGCCGAGCGCCTGCTGCGCGCCGCGGCGCGGTACCCCGAGGACCGTGAGCCGCTGCTCCTCCAGGCCGCGGCCCATCTGGAACTCGCCGGCGACCGCGCCCGCGCCACCACCCTCTACGACGAACTCCTCGGCTCCACCGATCTCGATCTCGACCACCCGCACCTGGTCAAGGCCCTCAACGCGGCCAACCTGTGGGAGTACGGCCACGAGGCGGAGGCCCGCGCGATCATCGAAGGCATCCGTGCCGCGGGCCCGCTCGACCCGGGCCCCTGGGAGATCGCCGCCGAGACCCTCGAAGCCCACGACGAACTCGAAGCGGCCCACGACTACTTCTCGACCGCGCTGACACTGCTCCTGGCGCCCGGCGAGGAGGTCCCGTACGCCGTCCAGTCGCTGGTCTTCGGCCGCCACCGGGTGCGCAGGCTGATGGGCGTCGACCACGACGCCTGGGACGAGCTGGCCGACACCCTGCACACCGCGACCGTCCCGCTGGACGAGCTCCACGACCCGAAGCGCCTGTGGTCGCTGGGCTCCTCGGACCCGGGCGAGCTCCAGGCCGAGATCACCCGCCTGCGCGCCGAGTTGGGCACGTACCGCACCGCGCTGTCCCGCCCGTTCCCGGTCGCGGTACTGCACTGGCCGGCCACCGAACTCGCCGAACTCCTCAGCGCCTACCCGGGCCTGCGCGACGAGTACCCCTCCCACCCCCAGCACCTGGCCCGCCTGGAGGCCGCCCTGCGCGACCTCCACCAGGCCGGCACCCCGAACCTCGGCATCGTGACCGGCACGGTCCCGTCGTACGAGGCGTTCGCCGCCTCCGAGGCCGCCTCCCCGTCCGACCCGGACCTCCTCCCCCAGTACGCCACCACCCTCGCCGCCCGCGGCCGCGCGGTGCCCTGGCCCCCGGCCCGCAGCGCGGCCTGCTGGTGCGGATCGGGGCGGGCCTATCGGGAGTGCCACGGCAGCGAGTGAGGCATCGGATCGGCACGGGGAGGACTGGAACCCGCGTTCAGCACGCGTGTGCTCAACGCGGTTCCAGGCCCGCCCCCTTGGTGAGTAGCCGACCACCGGATCTGCTGTGCATGCCTGTTCACACGTTTCGGAGACCAATCACGATGCTGCTCGATTCCGACAAGCACCGCAGAAATGAAATGACCAGATCGTGATGCAGCTGTGGAAGTACTGACCCCTCGGGCCGATCCACTGCTGCGCACGGAGCCAGAGTGGCATCACGCTGCGCGCCGCGCGTGCTTCGCTGTCTGCTGCTGGCCTCGCCACGTGATCCAAAGCATGGCGGGCGGGCGTCGGCCACGCCCTCCACGTTCCGGGACCATTGAGTCACCAGCGGTCCGGGCCGCTGTCACCGAACAGCAGCAACCCGCTACCTGCTGGGAGCATGTCGCGCGCGGCCAACCGTTCTCGGCTCTGCAATTCCGCCAGCTGATCCGGCGACAGGTAGAAGAGATTGAACCGCTCTTCCACAAGAGCCGCCACATCGCGATTGACTACAATCGCCTCTTGCTTTTCCGCCACTTCAAAGTCCATCGGAAATGGGTAAGTAGAAATAAACGCAGCCAACGGCTGCAAGGCCAGGCAGCTATCTCGGAAAGAATGAGCGAGATCGATGGCACCATCGTCATAAATCAACTCGCCAGCCCCCTCCCGCATGGCATGGAAATCATCCTCGCGGAAATTTACCACCAGCACGGTTGTACAGCTCAGCTGCAGCAGGTGAGACTCGCAGCTCAACCCGCCCCAGGCCCCCTGAACAACGCCCGTCCCCCAACTACGGGTCCGGGCCCCCGTCACACCTGCACGGCGCACCAGATCTTCAAGACGGCCCAGAGGCTCGCCCTTGGTGAAGTAGAAGAGGGCAAATAGATCGCGATCACTCATCCGGAGCCTCCATCTCGGGACGGATCAGAAGATGCTTCATCCCCAGGGCCAGAAATGCGTTCACCCTCCACTCCCACTCCTTTCTCCTCCAGGGCTTCGGCCACCTCCTGCATAACACCACGAGGGAAATAGTAAACCAATTTTGGCGGCCTGCCACCTATCGTATAGGCCGGATCACTGGCGATTTCCAGTTGCCTATCAACTTGAATCGAAAGTTTTTCCCAGTTGCCTGACCCAAGCCCGAATGGCAAGTAATCTTTGGAATCCTTCCAGGTTCGCCCGCCATCCGCCACCACATCCGCGTCTGATTTACCTACCGGCTCCGAGCGGATAGGCATTCCCACTTCAACAACATCGCGCGAGTTTTCAGCGGCCTCCACTTCGGCATCGACCGATCGAATATAGCTTGCATAGCCTTCCTCTATATTTGCTACACTCTTTGCCTTTTCCTTGTCCAGTTTCGCCTTCTCCAGCGCCGTTCGCTGATTCGTCATAACCTTCAGCCATCGCTCTGTGCCACGGACGGACGGATGGGCGGAACTATAACCTCTTATTCGTTTTTCCACGCGAACAACCTCGGCAAGGGTAGCCTCGATCTTCGCGATTATACTCGCATCGGGAGGTTCCTTTTCCCTCTTCTCCTTCCCCTTCCTCCATTCATTCGCCAGGAACTCGTCCATAGATTGTGAAAGATTCTCCGCGACCCTCTTTTTGGCCAGCATGGTTTTCTCTAGGGTCTCCATGCTTTTTGCGCCCTTGCGGAATTTATCAAACTGCTGCTTTGCATCCTGACTGGTAAGGCTCTCAAATATTTCACGCAAAGGTCCGGTGAGGTCTTCATCGTCCGGCCCGAGCTGGTAACTCGGGGTGGCCATGGTCTGAACATGCACCCTCTCCGTCTGATCCGTCCTGCTGTCGGTGACCAGATGGAGCGACGGAACCTTGTTCCGCCTGGCGATCGCGGAAATTCTGTCGAGGGCGTCCGTCTTGGCGGGGTTCTTGGCAAGCAGCTTCGACGACTCGGATATGGCCCGTTGCTCGTTCCGCTTCTTTCCTTCACTCTTTTCCTCACCCCCGCCACCTTCCCCGCCTTTCCCTTTGAGTTTGTTCCAGAGGGCTTTGCCTTTTTTGACGATGAAGTTGATGATCTTGTCGATGGCGCGGTTGACGGGTTTGGCGACGGCGCGGAAGACGCTCTTGACCTTGTTGGCCAGGCTGCCGATGCCGAGGAGTGAGGCGAGGAAGCCGATGAGGAGGGGGACGCTGGCGGCGAGGGCGGCCTCGACCATTTTCGGGACGCCCGCCGTGCCGCCGTTGGCGATGGCGATGACGGCGTCCAGGATGGCGTTGACGAATTCGACGATCTGGGCGCCCTG
>NZ_JBEYFB010000063.1:0-32765 GCF_040634135.1 Streptomyces sp. NPDC007164
CGCCCAACGCCTCGACGCGGGCGGCACGTTCTTGCAGACTGTCCATCACGGCCTTTGGTTGATCAATGTGTCTCTTGGCGGAAACACATGATCAAGCAAAGGCCGCTCCGCTGTCCGGCGAACAGCAAAACCCGTGGCCAGCCCGCCCAACTAACCAAAGGCAAAGGTTTAAATACAAGATAAGAACCCGCGCGAATTGGTGAGGCGGTGGCGGACTGCGGGTCTGGGGCGGGTCTTGTTTGCTGAGGCTGCTGGAGGGTTCGTCAGTAACGTTGCGTAATTGGCTACGCAATCGCGTGGTGGGCTGGTTGGATGCGGGCATGTCCGGTGATCTAAACGTTGACGGGGTTGAGGCCGTGCTTGCGGGCGCGGTTGGGCGGTTGGCGGATCCGGGGTTTCTGGTGAATGCCAACCCGGAGGAGGTGCTGGGGCTGGTGGATGCGGCTTCGGGGCCTGCTGGGCGGCTGGCGGGGGCGGTGTACCGGGCGTCGGCGCACCTGCACCGTGATGCTGGCGCGGGGGTACGGAGGCAGTTGCTGGCGTTGGATGCCGCCCGGTACGGGGATCGGGGACTGGCGGCGCGGATCACCGCCGTACTGGTGGAGGGCGAACCCGCCGCGCCGTGGGGGGTGGAGTGGGCGACTGGCAGCATGGTCGATCGCAGCCTCTGGCAGACCCTCGCCGGTCACACCAGCTCGGTGGTTGGAGTAGCGATGGGGGTGGTGGACGGCTGCCCGGTCGCCGTTATTGGCAGCCGTGACGGATCGGTGCAGGTGTGGGACTTGACCACCCGCCAGCAGTTCTGCGAACCCCTGCAAGACCACGTCCGCAGCACGGTGGATGCGGTGGCGACGGGGGTGATGGACGGCCGCCCGGTCGCCGTCTCCAGCGGCCAGGACAGGAGGGTGCGGGTGTGGGACCTGCCCACCGGCAAGCCGGTGGGCGAACCCCTGACCGGTCACACCGACGGGGTGTATGGGGTGGCGACGGGGGTGGTGGAGGGCCGCCTGTTCGCCGTCACCGGCAGCATGGATGAGACGGTGCGGGTGTGGGACCTGACCACCGGCAAGCCGGTCGGTGGGCCCCTGACCGGTCACACCGGCTGGGTGTATGGGGTGGCGACGGGGGTGGTGGAGGGCCGTCCGGTCGCCGTCACCGGCAGCGGGGACGGGACGGTGCGGGTGTGGGATCTGGCCACCGGCCGGCCGGTCGGACCGGAGTTGGTGTTCCCCGCGGAGGTGTTCGCGGTGGCTGTCACTTCGGATGGCCGGCTGGTGGTGGGGTTCGGCCATGAGGTGGCGGTGCTGGCCCGCTGCTGACCAGGTATCGCGCGGTGCACCCCGGGGTGTGTCCCACACAGTGTTCTCATGAGCGGCGGTGCGGGCGTTCGTCCCAGCGGTGGGTTGTCCATGCCCGGCGGATCAGGCTGCGGACGGTGATGATGGTGTCGGCGAGATCGAAGAACGCGTTGATCACGGTGGTCCGGCGCTCGTAGCAGCGGGCGAGGCGCTGGAAGGCGTTCTGCCAGGCGTGGGTACGCTCCACGTGCCACCTCTGACCTGCCTGGATCGGCGCCTTCTCGCCTTTGTGAGCGATTCGGCCGTGCAGGCCGCGTTCGGCGAGCAGGGCGCGGGTCTTGTCGGAGTCGTAGCCGGCGTCCAGGTGCACGGTGATGTCGTCGGGCAGGGGTCCGAGGTCGTCCAGCAGGTCCAGGGTCGGGGCGAGCAGCGGGGAGTCGTGGCGATTGGCTCCGGCCAGGACGCGGCCCAGTGGAATGCCGTAACCGTCCGTCATGCCAGAACGTTTCAGGCCCTGTTTGCCGCGGTCGACCGGCGAATGCCCGGCTGCTTCGCCGCCTCCGGGAGCCTTGGTGATGGCGCCGTCGACGGCGATCCGGTCCAGGACGAGGCCGACGATCCGGGCATAGGACTCCAGCGCGATCCGCTTGAACTCGGCGAAAACGCCCAGTCGTATCCACTCATCGCGGCGGCTGCGGATCGTGGTGGCCGAGCACGTCGTATCCGCTATCGCCTCGTAAGAACAGCCGAAACGCAGCAGTTGCAGCACCTTGTCGAAGACGACCCGGTCGCTGATACGCCTGCGGTGGCAGGCGAGTGGATGGTCCGGGTGATACTCCGGCCGCACAGGCAACAGGGCGGCGAACTGATCCCAGAGCGGTTCAGTGAGCCACGACGGCAGAACGGGCACAGGTCTCCTCGGTAATCACAGAGCATCGCAACTCCATGATCACCGGGCCTGTGCCCGTTCCTACTGCCAGTGTCCCCAACCGCGCCTATCCGCGTGACCACCAACTCGTAAGGCTTGTCCCGCAAAGCGGCCCTCCGTGGAGTAACCGTGGGTGACTGGCCGTCAACAGTGAATGCGGAGGCGGACGATCATGACGTCGAGTGCCAACTCGTCCAGGTAGGTGTTGGCGAAGTCCGGGAAACCCGTCCCGGACTGGGGAGCGACCTGAACGTAGATCCATGCCCTGTCCAGGGTGAGCAGGTGATCCGTAGGGACTGCCCACTCGGGCTGCCTCTGGCGGTACGGAGTCTGGCTGGCGTGATGAGGGTCGAGTCTTGCGGCCAACTGTGCCGCGCGGGTGCGCATGCCCTTGAAGTCGAGCAGGCCACGCGGTCCTCCGTCGCACCGTCTCGGTGTCCAGTGACGGGGAGCTCCAGAGGCGTCACGCGGCGCTCGGACGAGCCGAGGATCGGCTTCGTGACCGGGAAGCACATCGAACTCCTCACCCGGTCGACCAAGCCACCACTGATCCCATTCGCCTTGGTAGGGCTCGTGGTCACCATTCATACTGAAGGGGGCCATGGCCGCCTCGATCGCGGCTTGCAGGTCCTGGTGGGCGTCTGGCGGCAGGCAGACTGTGAGCAGCTCGTTTGCCATATTGTCTACCTCCTCCGCTCAGCGGTACTGCATGCTGGCACGAGAAGTGACACTCTGGCGCCCCAGTTTTCCCACCTGCGCCTCGAGTGGCGCCCGATGCCATGATCTTGGCATGTCTGGTGTGATCACGGCGTCGGAGCCATCCTGGATAGCCCCGTTCACTGGTGTGGCTCCGCGCCACTTCAACCGGGTGGTGCGTGCGCTGCGGCGCGAAGGCGCCGATATCCCTCGGCGGGGCCGGCCGTGGAGGATTCCATTGGAGGACCGCGTACTTCTGGTGGCTGCGTACTGGCGTACCAACCTGACGCTGCGGCAGCTCGCTCCGCTCTTCGGTGTCTCGAAGTCCGCGGCCGGCCGCATCGTCAGGCAGGTCGGGCCTCTTCTCGCGTTCCGGCCCCGGAAGCGGTTTCGCAAGGACGCTGTACTCATCGTGGACGGCACTCTGGTTCCCACCCGCGACCACGCGGTGGCGGAGCGATCCAAGAACTACCGGTACTCGACGAATCACCAGGTGGTCGTCGATGCCGACACCCGAATGGTGGTCGTGGTCGGCCGGCCGTTGCCGGGCAACCGCAACGACTGCAAGGCATGGGAGCTATCCGGGGCGAAGGCCGCCGTCGGGAAGACTGCAGTGATCGCCGACGGGGGCTATCGCGGTACCGGGCTCGTCATCCCGCACCGTCGAGACCCTGGACAGAGCGAACTTCCTGCCTGGAAAGAAGAACACAACACCTCCCACCGCATGGTCCGTGCTCGGGTCGAGCATGCCTTTGCCCGGATGAAGACTTGGAAGATCTTGCGCGCCTGCCGCCTCAAAGGCGATGGCGTGCACCACGCGATGTTGGGCGTCGCTCATCTGCACAATCTTGCACGCCGCGGCTGACCGCACCCGACCGAAGCACTGCCCGATCAGGATTCACACGCCAGGAGCTGGACCAAGCCGAACCAGTTCTCCCCGTCCACCCAGGTCTGCGTGGCGCGGACCCTCCAGCGGCCGCCGGGCAGCGGGACCGATGCCTGGGCGGGCATCCCACCGCCGGAATACTCGACGCCCAAGTCGGCACCAGCTTCGGCGGAGTCCATGAGCACTGCCGGGCCGTCTGAGACCCAGGTGCCGCACTCCTTCCACACCGTGGCCGGGTCGACGAGGGCTACATCTGCCGCGGCACTCAGCCCAGCCTCGGAGTCGGCGGCGAGCCATCGCAGGAACGCTCGGTGCTCGGGCATGTAGCAGCTGATCGCTGGCTCGTCCGCCAGCACCAGCGCCTGCGCACCGTGCTCGTCGACAGGGATCACGCCGGCCAGGTCGTCCACCGCGCAGGCCCGGTCGTAGTCGTCCGGAGCGGTGACATCTCCCGCCATAAGACCACTCTCCGCCGTGCCCCCGCCCCAGGAAGCCAAGGCGGAGACGGGGACGACGATCAGAGGGCCGCCCATCGACTCCACCCAGCCAGGGGAGGGACGGGAGACATCGGCATCGTCGGCGGTGGAGGGAATGGCGATCATGCGGCCAGTGTGCCCTCTCCCACTGACATCGCCACCACACTCAGGCAGCAGTTACGGGACAGCCCTAGCCTAGGACTTCGAGACCGAGTTCTGCAGCCGCGTCAGCTGCGCAACGCGCTGCCGAAGCGTTCATGGAGTGCGCAGGCGGCTCTGTCTCCGAACTGGTTGTCTCGAAGGTCGAGCCATTCGATTCCGGTCAGGTGCGGTGATTCCGCCAGCACCAGCGCGCCAACATTGCCGATCTGGTTGTAGCTGAGATTGAGCGACCGCAGGGTGGCCAGCGCTGGGGTGCGGGCCAGGGCGACCGCTCCGTCGTCGCCGAGGCGGTTGTCGTAAAGGTCGAGGTAGCGCAACCGCCGGAATGGTGCCGCAGCCAGGCCTGCCGCGCCTTCCGGGCCGAGGCAGCCCCAGGACACGGTCAGTTCCTCGAGGGAGTTGGTGAAGGCGGACCTGGCGAAGGCATGGCCCATGCCGGCCCACGGCCTCGGCTTGTTGAGATATCCGCCGGACAGTCTGAGTGTCCGCAGGGCTCCGAGCTGCCGCCCCCGCACCAGCGCGGCCATCGCAGCGCCGATACCGCTGCTGTCGGTCGTCATGGTGAGCCGTTGGAGTCTGGCTACCGCCGGGGAGTTGACCAGCGCGGTGATGCCTTCCGGGGTGAAGGCGTCACCCGTGAGGTCGAGTTCGGTGAAGCGGTTGGGCAGCGTGCTCAGCCGGGTCAGCACCTCGTCGCCGAGCGGATTGCCGCCGAGTTTGAGGAAGGTCAGGTTCGGCAGCGCCGTCAAAACCGACGCCACGCCGTTGTCCAGGTCGTAACTGCTGCGCCCGAGGTTGAGGAACTCCAGGTGTGGCGCGAAGACGGCGTCCCGCAGCGGCATAAGCCCGGCGGTGGTCCAGTTCTGTTCGTCGTAGCGGGAGGCGGACACGTCCAGTTCGCGTAGACGCGGGTAGCTGCGGCTGGTGAGGAGCGCGGCGAGGTCCTCGTCACTGAGGTAAGTGTCCCGCAGCGAAAGGCTTTCCAGCTGCCGCAGGTACGGGGACCGGGCCAGCTGCGCCGGGGTGTCGTCGAAGAGGTAGGTGTCGTAGACGCGCAGGCTGCGGTACCGGCCGAGGGCGGGGAGCAGCGAGATCTCGGCGAGATGGTCGTTCGCGAACTGGAGGACGAGACAGTCGTCCTCCGGTGCGGCGCGGAACAGCGCGTCGTGGTGATGCAGGAAGGTCTCCGCCCCCACATCGGTGACCGTGCGCACGAATCCGCGCTCCGGGCGGCCGATGAGGGCGTCGCGCACCTCGGCGGGCAGGGTGGCCAGGTAAGCCGCCATGGCGGCGTCCTTGTCGTCGGCCGCGTCGCCGCCGCACTGGGCGGTGATCAGCCGGGCGTGCTCGGGGTGGGAGGCGGCCACCAGCTTCGCGTAGGCCAGCCGGGGGGTGTTGTCGGCGGGGCGTTCTCGGATGGTGAGCAGCAGACGGGTGGCGGCCTGGTCGGCGTGGTCCGGTCCGGGGGTGACCGCGTCGGCCTCGGTGTCGCGCCCGAGAGCCCGGAGCAGGACCGCCCTGGTCCGGTGCCAGTCGGCGTCGTCGCCGAGGAGGAGGGCCGCGTCGATGACGTCCAGGGCGGTGTGGGGGTGTCCGTGGTGGAAGAGGTCCCGGGCGAGCCGGGCCAGGGTCGGGCCCGCGGGCTCCCCCCACCGCAGGGCGTGGATCACCTCGGCCAGTGACGACTGCGGGGTGAGCGGCGAGGCCGGTACGCCGTCGTACTTGTACCCGGCGTCGGCCGCGACGGCGGGCCAGGGGCACTCGTCTTCGACGAGCGGGGTGAGTGCGTCGATGCCCTCCCGGGCGGCGAGCCGAATCCAGGCCAGATGTGCGGCAGCGCCGTCCGGGTCGTCGGCGTCGGCGTCGGCCAGCACGGCCCACAGTCTCGCGGCACTGCACGGTGACTCGCCAGCGGCCGGTGAGGCCAGCAGGGCTGCGTCGGTCCAGCGGCGGCCGAGCCGGATCTCCCGCAGGAGTGCGCCGCTTGCGTCACGGATCTGCCACAGGCCGACCTCGACACCGTCCTCGACGGGGCCGGAGCGGGTGACTCCGCAGCCGTCCGCCTCCTCGGCTGTGCGGTGCCAGGTCCTGTACCGCTCGGCCCCGTGGCCGACGGCCGAGTCGTAGACGGATTCGCGGCGCAGCAGTCCGTCCGCGTCGTGGTAGCGCCAGACACCGTGCATGGGGAGAATGCCGTCACGGCGCACCCGTCGACCCTCCCACCACAGGACGCCGCTGCGGTAGCGGCGCCGATCGGTCCCGTCGAGCAGTCGCTCGGTGCAGAGGGTTCCGTCGGGCCACCATTTCCGGATCTCGATGATCTTGTCGCCGTCCTCACCGCGCCGCCGTAGGAACAGCCACGGGAGTTCGGCGCCCGGCAGGTGCCGCGCCGTCGGCGCCACGCCGTCCGGACGCTGCGGTACCGGCCTGCCGGTGCGGTGATCCACCTCGACCCCGGAGTCATCGAGAGCGCGCGTACCGATCAGGTCGCCGTCCTCGTAGACGTACTCGTAGACGCGCACGGATGCCTCGGTGTCCCTCCACGGG
Source organism: Streptomyces sp. NPDC007164 (assembly GCF_040634135.1). Taxonomy (NCBI): domain Bacteria; kingdom Bacillati; phylum Actinomycetota; class Actinomycetes; order Kitasatosporales; family Streptomycetaceae; genus Streptomyces; species Streptomyces sp. NPDC007164. The sequence continues at coordinate 6,994 of NZ_JBEYFB010000063.1, forward strand.
GCACCGGAGCCGTTGGCCGGACGGTGCAAGTGCCGCACACCGTCGATACGGCCGTCCGCGTACCGGCACTCCTGCGACAGCTCACCGCCTGGGTGGTCGTAGCGCCGGGAGATGCCGTGCGGCCGGCCGGCGGCATGCTCCGACTCACAGATGAACCTTCCGTCCGCGTCCCAATAGCGGACCACGCCCACGAGACGTCCGTGCTCATCCCTGCTGCCGAGAACCCACTCGCGGTCCTCCTTCGACCACCACGCCTCGGGCGGCCGGGGATCGGTGCGCCGCACGGTCATACCTTGTGTCCCCCGTCCAACTGCTTCACCATGCACGCCCCAGCAGATCGCCCTCGTCGTAGGGGAGCCCCAGAGCGCGGACCGCGGCGGGGAAGTCCCAGTCGGTGACCCGTTCCCGGACGTCGACCCAGCCGAACGCGTTGCCGCGCTCGAAGTCGACGAGGATGCCGCTGGCGTACGACGCGGCGCGCAGAGCAGTCGTTGTGGCCGAATTCAAGGTGCCTGGGCAGCGGATGCCACCCATTGCCAGTACCTCGCCCCCCGGTGGCGCCGTTGCCGCACTCGATCTTCCACGCGGCGATGCCATGGACGGATTCTTCGGTACTCACGTGAGCGGCTGCCGATCAAGGAGAGGTATCAGAAAGTATTGCGGGGATCAGTATGAGTTGCAGCAATGCCATCAGCATCGGTAGAACCACGCAGTCCGATACGGGTGGCGCGTGCCGGCCGCAGGGCCGTGACGTGTGCCCCTGCCGTTGGGGCAAGGGGGAGCTGGCACTCGTTCTCACACGGGCGTGGTGGGAAACAGTGCTCCGGGGGCCAGGTCCAGTTTGGTGGCGATGACGTCCTTGGGCGGGGTGAGGTCCAGGTGCCAGTCGCCGAAACGGCGTATCGTGCGGGTGATCAGCGGGCTGACGGTGGCCAGATCGTCGGGGTCCACGAGATGGCCCTCGGCGGCGAGGGCGTTGGCGGCGTCGGTGATGTCCAGTGCGGTGGAGTAGATCGCGCAGTTGGCAATCAGCTCGTTGAACTTCACGACGCGCTCCTGGTAGTCCGGGTCGTTGTGGCCGATCAGCCGTCCGCCGATCATGAGATGTGCGGCGAAGCCGTGAAACGCTTCCGTGCGGTTGGTGATCGCGGTGATCTGGTCGCGGAGCTCGGGTTCGGACAGGTATCGAAGGAGCGTTACGGTCCTGACGACCCTGCCCAGTTCGCGCAGAGCCTTGTAGATCCGGTTGCGTTTGGAGTGGTTGCCCAGGCGGCGCAGCAGCGTGACCGAGGACAGCCGGCCCTCGCGGATCGAGATCCCGGTGCGCAGCAGGTCCTTCCAGTGGCGATCGATGAGGGGCCAGTCGATGACGTTGTCGTCGAAGAGGGAGTCGATGTGCTTGTACCGCACCTTGGCGTGAGGCCGGTAGAAGTTCAGATCGTGCCAGTTGCGTATGCGGGGAAGGAGATCGAATCCGAGGAGGGCGGCCAGGCCGAACACCGGCAGCGAAGCCCCTTGGGTGTCGGCGTGGATGGTGTCGGGCTGGATGTCGGAGACGTTGGACAGCAGCGAGTCCAGCAGATACACCGCCTCCCACACCCCGCACGGGATGAAGTGGGAGAACAGCGCGATGTAGTTGTCGGACACCAGCCGGAACGCAAGAGCCCCGAACCCGCCGTATCTGACGTGGGACTCGGCCCGCAGGCTGTCTTCCCAGGTGTCGATCTGTGAGCCGTCGGTGGCCGCGGTCGACCCGTCGCCCCACACCGCGGCGACATCCAGCTTCGTGAAGGCGTTGACCACGTCCGCCGACGCCTTGCAGATCTTGTCGGGGGTGGCGTGCTTGTTCCCGGCCGTGTAGATCTCGTGGGCGCTGACCCCGCGCATGTGCCGGGCGACCTCGGCCGGTCCGAGGTTCCCGCCGTAGGCGAACGCGGTCACCACGTACCGGCCCAGGGTGTCGCGGATCTTCGGATCGGAACCGGAGGCCGGGCCGAAATGCCGCGGCCAGCCGGTCAGGTGGGCGGTGCGGGCCAGGATGTCCAGCAGCGCGCGGTCGGGCAGCCGGTCCAGCACCGCGGCCTCCAGCGCGATCGCCGCCGGCCGCCGATCGGCGCCCTTGCGCCGCGCCAGCCAGCACCGGCCGTCCGCCCTCCAGGCGCGGGTCGGTGTTGGCCGGATAGCCCGCATCGACCTCCGTGGCCTTCCTCCTCAGCAGTGCCCGGTAGTGCGCCGCCAGCGCCTTCGCGCCGGTCGGGATACCGGCCTGGGTACAGAACTCTGCGACCTTGTCCTCGCACTCCTCCCAGCTCATCAATTGGGCGTGCAGGTTGGCGTAGGAGTCCGAGCCGACCACCGCGATGTCCCCAGACCGCAGTTCGGCGGCCAGATGGGAGAGCACGCACACCTCCAGGTGCCTGCGGGCCGGCATCCCCGGACGCCGCCGGTCACGCAGCGTGCGCCTCCACAAAGACCCTGCGAAAGCGTCGACCTCGACCCTCACCACTACGTCCTTGCCGTCGCGCTTGACGGTGACGCTCTCCTCGATCCACTCCGCGCGCCGGTCCAGATCCCGGTTGGCCTTGACGAACGCCAGCGCGTCCAGCACCGACCGCTCCGCAGACGTCGCCTCCAGCTCGATCGCATCCACCAGCGTGAACAGCACCGGCCGGTGCGACTTGTAGTACTGCTCGCACAACGGCAGATAGTTGTTGCCGTGGTGCGCGGCCACCGCCTCGTGCGACGCACTCAGCGCCGCGAGGCCCCCGCCGGCCGTCAGCGCCGACAGGACCATCTCCCCAGTCCGCGCAGCCGCGGACCTCCCGCCTTCGGCTACGGGTTCAACCGCGTCGTCGAGGATGCCACTGCCGGTCGCATCGATCGTCGCGGTGCCGGTGTCATTCTCGTCGCCGGGCACGCTCGCCGTGGCGGCCAATTCGGCAGCCTCGCGCACCGCGGCCAGGACATCACCGAACACCTCCAGCAGCCTCTCGGACTCCGCGCGATGCTCCTCGCGCAGGGCCTCCAGCCGGGCCCGGCCCTTCTTGTGGATGACCGCCATGCGCTTGCAGAACATCTCGGTCCGCTGTGGGTGTGAACGACTCGACCAACTCCCGCGCCGTGACGGTCCCACGAAACCTCGGGGTGACTGGATAGCTGGTCGCGGATCTCCTCAGCTGGCACGGGCTGCGACAGCATCACGGGTTGAGGCCAATGGCCCGGCGTGTTCTGCGGTCTTGCCTGGTGGAACGGCGCGCGGCGACCCCCAGGAATGCGGCATGATCGCGCCCATGCTGATTGAGCACGAGGGTTGTTCGCCGACGATCCACGCCACCGCCTACGTTGCGCCGACGGCGACGCTCAGCGGAGACGTCCGGGTGGGGCCGGGTTGCCGGGTGCTGTTCGGTGCGGTGCTCACCGCTGAGGGCGGCCCGGTGGAGCTGGGCGAGGGCAGCATCGTGATGGAGAACGCTGTCCTGCGCGGCAGCCGCCGCGATCCTCTTCGTCTGGGTCGACAGGTCCTGGTCGGGCCCACCTCCTACCTGACCGGCTGCCAGGTGGAGGACGAGGTGTTCCTGGCCACCGGCAGCCGCGTGTTCAACGGGGCCAGGATCGGAACACGCTCTGAGGTTCGCATCAACGGCCTGGTGCACTTGCGCACTGTGCTTCCCGCCGACTCCGTGGTGCCCATCGGCTGGGTAGCTGTAGGCGATCCCCTTCGCATCCTTCCGGCTGAGGACCACGAGGGCATCTGGGCAGCTCAGAAGGAACTGGACTTCCCCGGCTACGTCTTCGGCCTGGACCGCCCGGCCAGAGGCGAAAGCCTGATGCCGGGGATCTCAGAACGATTCGGCCGCGCGCTGGGCCGGCACAACAACGACCGTCAGATCTAACGCCACTGGTTGCAGGCTGAACTACCTGAGTCACCCGAGCATGCGTGACCTCCGGTCGGCGGGACCGGTTGAGGATCAGACGGTGGCGGGCATCCAGGGTCTGTCGCCCATGGCCCGCTCCAGGACGTCGAGCATGTTCTGGCCGTGCCGGTCGGCGGTGGCCAGGTAGGTGCGGATGGCTGCGAAGTCCTGGGCCCCGAGCAGGGTCCGCAGGCTTCCGGACACCTTGATCCGCAGCTTCGCCATCCTGATCGTCTGCTCGGCCGGGTTGTTGTCGAAGGGCAGCCGCAGGTCGTGGACCCAGCGCAGGTAGTCGTCCCAGCGGCTGTGCAGCCGCTTGAACAGCGCGTTGTGTTTGCACCCGGTCTTCGAGGAGCGTGCGGTGGTGGCCTTGATCCCGTCGCGGACCGCCGTCCGCAGTGCCTTCAGCTCCCCGGCCTTGAGCTTGTCCGCGATCGCCTCGGCGACCGTGGTGCGGGCCGCGTCGGCGGCCTTCTTCAGTGCCAGCAGCGCGTCGATGGCCCGGTAGGCCGCGCAGCGGGCCTGCTCGGACCCGCATTCGGTGACCGCGACCAGTTCGCGCAGGGCATGCGCTGAACACAGAGCGTGGGTGGCCTGGGTGTAGGTGTCGTACGGAGCTCAGGCGTCATGCATGGCCACCCCGCGGAACGCGGGCAGGATCCCGACGTCATCGGTCGCCTGGGTCCCGCGCCGCCGGTGCACGCTCAGGTGCACGAACATCCCGGTGGAGGCGGAGTGCAGCCAGTGCAGCCGGGCGGCCGTGCGGAACCCGGTCTCGTCGAAGAACGCCAGCGGCGCCCGCGCTACCTGCTCGGCGACCACGCGGCCGAACGTGTCCAGGGTCCTGGCGCACCGGCTCACCCAGCCCGCCACGGTGGCCGCCGCGACCGGGGCGCCGAACAGATCGGCCAGCGCGCGGGCGGTGCGGTCCTTGGACAGGAACTGCCCGTATCAGGTACACCCCGACCGCGGCCAGCCGTGGCCCGTACTGCACCGGGGCGGCGACCTGGGCCGGAGCCGCGGCCCGGGCCTTGTTCCCGCAGGCGCACCGGACCGAGAGCAGTTGGTGCTCGGTGACCTGGAGCCGTATCTGTTCGGGCAGGTCGAAGACCTGGCGACGCTCCACCCCAACCACAGGTGCGTCCGAGAGGTCGGTCCCGCAGCCGGTGCACGGGCCGGGCCGGTGGGTGAAGGTCTCATCCGGAATCTCGACCTGGCGCAACGTGGCACCCGGCTGCCCCTTGGGGCGGCCCGGGCCACGCCCGGACTTCCCGCGCAGCGACTTCGGGGCGGGTTTGGCCAGGCCGTCCGAGGACGGGGGCTTCGAGGAGTTCGTGGAGTTCTGGGCCAGCTGGGCTTCCAGGTCCGCGATCCGGGCCCGCGCCTGGGCCAACCCGCTCCGCAACTCGACGACCAGCGCAGCGAGTTCCTCGTAGCTGGGAAACGGCGCGGCCTGGGACATGAGACCAATGATCACGAAACCGGGCGTCGAGATCAACTCGACTGCCGGTGACCAGCTATCCAGTCACACCTCGGGTAGGCAGTGCGGTCGATCGATGTCAACACACACCTCGAAGATCACAGGGGGCCAGAACGACAGAATCCTAACGATCCCTATCAAGGCGCCCCACGCTAGCCTCCACCAGCAACGGGACCAGGCCGTGGCACGTTTCGCTCGTATTCCGGCCCCACCCCATCTTCACCGTGTACGAGATGAAGCGCCTCGGCCGCGACGCTGCCGAACTCACCGCGTTCGCCGACCACCTCACCGCCCACGGCCTGGTCTTGGAGATGCTCGCCGGGCCCCTGCCGGGCATCTACGACCCCACCGGTCCGGGCAAGCTGCTGTTCGCGTTCTTCGCCGCGATGGCGGAGACCGAGCGAGAGAACATCCGGGAGTCCACACTCGAAGTACAGAGAGCTACTTGTCACTTCGCCGTAGCTTCGGGAGAACAGGGCCTTGTCAGGATGTCCTCGACAGCACCGCGACCTCACAACCGAACCCAACCACGAAGCGCCCGCCTGGTGCCGCGGCGAGTGAGTGCACAGGGAAAGGGAGCAGGTGTTCGGAACCGGCCGGGCACCCTGCGGTGAGATCGCGGAACCGCACGGTGTGGTCATCGGCGAAGGCCGCGACGAGCCGTCCATCGGCCATCGCGGAGACCGCCAGCGAATTGCCGGAGCCTGACTCGACGGCCTGGGCATTGCCGATCTGCTGCCCCGTGGACAGGTTCCACAGGCGTACCGTCCAATCCCGGCCCTTGCTGATCGCGATGGGAGCTCCGCCCAAGGTGGCAGTGGCCACGGCGGTCACCCAGTCGGTGTGGCCGATCAGGGGTTCACCGAGCTGTCGGCCAGTGGGAAGGTCCCACAGTCGCACCGTCTTGTCCCAGCTGCCTGTCACCATCACGGGCCGTCCGCCGAGAACCGCGGTGGCGACGGTGGTAACACGGCTGGAGTGACCAGTGAGAGGTGCGACCAGGGGCTGTCCGGTGGTGAGGTCCCAGACGCGCACGACGCGGTCACTGCCTGCGGTGAGGGCGACGGGCAGGCCGTCCAGGGCAGTCGAGGCGATGGCCAGGACTCTGCCGTGGCCGCTGGGAAACGGGCGGTGGACCGGTCGGCCGGTGGCGAGCTCCAGGATGTGCAGGGTGGCGTCGGGAGCGGCCGTGACGACGACCGCGTGTCCGCCCACCACCGCCGTCGTCATGGCGGACACCTCTGCGCTCAGGGAGTCGGAGGCCCGCGAGCCGGTGGTCAGGTCCCAGGTGCGCACGGTGTGGTCGGCGCCTGCGGTAACGACCACGGGGACGCCGTCAACGACCGCAGTGGCGACCGCCAGGACTGATTCGGTGTGTCCGGCACGCAGTCGGCCGCCGTCCCCTCGGGCAGCGGTGAGGTCCCAGGTGCGCACTGTGTGGTCCTCCCCTGCGGTGACGGCGACGCAACGTCCGTCCACAACGGTGGTGGCGACGTCCCACACCTGGCCGGTGTGCCCGGTGAGGGGCTCACCCTCCTGTTCGCCGGTGGCGAGATCCCAGACGCGTACGGTGCGGTCGCGGGAGGTCGTGACCGCCAGGGTTCGCGTCCCGACCGGAGCGCTGTCGATGGCCCACACCCGATCGGTGTGACCGGTCAGCGCACTGCCCGCAGGTGACAGGCTGCGCGCGTGCCGCACCGTGATGGTGCCGTCCGATTCGGCGATGAGGGAGACGGGCAGGTCTTCCAGCACCAGGCTCCGGGAAGCGACCCCTGCCCCGATTCCCCGGCGCAGCTCGGTGGCGAGCAGGCCGTTCGTTCGGGCGGAGACCAGGGTCCACAGACCAGCCCGGTTTTCCGGGTCGGCATTGATCAGCCCTTTCCCCTCAGCGGCTTCCAAAGGGATGCTGCGGATGCTCCGCGTACCGTCAGGGCCTATGGGGCTCGTCGGCAGGTTCCAGAAGCGCAGTGTCTGGTCCGCGCTCACGACGAGCGCCACACTGCGTTCTTCCAGGATCAGGGTCTCGGACGGGCCGTCGGGAAAAGCAATGGGAGCCAGGTCTCCGACCACTTGCGGTGCCTCCTCGTAGCGGAAGCTGAGGACCACGACCCGCCCGCCGACAACCGTCAGGGCTGACAATTCGGCATCGCACTCGGCATCCGCCAGCAACTCCTGCGGGTCGGCTGCCAGAAGCACGTGGCGGTCCAGATCCCACACACGGGGTGCCTGGCCCTCCTCACCGGTTACGGCGAAGTGCCGCCCTTCGAGTGTCCAGGGTCCCTCGGCCAGCAGGCACTCGCCGACCTCGCGGCCGGTGGCCAGGTCCCACACCTGCGCTGGATGGTCCGGTGGAGAGGTGACAACGACCTTGCGTCCATCCAGCTCCCCTATGCCCACCATCCAGGGGAACACGCCCAGTCGGCTGCCGGTGGCCTGGTCCCACACACCCAGGGTCCGGTCCGCCCCGATGGCCAGCACCACGTGCCTACCGTCCATATCCCACCGCGCCAACCCCAGGACCAGTTCGCCCGCAGAACGTCCCGTCTCCAGATCCCACAGCCTCGCGGTCCCGTCCTCGTGGCACGTGAGGACCAGGGGTTGCCCGTCGACCACCACCGTGGCCACGGCCACCAACTCGGGCGACAACAACGACATGGGGTCGGGAGGAGCTGCCGTCAGCGTATGCAGCCGTTCCCCCGTCGCCAGGTCCCAGATACACATCGTCGCGTCACGGCTCGCCGAGACGACAAACGGACGCCCGTCGACAACCGCCGTCGCCACCGCGACCACGGGGGCGTCGTGACCCTTGAAGCAGCGCAGCAGCCGAGGGTCCGACCCGGAACCGCACGTCCAGTCCGCCCGCCAAGAAGCCAGCCCCTGCGAGCCAGTCACATCCCGGGACACGTGATCAGATCTTTCCACCATGGCCCCAAAGTTATGGGGCCGCACTGACAACGACCGTCGGAGTGCGCGGGATAGTCAGCCGCGCAGGTTCGCCGGGACCAGCGGTGCCCTCCCCCCGTAGCTCAGTCATCCGGAGGTCGCTTGGCGCCTTGCGGCAACGAGCCCTGTGACCGCGGCCAACACGCCATGTGTGCTGGGGACTTGTTCTGTGCGACATCCCGTGAGTTCCCCTGAGCCCCGCCGAGTCCCTGCCCCCGCGGCCAGGGGGTTGTTCCTCCTTCGTGTGCTCTGTGGTCTCGTGACGTAACTTCGGATTCTTGAAGCGTTCTCACCGTGTCCGACCGATCCGCAGTCGGGCCGAAGGCGAGGAGGCTCGGGTTGGCGGCGCTGGCAGTCGTACGGGACCTGCGCGAGCACTGGGCGCCCGCGTCGGCAGAGGAACTGGAGCGGTTCGAGACCGACGCGCTGTCCGGGTTCGTCCTTGCGCGGGCCTCGGCTGGCCTGGCGGACGGCACGATCCGTGGGGACGTCGGGCACCTGGACCAGATCAGGACCTGGTTCGGCCGGCCTCTGTTGTGGCGCTTCTTCCGCCGGCCGTACCCGTGGTGGGCCTGGGCCTTCCTGATCGCTCCGGCGATCGTGGCGGGGCTCGCGAAGGCCACCTACTGGTCGTGGCGCCTCTGGGACTATGCCCAGCAGGCCACCGGCCCCTGGTGCTGACACGCCAGGTAGCCGATGGCTGCCAGTAAGAACGGCGGGGCCCCTGTCCAGATTGGCCGTCTGTGGGGGCCTTCGTCGTGCACGGGGCTCTTCGAGCCCGTCCCTAACTCTGGCACGGCCTAGGCCATGGACGCCACCGAGGGTCTCCCCGTCACCCCTCTCCTTCGTCGTCCCCGGCGGCGTCCGGGTCCCGTAAGGGGGCGCCCGGCATCAGGCGGCCTGGCCGTAGCCGTCGGGCGCGGGCGGGGCGTCGCCGCGCAGTGGGCTGAAGTCGACGTCGAGGTGAGGGGCGTACGCCTCGGGTACAAGGCCGAGTTCGTGGGTGGAGTATTCGCCGAAGCGGCGAATGTGCTCGGTCAGGTATGGCGAGATGTGGGCCAGGTCCTCGGGGTCGACGGCATGGCCCTCCTCCTGGAGCCGGCGCACGATCTCGGCGATGTCCAGGGCGTTGTGGAAGATCACCGCGTTCGTGAGCAGCGCGTTGAACTTCGCGGTCTTCTCCTGCTCGACGGGGTCGTTGTCGGCGATGACGCCGCCGTTGCCGAAGCCGATCCACTGGGAGAAGCCGTTGAACGCCTCGACCTTGTTGGTGGCGGCGGTCACCCGCCGGCGCAGCGGGGCGTCGGAGAGGTAGCGCAGCAGCTGGACGGTGCGGATGACGCGGCCGACCTCGCGGAAGGCGGTGTAGGTGGCGTTCTTGCGTGAGCCGGAGCGCAGGCGCCGCAGCAGCAGTGTGGAGGAGATCGTGCCCTCGCGCACGGAGACGGCCACGCGCATCAGGTGCCGGAACTGGGACTCGATCAGGTCGAAGTCGATTGAGTTGCGGCCACTCTCGCCGAACAGGGCGTCGATGTGCACGTACTCGGTCCGCTTCGTGGGCCGGTAGAAGGTCAGGTCCTTCCAGTTCCTGATCCTGGGCATCAGGTCGAAGCCCAGGAGGTGGGCGAGTGCGAAGACAGGGAACGACTGGCCCTGCGTATCGGCGTGCACCGTGGTCGGCTTCACCTCGGACGTGTTCTTCAGCAGGCCCTCGATGATGTAGACGGCCTCCCACACCCCGCACGGGATGAAGTGCGTGAACAGCGCGATGTAGGTGTCGGAGATGTGGTGGTAGGCGATGCCGCCCGGCTTGCCGTAGCGCACGGAGGTCTCGGACAGCAGGTTGTTGAGGTAGGTGTCCATGTGGGTGCCGTCCGCCGCGACCGTAGAGCCGTCGCCCCACGCCTGTGTGATGTCGAGGCGGGCGTGCGCGTTGACCAGGTCGGCGATCGCCTCGTTCAGCGTCTGGATGGAGAAGTGCCGGTTCGCGGCCAGCGACAGCTCGTGCCCGCTCACGCCCGGGATGTGCCGGGCGGCCTCGTAGGGGCCCATGTTCGTGCCCTTCACGAACGTCGTGATCACGTAGCGGCCGAAGGGGTCCTTCAGCTTCGGCTCGTTGCCGGAGGCCGGCCCGAAGCGGCGCCACCAGTCCACCCAGTACGCCGTGCGGGAGATGATCCCGAGCAGGGAGCGCTCCGGCATCCGCGCCTTGATCTCCTGCTCCAGCGCCTTCGCCGAGGGCCGCTGCCCCTCGGAGCGGTGGGCCTTGAACGAGGGAACGCCGGTCTCGGGGTCGATGACCAGGCCCTCGTTGTCCGGGTACCCGGCATCCGCCGCCGCGGCGGCCTCGGTGAACTTGTCCTCCAGCTGCCGCCGGAAGGACACGCCGTCGTACGGCGCTGCCTCGCCGGGCTCGGCGAGGCCGACCTCCACAAGGTAGTCGTCGAGCTTGCCCTCGATGTCCTCCCACGAAAGCAGCTGCTCGGACCAGTCGGCGTACTCCTCCGAGCCGGCCACAGCGACGTCTCCGGTGCGCAGTTCCTCGGCGAGCGCGGTGAACACCATGGCCTCGAAGTGCTTGCGCACGAAGGCGCCGGGCCGGTTCTTGTCCCGCACGGCCTTCTGCCAGTTCAGCGTGGCGAACGAGATGTCGACCGGACGGCCGTCCTCGTGCCGCTCGGGGATGAAGTCGCGCAGGTTCTTGTGGTGGCGGGCGTGCGCGAGCGCGTCCAGGACGCGGTTGTCCTCGGAGGTCGCCCGCAGCTGAAGGCGGCTGGTCAGGTCGTACATCGTGGAGCGGTCCTTGAGCAGGTGCCCGTACAGCAGCACCTCCCAGAAGTTGCCGTGATGGGCGGAGACCTTCTCGATCCGCTCGTACTGCCCCTCGAACCCGCCGAAGCCGTCCACCGCCGCAGCCGGCGCTCCCAGGGCACCGGCCTGCACGCGCAGGGCCTTCGCCATCGAGTGCAGCGCGGGCGCGAGCCCGCCACCGAGCCGGGCCGCGACCATGTCCGGTGCGGCGTCCTGGTCGAGTTCCCCGACCGCCGCCAGGACCTCGGCGGTCAACGTCGCCGCCGTCTCCCGCGCGGCCTGGACAGGGCTGTCGGCGTCGATGTGCCGGAGCACCGTGCGGTAATTCCCGATCAGCGACTCCACGAGGGCCTGCCGCTGCTCCCGGATCTCCTCCAGCTGCGCCTTGGCCCGCTTGACCTGCAACGCGATCCGCTTGCAGAACATCGTCGTCAGGTCGTCCCTGGCCCGCATCCGTGCCTTGTGCACCAGGCACACCAGCAGCGCGAGTCGCTTCACCAGGCCGTAGTCCCGCAGCCCCGGCGCGTCCGCGGCGTCCGCCTCACCGGCGAAGTCCGCGATCTTCCCCGAGGCGACACCGGCCAGCCACACCCCGGTCTCACCCAGCTCGTCCACCCACCCCAGGTGCTCGGCCTGGGCGCGGAAGTGCGACCACGTCGGCGCCTTCGCCGACTGCTTCAGCCGGTTGAACTTCGTGGTGCCGGAAGCGTCCTTCTCCGACAGCAGCGCCAGCAGCCGATCCCGGTCGGCCTCGCCGAGCCGGTCGTAGACGCCCGTGCAGATCGAGGCGTTCACCTCGGTACGGACCTTCGCCGCGAGCGCGTCCAGCGTCGTGAAGCCCGGCAGCTCCAGCCCGGCCTCCACGACCTTCTCCAACGCGATGTTGATGAGATCGGCCGGGCGGTTCTTCGCCGCGGCCTCGCTCCGCATCACCGCCTCGGCGATCTTCCGGGCCTCCGCCTTGTCGTACGTCAGGCCCGTACGCCGGCGTACGGCGGTCCGCTGCCGCTCCGCCGTACGGTTCGCGGCCTTCGCCACCGTGCCCTCCGGCAGATCGACCGCGCGGCGCACGAAGTCGACCACGGTCTCCGGGATCTCCTCCAGCTTCGGAAAGCACCCCATCCGCTGGTACGACTTCAGCGTGAGCAGCTGGGCCAGGAGGTGCTCGTCGCAGTCGGTGCGGGCTGCTGCCCACTCGACCTCGTCACGGCTCGGCGCGAAGAACAGATGCAGCTCATGCGCGGTGATCAGCCGCTTGAACCGCGGATACGCGGTCCTCTCGAATGAGGTCATAACCCACCCCGCCCCAGACGAAATCCAACATCACCACCAACGACACTGGGCCGTACGGGTGACGGGGTAAGACGCTCAGCAGCTCAAGATCATCTCGTGGCGGGTTTCTGGCGTATCTGGGTCATGCCCCGAGCAGATCCTGCACGCCGCGCCGGACCACCTCATGGTCGTCCAGCAGGAACACACGGATCGGATTCTGCGCCGAGAACCCCGTGTTGTCGCTCATGGTGGCCCTCCTCGGCTCCAAGGGGTGCGCAGTCCCACCTCGCCATCGTCCGCTCGTACAGGCGGACCGCGCCAGGGTCGAACGGTCCCGTTCTCCGGTCCGGTCAGGCCTCAGGGGGCCTCTGCCCGGGGGCCGTACAACTGCAGCAGCCGTTTCCGTGTTCCGTACAGGCGCTCCGCCACGGTCTCCGCGACGAACTTGTACACCGCCCGGCCCAGCACCGCATCGGCCTCGCACAGTGAGCGGACGGCGGCGGCGTCGAATTCCACGGCGTGACCCGCCTGGATCACATGCGCCCCCAGGTGCCAGACGTGCGGGGTGAACAGCCAGGACCAGCCCAGCAGATCGTCCCGTCCCAATGTCTCGACGACCGCCGCACGACGGCCGGGCACATGCAGGTCGACCTCTACCTGTCCGGAGCGAATGACCCAGAAGCGGTCCGCCTTTCTGCCTTCCTCGAAGAGCCGTGCGTCGAGAACCAGCGGTACTTCGCAGGCCGCTTCGTCGAGCAAGCGGGCCCGGCTCTCGGGCGGGACCGCGTCGAGGAGACTCCTGGCCGTTGACATGGAGCCTCCGTTCCTGGCCGACGGCGTGTACCGCCCGCCCGTTACGAACGATATGCGTGCTTGCGGAGGGACGCTCGGCCAGTCGGTGCGAACGGTCATCATCCACTGAGTGCTCCTCACCCACTCCATCGTGAGTTGCCCGGGGCGCCTGACGCTTGGGCCGACCGGCCTGGTACCGCACCCCCGCTCAGCCCATGCCGCAGGCCGCACGGGGCGTACAGGATGATGACACCCGCTCCTGCCCGTGCTTCGCGTTGCGCTACGGGCAAGGGGCGGCGCAGCAGCAGGCGAGTGAGGCCGGATCATGACTGGAGAAGTGTCCCCTGGAGCCGGGCGAGGACCCCGGGGGTCCAGCACGCAGAGGCTGCCGGTCCGTGTCTCGGACCGGATCCAGCGCTGGGGCAGAGTCCTCATGGTTGTGGTCTTCCTGCTGGCGGCACCCTTGGCATCGGCCGCTACGGGCCGTGCGGTGCGCGATGCCGAGATCCGTCGTGCTGCCGCCCTCTCCGATACGACGAGAGTCGAAGCCCGGCTCGTTTCCGACTCCGGCGGCCCCGCAGTGGATGTCAGAGCACAGTCGTTGGTGCGCGCCCCTGTCCGCTGGACACAGCCCGACGGCCATGTGCGCACGGCGGTGGTCAGTGTCTGGGCGGGCAGCCCGGCCGGTTCCATGGTCCCGATCTGGACCACTCCTCAAGGTGCGGCCACCAGCAGGGGACCCGCGACACCGGGCGAGGCCGTTGCATCCGCGTGGATGACGGCAACAGTGACTTTCGCGCTGGCGACGGGACTGTTCACCGCAGTGTGGAAGGTCTTCACGAAGCTGGTGGACACCATCAGGTACCGGGGGTGGGAGAAGGAATGGGACGAGGTGGAAGCCGAACTGTCCGAACAGTTCCGAAATCGCTAGCGGATCGGCACACGCAACTCCGAGGAGAGACCATGGACAGCACTCGCTCGAGCGTGACCATGATGGGACCAGTCGTGGTCGGCACCGATGGCTCCGACCATGCGACGCGGGCGGTGCGGTGGGCTGTGGGCGAGGCGGCTGCTCGCGGTCGGCCGCTGCGGATCGTGTACGCAACCGGGACGGGCCACGGCGGACCGTACCTCTCCCAGGAGGACGGTCGGCAGATCTACGGCTTTGCGGAAGGCGTGCTGGATGAGGCTGTCGCACTCGCACGCCGACTTGATCCCGCCGTCTCTGTGACGACGGCCGTGTGCGAGAACGAGCCGGCAGCGTGCCTGCTCGGCGAAGCCGGTTCCGATGCCACGATCGTCGTGGGCTCCCGTGGACGCGGTGGATTCACGTCCTTGCTGGTTGGTTCGGACTCGCTCCGGGTGGCCGCGCGCTCCCCGTCCCGGTCGTCGTCGTGCCGAGCGGTGACGACCGGGAACCCGCAGGTGTCGTGCTGGCCGCGGCACGGGACGAGCGTGATGAGGAAGCACTGCGTGTCGCCGCCGCTCTGGCCGCGCGGGAAGGTGCCTTCGCTGCGGGTGCTCAGCGCATGGGTCTTCTTTGAGAACGTCGGCAGCATGGCGACGATGTTCGATGGTGTGGACCGGCTTGCCGCGGATCAGGCGACAGCGACTGCCCGGCTCGTCGCGCCCGTGCGTGAGGAGTTCCCGGAGCTCACGGTGAGCGAACACGTCGTTCGTGCCGGGTCCGTCTCCGAAGTGCTGGTGGCGGCGACCGCCGGCGCCGACGTGATCGTCATCGGATCCCGCCGGCGTTCGCACTCCATTGGCTCTCCGCTGGGTCATGTGACGCATGCGGTCCTGCACCACGCGCACTGTCCGGTCGTCCTCGTACCCCATCCTTGATTGCTTGAAGAACCTTTTCCGGACGCCTGGCCCACGATCCGGCAGAACGCCAGAACGAGACCGCTGGGGATGGGCAGGGAGCGGCTGCTCACACGGTGTGTGGGTGCCGCAGTGTCCGTGGCTGTCGGCGTGGGTCGTACGACGGCCGTTGTCCCGGCCACCGTGCCGGGGCGAGGAAGCGCTCTTTTCGGGGACTTGCCGATCCAGCGGTCAGAGTTCCGTGCCGGGGACGTCCGACCGCGCCGTGCCTTCCGTGCTCCCGCCGGGCCGGGGCAACGACATCTCCGCCCAGATGACCTTTCCCTGGGGGGTGTAACGGGTGCCCCAGCGCTCGGCCAGCTGTGCCACGAGGAACAGACCGCGGCCCCCTTCGTCCATCGCGGCGGCATCGCGCAGATGGGGCGAGGTGCTGCTGCTGTCGGCCACCTCGCAGGTCAGGGTGCGGTCGTACAGCAGTCGTACGGTGACTGGCGCGGAGCCGTAGCGGATGGCGTTGGTGATCAACTCGCTGAGCAGCAGTTCCGTGGCGAACGCAAGCTCCGACAGGCCCCAGTCGTCGACTTGCTCTGCCACCGCAGCACGCATTCCCGCCACGGCGGCAGGATCGAACGGCACGTCCCAGTCGGCGACACGGTCGGGCGGGATCGCCTGTGTCCGGGCGATGAGCAGCGCCACATCGTCCTTCGGCCGATTCGGCAGGAGCGCGTCGAGGACCGCCTGACAGCTCTCCTCCGGCGACCGGTCGGGGTGGCGCGCCAGGGTCTCACGCAGCAACTCGATACCCACGTCGATGTCTCGGGTGCGGTCCTCGATGAGCCCATCGGTGTAGAGGATGAACTGCGTGCCTTCCGCCACTTCCAGTTCCGCCGTCTCGAACGGCATACCGCCCAGGCCCAGGGGCGGGCCGGCCGGCAGGTCGGGGAACGTCACACTGCCGTCGGGCCTGACCAGCGCGGGCAGGGGATGCCCGGCCCGGGCCATGGTGCAGCGGCGGGCGACAGGATCGTAGATCGCGTACAGGCAGGTGGCTCCGATGATTCCCGCGTCGGCGCCGGATTCCGCCTCCTCCTGGTCGATGCGCGCGATCAGGTCGTCGAGGTGGCGGAGGATCTCGTCGGGTGGCAGGTCGAGTGTGGAGAAGTTGTGCACGGCCGTGCGTAGTCGTCCCATGGTTGCGGCGGCGTGCAGGCCGTGGCCGACGACATCCCCGACGACCAGCGCCACCCGGCTGCCCGGGAGCGGGATCACGTCGAACCAGTCGCCGCTCACCCCGGAGAGTGCGGGCAGGTAGCGATGGGCGACGTCGAGCGCGCTCTGTTCGGGCAGGGCCCGCGGGAGCAGGCTGCGTTGCAGAGTCACGGCCATGGCGTGCTCACGGGTGTAGCGGCGGGCATTGTCGATGCTGACGGCCGCCCGTGCGACCAGTTCCTCGGCCAGGGACAGGTCGTCTTCCTCGAACGGCCGGGGCTTCTCGGAGCGCCAGAAGTTGGCCATGCCCAGGATGACGCCCCGTGCCTGGAGGGGCACCGTGATGAGCGAATGGACACCGTAATCGACGATCGTCCGCGTCCGCTCCGGGTCCTGGGCGAGCCAGCCGGGCGCGGCGGACAGGTCGGGCACCAGCTCCGGCCGGCCGGTGGTGAAGGCCCGTGCCTGTGGTGTGGAGGGGAGAAAGTTGATCAGCCGGCCGACTTTGTACAGGGGATGGTTGTCCCGGATGCCGCGTACAGCGGTGCGGCGCATGTCCGTGTCCGTACTGGTCGGCTCGTCACCGTGGAGGACCGGTTCGGCCAGATCGACGGTGGCGAAGTCGGCGAGCCGGGGGACCACGATCTCGGTCAGTTCGTCGGCCGTGCGTACCACATCGAGCGTGGTACCGATACCGAGGCCCGCGTCGTACAGCAGGCTCAGCCGCTCGCGGGCGTTCTCCGCCCTGCCGGACAGCACCCGCAGTTCTGTGGAGTCACGCAAGGTCGCGACCGTCCCCCGGGAGCCACCGTGACGATCCGTGGGCCGCTGGTTCACCGCGAGCAGTCGGCCCCCCACGAGGTGCACTTCGTCCGTGGCCGCGCGCCCCGAGATCAGCAGCTCCACCATGCCGGGATCAAGGCTGGACAAGTCCGGGATGCGTCGCCCCTCGGCGTCGAGCGGCAGATCCAGCAACCGTCTGGCCTCGTCGTTGGCCAGCAGCAGCCGACCGTCATTGCTGACGATGAGCACGCCTTCGCGCACGGAGTGCAGCACCGCGTCGTGATGTTCGTACATGCGACTCATCTCGGCAGGGCCCAGACGGTGGGTCTGCCGCCGCAGCCGCCTGGTCACCAGGGCCGTCCCGCTCGTGGCCACTCCGAGCGCGATCACTCCCGCACCGAGGATGATCGGAATCTGCCGTGCCACCGCTCCGGTCACTTTCTCGACCTTCATGCCGGCGGCCACCAGGGCGACGACCTGCGCGTGATCGTGGACAGGGACGATCGCCTGCGCCTCGCGGCCGAGCGGGCCGTTGACCGTCTCGGTGTACACGTGGCCGGCCAGCGCCGGCGCGATGGTGGCGACGACCCTCTTCCCGATCAGCTCAGGCCGGGGGTGCGTGTAGCGGATCCCTTTCGTGTCCATCACCACGATGAAGTCGACGCCCGCCGCCTTCCGCCCCGCCTCGGTGAGTGGCTGGAGCACTCTGGAAGGATCGGGAGCCTTCAGCGCGGTCAGGACGCCCGGTGAGTGAGCGAACGTCTGCGCGACGGCGACGGAGCGGTTTCTCGCCTCCGTACTGCCGTCGTGCCGGGCCTGCACTACGAGCGCCAGCACCGAAGTGGCCACGAGGAGCACGACCACAACCACCTGCAGGGCGAAGACCTGGCCTGCCAGGCTCCGGGGGTACTTGCCCGTGAGTGACCGCATCTGTGCGCTCCGGAATCGGCCGAAACGACTAAACCCAGTGCCCTTTGTAACACCGCGAGGTCGAAGGTGCGTGCTGTCAGGGCTCGCTCGGAGGCGGTACCGCGCGTCGGCCCGACGACAATCCGGCAGCAGTGGAACCGGATCGGCGTCGGGGCGGTACGGATGCGGCCGACCCGGATCGGCGGGGAGGACCCGGCCTGGTGGCCCTGTCCCACCCAAAACGGCTGGATGCCCTCCGTGATGATGAGGCCTGCCGAGGTCGGCTGGGCGTAATACTCGGCGACGAGATCCGTGGTGGTGTTGCCCTCACCGGCCAGGCTGCAGGTCATCGGGGCACCGCCTCAGTGGTGTCCGGGACGACGGCGAGCGGGCAGGACGCGTAGTGCAACACCGCGTGGTTCACCGGTCCGAGGCGTGGACCATGATGTCCACCGGCACGACGCGCGCCGACGACCAGGAGCTCCGCTCCCTCGGCCTCCTCGATGAGTACTTGGTGCGCGGGGCCCTGCACCACGGAGCGGTGGACATCGGTTTCCGACTCGGTCCGTTCCAGTACGGCCAGGACGTCTTCGAGGTGTTCTTCGGCCTGCCGACGGTGTGCGGAGGCCGGGGAGCCCGCGAGGAGCGGATGATCCGCGGTTTCGTGGGCGGGACAGCGCCAGGCGCGTACGGCGATCAGCTCGCCGTGACGCGCTGCCGCCTGGGCAAGTGCGAAACGGGCGGCAGCCGAGGGACCTGGGGCGTCGCCGATTCCGACGACGACGCGGCCCGGCTTCGGCTGGGCGTTCGGTGCGGCCGCCGGGATCACTACGGCCGGGCAGTGGGACCTGCCCGCGACGGCGAGACTCACGGAACCCAGAAGCATGCCGGCGATCCGGCCGCGGCCACGGGAGCCGAGGACGCCCAGGGCTGCCTCATGGCTCTCGCGCACCAGCGCGTTCACCGGGTCCTCGGGCTGTACGTCGGCGACCACCCGCACCTCCGCGTGGAGGCGATGTACACGCTCCTGCGCGGACGCGACGAGGTGCTCGGCGAGGATCTGCTCGGCCGGACGCCCGGTGTCGAAGGTGGGACGCATGCCTTCGTAGTGCTCCCACAACGACGCGTGGACGACGCGGAGGGGAAGCCGTGAGCGCGCCGATTCTGCCGCGGCCCAGTCCAGGGCACGGAGACTGCCCTCTGATCCGTCCACTCCGACGACTATCGGGCCAGGCGGCGCATCTGGTCGATCATGCCGGGCGGGTGTTCGTGGAACTCCTCCTTCGGGAGCAGGTCGGCTTCGGAGACGACGCCGACGACGGAGCCCCTGTCTTCGACGACAGGCACGGCGGTGACCTTCCACCGCTCCATGGCGTCGGCGATCTCCTTGAATTCCGTGTCGGGCGTGACGGTGACGACGGTCTCCGTCATGACGTCGTTGACGGTGTACCGGGTGGAGGTCATGGCAGGTTCCTCGATGGGCGCGGGAGGACATCGAGGACCTGGACGGCTGGACGCTCCACCTGCTCCGCCACAGCGCCCTGACACACGACGCCGAGGACGGCACCTCCACCCTGATGCTGCTGGCCCGCTCCCGCCACGCCTCCGTCCGCTCCCTGGAGCGGTACGCCCGCCCGGCGTGAAGGCCAGTTCGAGGATCTCGCCCGCAGTTCAGTCTCACGTCCCTCAACGTGCGACCGGGCTTTCGGCGTCAAGGGATACACGAGACCTCAGGGTGCGAGCCCACCAGTCCCTGGGCTGCGGTCGGCGGCCGGGCGCCGCATGGTGGTGACGACGTGGCCGGTGGCGATGGCGATCTGGTGCAGGGCAGTGAAGCCGACGCTCTTGTACCGCTGGAGATTCGCCGGATTGGACGACTCCAAGTAGGCGGGGGCACCAAGAACGTCGATGCGGGCGAGGCTCTCTGACAGCAGAGCCATGCCGAGTCCCTTGCCCCGGTGATGGTCGTGAACGCCGAGGAGCGTGAGATAGAAATGCGGCTGCCTTGGTCGCACGGCCGCGAATTGGTCGCTCATCGTCAGGATGGCCTCGGCCACTTCCGGGCCGGCGGCCTGCCACAGAAGGTTTGCGAGGTTTCCTGCTTCTTCGGGGGCCAGTTCCTCTCTGCCCGGCGGGATCCATACGGCTGCGGCCTCCGCGTTCTCGCTGACGAGCAGCCAGTGATGGCGCAGCGCCGATGTCGCGTACAGCCGCCACACGGCAGCGGCCTGGACCGCGCGCCGTTCGACGTCAGGAAAGGCTGGGCCCCACAGCGGGTCGTGAAAGAAGGCGGTGGTCAGCGTGCGGACGACGGCGTCGATGTCTGCGGACGCGGCGACGCGCATGCGAACGGGGCGCTGCGTGGAGGTCATCCGCTGGTCCGTTCCAGAAGGGCGAGGGCCGTCTCGGCAGCGGCGAGGTCCTGGGGACCGATGCCGATGAGCTTGGCGACCGTGATGTCCTCCGGTGTGTGCCGTCCGGGAACCCGGCCGGCCAGGACGTCGCCGATCTCGCCGTCGATGCGGTCCTCCGTCACCTCTCCGCGGGCGATGGCGGCATGGATGTCCCCGTAGCGGAGGGCGAGCTCGCGGCTGTCCACGATGACCCGGGTGGCGCGGTGCAGGCAGGTGCCGTCGAGCTCGCGCTTGGCCGGGTCGTCGGCGCCGAGGGCGGTGATGTGCTGGCCGGCGCGGAGCCAGGAGCCGAGCAGGACGGGGGTGGGGCTGGCCGTCGCGGTGACGATGATGTCGGACCGGCGCATGGCCCGCTCCGGATCGGAGACCGCGGTGACGTCGACGTGCGGCAGGTCCTGGCCGAGGCGGTCGGCGAGTGGGGTCGCCCGACGGTGATCGCGGCCCCAGACGTGGATTTGCCGGACGGGACGTACGAGGGTGAGGGCGCGGGCCTGGAGTTCGGCCTGCCTGCCGGTGCCGAGGACGGTCGCGCGGGTCGAGTCCGGGCGGGACATCGCGCGGGCGCAGACGGCTCCCGCTGCGGCCGTGCGGAGGTCGGAGAGGTGGTGTTCGTCCTCCAGCAGGGCGGTGACGGCGCCGGTTGAGGCGTCGAAGAGTGCGACGAACCCGCCGCCTTCCGGCAGGCCGCGCGTCCGGTTGCCCGGGAACCAGTTGGCGATCTTGACGAGGAAGTGGCGGCCCCCGGGCAGGTGGGCGGCCTTGACGTGGGAGTCCCCGCCGTCGGCGACGGGCAGCACCATGACCGGTGTCCGGGCGCCTTCGGTGGTGCTGAACGCGATGAAGGCTTCGGTGACCGGCTCCCCGAGGTCGGTGAGGTCCACAACCGCGCGAATGCGGTCGGCCGTGTAGAGGGGGAAGCTGGGCATGGCAATGGTCCTCACTCGGGCAGGGTGTCCAGGGTTCCCCGGGCCACCATGGTCACGTCGCCGCCGACCCGGATGTTGTGCAGCGCGTCGGGGCTTCCCTGCGGCAGGACGGTGAGCCGGCTCGGACGGCCGGTGAAGCGCCCCTGCCGCAGCGCGAACTCCTCCTCGACGGGCACGGTGCGGTTGTG
Source organism: Streptomyces sp. NPDC007164 (assembly GCF_040634135.1). Classification (NCBI taxonomy): domain Bacteria; kingdom Bacillati; phylum Actinomycetota; class Actinomycetes; order Kitasatosporales; family Streptomycetaceae; genus Streptomyces; species Streptomyces sp. NPDC007164. The sequence goes on from NZ_JBEYFB010000063.1 coordinate 28,459, forward strand.
GGCCAGATACGCGCCGACGCAGCCGGCCGCACTACCGGTCGCGACGTCCTCCAGGACACCGTCGTTGTTCCAGTGGCGGCCTTCCAGGGCCTCGACGTCGAGCACGTATGCGAACTGCGCGCCGTACCGCCCGACAAGCTCCGCGAAGTCGCTGCGGACGATCCTCGCCTCGGCCAGACCCGCCACCACCGGCACGATGAGATAGCGCAGGCCGGTGGAGACGACACACAGGGGAAGATCGGCGAGTACCCGAGTGGGCAGATTCAGCGCCGCGGCAATCTCCGTCCTGTCCTCCGTCGGCACGGTCGCGAGGAACTCCGGCGCTCCCTGGTCGAGTTCCGCGTGGTACCCGGTGGTGGTACGCCGGGTGGTCACCTCGACGGCCCTGTCGACCAGGTGGAACATCCAGCGTCGCGGGCTGGGGTCACCGTCACGCTCATGCAGGACGGCGGCCGCGCCGAGCACCGGGTGCCCGGCGAAGTCGAGTTCCTCGAAGAGGTCGAACACCCGGGCGGTGACGTCCTCGCTCCCGTCCGCGCGGCTCAGGAAGATCGTCTCGAAGTGCCGGAGCTCCTGGGTGATCGCGAGCAGCTGACCGGTGGACAGGCCGGGGTCGTCGGGGAAGACGGCAAGGGTGTTGCCGGTGAACGCCTTGCCGGCAAACACATCGACATGGCGGTAGTGCAGGGGCATGTGGTTTCCAGGGTTGGTGCAGTGGTGGCTGGTTACGGCTTGACGCTAGGCGGGACCGGCCGTCCAGTCATGGTCCAATTACGGTAAAGTGGCCTACGTGAATGGCGCGGTGCGGCGCGTCCCGGCGTCGCAGTTCCCCCAGATGCTCGGCGAATGGCGCGGCGGCGACGGACCGCTGGCGCGGCGGTTGGCCGATGCCGTGGAGAAGGCCGTCCGCGACGGCCGGCTTCCGCTCGGGGTGCAGCTTCCCGCCGAGCGCCTGCTCGCCGTCGAGCTCGGTCTCGCGCGGGGCACCGTGGCGGCGAGCTACCAGATCCTGCGCGCCGAGCAGCTGATCGTCACCCGGACCGGCTCCGGCAGCACCGTCGCCCTGCCGCCCCGGCTTAACGACCGCCTCTCGCCGTGGGCCAGTGATCGGGGCGAGGCGGGCAAGAACGGGGCGCCGCTTGACCTCACCGTCGCGGAGCCCGCGGCACCCTTCGACGAACTGCTCCAGGCCGTGAGGGAAGCGACCGACACGCTGCCCGCCGCACTGCTGCACGACTCAGCCGAGGGCGACCGTCCGTCGGCGCTGCACACAGCCATCGCCGACGCCTACGGCGCCCAGGGGCTCCCGACCGACGACAGGCACCTCCTGCTGACCAGCGGAGCCGACGCCGCCTTGAGCCTGCTCAGTGCGGCGTACCTGCGGCCGAGCAGCCGGGTCGTCCTGGACTCCCCTACCTATCCGGGCGCGCTCGCCCTGTTCCGCGGCGCGGGTGCCCGGCTGGTCGCCCAACCTCTCACCCTCACCGGCTGGGACGTCCCCGCCCTGGACCGCACGCTCAGGGCGGCCCGGCCCTCCCTGACGTACCTGGTCGTGGACTTCCACAACCCCACGGGCCTGCTGATGGGCGAGGAGGAGCGCGCCGAATTGCGACGGCGGCTGCGCCACCACGACACCCTGGTCGTCTTCGACGAGACCATGCGAGACCTGGACCTGCGCGAGGGCGCCGCGCCGCCGCGTGTCGCGGGGCGCGCCAGTGACCGGCACGTCGTGTATGTGGGTTCCTTGAGCAAGTCGCTGTGGCCGGGCCTGCGCATGGGCTGGATTCGGGCCCATCCCGACGTCGTCCGGCGGCTGGCTGCGCTCCCGCTCGCGGCCGCGCTCGCCCCCTCGCCGTTCGACCGGCTCGTCGCCGCCCGGCTCCTGGAACGCCGGGAGGCGGTCCTCGACCGTCGACGCGCCCAGCTGAGGTCCCAGCGGGACCACTTGGCCGCGCGGCTGTCGGCTCTGCCGTGGTGCCGCTTCCAGGTACCGCAGGGCGGCCTGTCCCTGTGGCTCGAACTCCACGACGCCGACTCCCGGCGGCTGGCCGACCTGGCGGCCACGCGTAACCTCGCCCTCACGCCGGGCTTCCACTTCTCCCCCGACGGCGCCCTGGACGGCTACCTGCGACTTCCCTTCACCCTCCCGCCCGAGGTACTCGACACGGCGGTCGACAGACTCACTGAGGCCCATGCCGCCCTGGACGGCTCTCATTGACCAGCGCCCGCGCCTCATCCTCACAGTCGGGGATCTTGGACGGGGTCAGGTGCCGAGGGTGCCCAGGACTTGGGCCGGGGTATCCCGTGCTGGTCCAGGAGGGTCTGGAAGGCCGCCGGCGGTCTTGGTGAAGAGGCATCCTCGGTCGCCGACCGGCTGAGTCGTTCGATGTTCACGGCGATGGCTGTGAGTACGTGTTGCAGGTGGGCTTTCGGCTGCCCTCGGTAGCGGCACCGGCGCATGCCGTGTCCGTGGGCGAACTCGTTGATGGTGCCCTCGACTCCGGAGCGGACCGCGTAGCGGGCCTTCCAGTCGGGTGTCTGCTGCTCAGCACGGACATGGAGTTGCAGGTCGCGGGGTTCGCGTGGCGGAAAGCCCACGGTTCGGGCGCTGTCGGCGGTGGTGGTGCATTGGGTGCGAGCCGGGCAGGGACGGCACTGGCTCTTGGTGAACCGGGCCACGACCAGAGGTGGCGCGGCGGGTGAGGAGGTCGGGTAGGGGGCTGTGCCAGCCCGCGCTGACCTGACCCCGGGGGCAGGTGACCTGTCGGCGGTCGAAGTCGATGTGGAAGTCGTCCCGGTCGAAGCCTTCATTCTTGCGGTGCTGGCGGGTGGGGTCGCCCGGCAGCGGCCCGGTGACAGTGACCTGGTGTTCGGGGGCGGCTCGTTCCAGGTGGACCAGGGAGGTGTAGCCGCCGTCGCCCAGGTGTTCAGAGAGGCAACGCGCGTCGGGCCAAGCGGGCGTGGATGCCGGGCAGGGCCTGGCCGTCGTCGGTGGCGGCCGAGGTGGTGGCCACGTCCGTGATCACGTTGACACTGTCGGCGATGCACGTCTCGGTGAGATGAGCGGCGAAGCCCTTCCAGCGGATGATGTGGCCGTCGCGGACATAGCGCGCCGTGGTGCCGTAGGGAGAGACGATCACCAATGAAGAGGGTGGCAATCCGCCGTCCTCGGGGGTGCGCCAGCTCAGACGTCCTGCCGCGTTGCTGCAGTAGTTCTGCACGATGATCTAGCGCCTGGGCCGCTGGGCCGGGACGGTAGCTGGATCTGTCCTGGTTGAGGCGCTCCAACAGTTGGCAGGCATCGTTGCCTGCGGCCAGGATCCGGTTCTTGGGCCGCGTGGGGTTCTTGCCCAGGTGGACCGGCGGCCGCAGCGGCGTCCCCACTCCTCGTCGACCAGGCCGACAAGCAGGTGTCCGGCTGTGCGGGCTCCCTCTTCAAACGCGGCACGGACCGCCTTGGTGACCAGTTCCAGCCCGGATCAGGTCGCGCACAGCGGCCACGACATGGGTGGAGTCGGTGCGCTGCGTAGTGCGCTCGCTCACCAGCTCGGGCTCTTTCAGGCGGGCAGGAGCACGTCCGGGGGCACTGTCACGTTGGCGGGCGGCGTGGGAGGATCCTCGACGTTGATCACGCTGGAGGGGGATCGTCCGTTCGATGCCGCGGCCGAGCCGGCCGCTTGTGCTCGTGGACGACGAGGGTTGTCGGCGTACGGGCCAACGTGCACCGCCGCGTACGGCTGAGCGTGCACAGGCTCGAAGCCAGCCCCATCAGTGAAACCACAGGTCGGCCCACTTTCACGATCGGTGTGGCACCTCGGGTGTGCCATGTCGTCGTGCGGAGCGACCATTACTCAGAGTGAGAAAGAAGCTTTCGCCCTCCCAACCACGCTCATCGCTGCAGAAAGCCGATCTCCCATCAGACACTGCCGTGTCCATGCCGGTCGCGGACACGCCCACCGGCCAAGGCCCTTCTGCGCCGGCCTGGTGCGGGGCAACTGCTTCCTATTCGGGCCGGCCGTCGGCGAGCCACTGGGCGAGGCCACGCAGCCCGACTGTCCACCGCCCGAGGTCGGTGACCTCGGCGTGCCCGGTGACGACGGTCAGCAACTCGGCCACCGCCTCGTCCGGCTGCCGGGCGTCGTTGAGGGTCAGCGCGCGGAAGACGCGTACGGAGTCCGAGTCGGGGAACTCCCTGCGGGCGCGGTCGAGCACCGCTAGTGTCCTGAGTCAGGGATTCCGTTCAGATGTATAGGCTTGTCTCATGGCGCGGACCGGGCGGCCGAAGGCCGAGTTAAGACTGTCGGATG